>NZ_BCQQ01000176.1 GCF_001552155.1 Actinomadura formosensis NBRC 14204 | reverse complement strand
GGGCCCGGTCGGGCCGGGCGACGATGTGGCGGACGTCGCCGAGCCGGTAGCCGCCGGTGACGTGCGGCTGCGGGCCGCCGAGCGCGGCGGCGAGCGCGGCGGCCATGTCCCCGATCGTGCGGGGCTCGCCGCTGGCGATGTTGTAGGCGCGCAGCCCGCCGGGTTCGGGCGGCCCGGCCGCGACCCGTTCCAGCGCCAGCACGTTGGCGCGGGCCACGTCCCGGACGTGCACGAAGTCGCGGCGCTGCCCGCCGTCCTCGAACACCAGCGGCGCCTTGCCGTCCAGCAGCCGGGACCGGAAGATCGCCGCGACGCCGGCGTAGGGGGTGTCGCGCGGCATCCGCGGCCCGTAGACGTTGTGGTAGCGCAGCGCGGCGGCCGACCCGCCGGTCACGCGCGCCCACGAGGCGGCCAGGTGCTCCTGGGCGAGCTTGGTGTCGGCGTAGACGTTGCGGGGGCCGGGCGGGGCGTCCTCGGCGACGGCCCCGGGGACGAGGGCCCGGCCGCAGGTGGGGCAGCCGGGCTCGAACCGTCCCGCCCGCAGCGCCTCCTGCGGGCGGGGCCGGGGACGGACGGGCCCGTGCCGGTCGCAGGTGTAGGCGCCCTCCCCGTACACCACCATCGACGACGCCAGCACGAGGGCCGCGACGCCCGCGCGGGCCATCTCGGCCAGCAGCACGGCGGTGCCCTGCACGTTGGCCGAGGTGTAGGCGGGCAGGTCGGACACCTCGACGCCGAGGCCGACCTTGGCGGCCTGGTGGCAGACGGCGTCCACGCCGGCCAGGTGCCGCGCGACCGCGGCGGCGTCGCGGACGTCGGCGGCCGGGCCGCCGAGCCCGTCGGGCCGCAGGTCCAGGCCGCGGACGCGGTGCCCGGCGGCGGCCAGCGCCTCGGCGATGTGCGAGCCGATGAATCCGGCCGATCCGGTGAGCAGTACGTTCATGGCGACGAACGTAGGCCGCACGGCCCGGCCGCGGCGCCGCGCGCGGCCCGGTCACGGCGCCTTGTTCGCACCTTGTAAGAACTTCACCGCGCGGGCCGGGCCCGGCGGGTTCACGGCGTGACGAGCGGGGCGAGCAGGTCCACGGCCTTGTCGACGTCGGCTTCGGTGGTGGTGAGGTGGAACGCGCAGCGCAGCCGTCCCGCCCGGACGGTGGCGATCACGCCGTTGCCGCGCAGCAGGTCGGCGGCGCCGTCCGGGACGGCGAGCGACACGATCGCCGAGTCGCCGGGCGGCAGGCCGAGCCCGGCGCGGAACCGGCGGGCCAGCGCCACGTCGTGGTCGTGGATCGCCGGGACGCCGACCTGTTCGAGGAGTTCCAGGGCGGGGGCGTGCCCGGCCCAGCACTGCCATGCCGGCGACAGGTCCAGGCGGCGCGCGTCGGCGGCGAGCCGCAGCGGCAGCCCGTAGATGGAGTCCCAGATGTCGGCGCCCGCGTACCAGCCGGCGCCGACCGCGGGCAGCGCGTCCAGGGCGTCGGGGGTGCCGGTGAAAAAGCAGGTGCCGCGCGGGCCGAGCAGCCACTTGTAGCCGCCGGCGACGAGCCAGTCGACGCGGTCGGCGGGCAGCGGCAGCCAGCCCGCGGCCTGGGTGGCGTCCAGCAGGACGCGGGCGCCGTGCGCGCGGGCGGCGCCGATCAGGTCCTCGAGGGGGGCGATGCGGCCGTCGGCGGACTGCACCGCCGACACCGCGACCACGCCGGTGCCGCCGGTGACCTGCTCGGCGATCTGCTCCAGCGGGACCGACCGGACCGACAGCCCCGGCCGGGCCGCGAACGGGAACAGCAGCGAGGTGAAGTCGCCGTCGGCGACCAGGACCTCGGTCCCGGCGGGCAGCGACGCTGCGACCAGCCCCACGTAGTAGGACACCTGCGGCCCGCACGCGACCCGCGCCGCGGGCACGCCGAGCAGCCCCGCGAACGCCTTCCGCGCCCGCGTCACCGCCTGGTCCAGCGTGTTGGGGATCATCAGCCCGGCGGCGCGGTCGCGTTCGGCGGTGAGCATCGCCTCGTGCGCGGCGCGCGGCGGCAGCCCGTAGGTGGCGGTGTCGAGGTAGGCGACGCCGGCGCTGAACTCGCGCTGCGCCTCCTGGAGGGAAAGGGTCATACGCCGATCATGCGGCACCCGCCGCCGGACCGGCACCCCCGGGGTGCCGGTCAGGACAGGTGCCGGTGCAGGTCGGTGAGGCGTTCGGCGGCGGCGAGGACGGCCTCGGCCAGGCCGGGCAGCCGGTCGTCGCCGAACCGCACCGCCGGGCCCTGCAGCGCGACGGCCGCGAACACGCGCCCGCCGCCGTCGCGGACCGGCGCGGCCACCGCGCGGACCCCGGCCAGGCGTTCCTCGTCGTTGACCGAGTAGCCCCGCTCACGGACGCGCCGCAGATCGGTCTCCAGTTCGCGGCGTGTGGTGAGGGTGGCGGGGGTGTAGCGGCGGTACGGCTCGTCCATCGCGACGGGGTCGTCGTCGTAGGCCAGCAGCGCCTTTCCCATCGCGCACGCGTGCAGGGGGTTGCGGTCGCCGGGCGGCTGGTCGTAGCGCAGCGGATGCGCCGAGGGCAGGTGCAGCAGGATCGCGACCTCGTCACCGGCCCGCACGCCGAGGCTGACGGACTCGCCCGTGTCGTCGCGCAGCGCGGTCAGTTCGGGTTGCAGCAGCGTGGCGCCCATCCGCTCCAGCGCCAGCCGGCCGAGGATCGCGGTGGTGGGGCCGAGGAAGTACCGCTCGCTCGCCGGGTCCTGCGCGAGCATCCCGGTGGCGTGCAGGGCGTGCACGATGCGGTGCGCGGTGCTGACCGACAGGCCGAGCCGGTGCGCGATCTCGGTGGGGGTCTGCCGGGCGGTGCGTTCGAAGGAGCGCAGCACCGCCACCGACCGGTCCACGGTCTGCGTTCCCGGTTTGGGACGGCATGCCTCCTGTGTGCGCCCGCTCGCCTGTCCGCCGGGGACGGCGCCGCTGTCGTCCGTCACGCGTCCCATCCTCCCACCGCGCCCCGGCGGGCCCCCGGCAGGGGCGTGCCATGGTGGCCGGGTGGCCCCCAACCCCGCTACGCCCGGATGTTGCGCATCGTGCCCGCAGGACGGCGGGTCCGTCGCCGTGGCTGACGGCCCGGCACGGAATCGCCTCCGTGCGCAACCCGTGCGCGAGCCTGCTGCGCCTGCACGCCGAGGCCGGCACGGCGGGATTTGCGTTTTCATCTCTAAAATCATGGTCATGACCGCTGCCCTCGTGCTCATCGACCTCATGCCGCGGATCGTGGCGCTGCCCGTCGCCCCGCACTCCGGGGAGGAAGTGCTGGAGCGGTGCCGCAAACTGGCCGAGGCGTTCCGCGCACAGGGGCGCCCCGTGGTGCCGGTGCGGGCGGAGCGGCCGGACGTGGACGAGCAGCCACCGGGAAGCGACCTGGTCGAGGGCTTGGAACAGGACGGCGACATCGTCGTTGTGAAGCGGACGCTGAACGCCTTCCACGGCACCGGGCTGCATCGGCGGCTGCAGGAGCGCGGCGTGACCACGCTGGTGCTCGGCGGGCTCGTCACGACGATGGGTGTCGAGTCCACCGCCAGGGCGGGGGATGACCACGGGTACGAGTTGGAGTTCGTCGCGGACGCGATGTCCGGGCCGGCCGCCGACGAGCACGACTTCACCGTGGCGAAGATCTTCCCGAGGCTGGGCACGGTGCGCAGCACCGACGCCTACCTCTGACGCCTCGCGAGCCGGCGCCTGGCGGGCGGCGGGCGGCGTGCCCGCCGCCGGCAACCGCGATGCGGCCCCGCGGCGGGCTGCCCGCCGGGGTCCTTCAGCTCTGGCGCAGGCAGATGCAGAACGGGTGCCCGGCCGGGTCGGCCAGCACCCGCCAGCGGTCCTCGCCGGGCTGGAAGCCGAACCTGCTCGCGCCCAGTTCGACGGCCCGCGCCTCGGCCTTGTCCAGGTCGTCGACACCGAAGTCGAGGTGGAACTGCTGGGGCCGCTCCCCCTGCGGCCAGGTGGGGGCCCGGTGCCCGGGGACGCCCTGGAAGTAGACGTCCACGCCGTTCGGCAGCGTGACGGCGGCGGCCTCGGGGGTGTCGTAGGTGACCGCGCCGCCGGTGAGCGCCGCGTAGAACGCCGCGAGCGCCGGCGGCTGCGGGCAGTCGAGGGTGACGGCGACGAACTCCGCGATGCCGGACTCCGCGATATCGGACATGGTGCACTCCTTCGTGATCGGGATGCCCCCAGGCTCCCAGCAGAAGCTGACACCTTCTGTCAGGTACGTGCGACCACGGCTACGCGGGACGCGCAGGTGGGACGCGCGGGTGGCTAGCCGCCCGCGGCGCGGGACAGGCGCGCCGCCATGGCCGCCACGCGGTCGCGGAGCTCGGCCGGTTCGCGGATCTCGAAGTCGATGTCGAGGTAGGCGATGCGCAGCGCCGTCCACTCCAGGGAGTCGGCGGCGGTGCGCAGCACGCAGGTGCGGTCGTCGACCGGCTCCACCTCGGCGCCGGTGACCCGGAACCGGTCGGCGAGTTCGTCGGCGGAGGCGTGCACGACCAGCACCGCCCGCCGCAGCGGACGCGACAGCGCCAGCGACCGGGTGACGAACGCGGCGGTGTCCTCGGCGGGCGGCTCGCGCGGCGCGCACCGGGCCCCCGTCGGCTGCGGGGACGACAGCCGGTCCACGCGGAACGTCCGCCAGTCGCCGCGGCCGGTGTCGAACGCGACCAGGTACCAGCGCCGCCCGGCCGACACCAGCCCGTGCGGTTCGGCCACGCGGCGGGTCTCGGCGCCGCCGGCGTCGCGGTAGGTGAAGCGGAGACGTTCGTGGTCGCGGCACGCGGTGGCCAGCACGGTGAGCGTCTCGGGGGCGGCGGCCGGCCCGGCGGGCGGGCCGGTCAGCGGTGTGGTGGCGCTGTGCAGGGCGGTGACGCGGCGCCGCAGCCGGGTGGGCAGCACCTGTTCGAGCTTGGCCAGCGCCCGCACGGACGCCTCGCCGATGCCCTCGACCGCTCCGCCGGCGGCGGCCCGCAGCCCGACGGCGATCGCGACGGCCTCCTCGTCGTCCAGCAGCAGCGGCGGCATCGCGGCGCCGGCCTCCAGCCCGTAGCCGCCGGCCGCGCCGAGGGTGGCGTGCACGGGGTAGCCGAGGCCGCGCAGCCGCTCGATGTCGCGGCGGACGGTGCGGGCGCTGACGCCGAGCCGCTCGCACAGCTCCGGCCCGCTCCATTCGCGGCGGGCCTGCAGGAGCGACAGCAGCCGCAGCAGACGTTCGGACGACATGCCCCCAGTATGCGCCCTCAATGAGGCCAGGTCCTGACCTCCTTCATGGTTAGCGTGGCCGGTATGAACGGCGACGACATCGTGATCACCGGGGCCCGGCACAACAACCTCAAGGACGTCTCGCTGCGCATCCCGAAGAACCGGCTCGTGGTCGTCACGGGCGTGTCGGGATCGGGCAAGTCGTCGCTGGTGTTCGGGACGGTCGCGGCCGAGTCGCAGCGGCAGCTGGGCGAGACGTTCCCCTGGTTCGTCCGCGACCGGATGCCCCGGCGCGAGCGGCCCGACGCCGACGTCATCGACCGGCTCACCACCGCGGTCGTGGTCGACCAGCGGCCGATCGGCGGGAACGCCCGCTCCACCGCCGGGACGATCACCGACATCTCCCCCGTCCTGCGGGTGCTGTTCTCCCGGCACGGCACGCCCAGCGCCGGGGAGGCCGCCGCGTACTCCTTCAACGACCCGCGCGGCATGTGCCCCGGATGCGACGGCCTCGGGCACGTGGCCCGGGTCGACCTGGACCGGTTCCTCGACACCGGGCGGTCACTGAACCAGGGCGCGATCACCTTCCCGCCGTTCGGCGTCGGAACGTTCACCTGGCAGCTGCACGCCGAGTCCGGCCTGTTCGACCCGGACAGGCCGCTGCGCGACTTCACCCCCGCCGAATGGGACCTGCTCCTGCACGGCAAGGGTTTTCGCGTGCCGCGCCTGAACCGGACCGGGTCGATGGGCCACAACGCCTACGAGGGCCTGATCGAGCGGTTCGAGCGCCTCTACCTCGGCCGGGACCTCGATGCGCTCCCGGCCGCGCAGCGGGAGGCGGTGCGGCGCGTCGTCCGCGAGGACACCTGCCCGGCGTGCGGGGGTGCGCGCCTCAACCCGGCGGCGCTGGCGTCCAGGATCGGCGGACGCACCATCGCCGACCTGTCCCGGATGGAGATCGGTGACCTGATCGCGGTGCTCGGCGAGATCACCGACCCGGTCGCCGCGCCCATCGCGGACGCGGCGATCACCCGGCTGCGGCGGCTCACCGACATCGGCCTCGGCTACCTCACCCTGGACCGGCAGACCCGCACCCTGTCGGGCGGGGAGGCGCAGCGGCTCAAGGTCGTCCGGCACCTGGGGTCGAGCCTGACCGCGATGACCTACATCTTCGACGAGCCCAGCGCCGGGCTGCACCCCCGCGACGTGGACCGGCTCACCGCGCTGCTGCTGCGGCTGCGCGACAAGGGCAACACGGTGCTGGTGGTCGAGCACGACGCCGATGTCATCCGCGCCGCCGACCACGTGATCGACATGGGGCCGGGCGCGGGCGTACGCGGCGGGCACGTGGTGTTCACCGGCACGGTCGGCGCACTGCGCCGCGCCGACACCCCGACCGGGCGTGCCCTGCGCCGCACGACACCGGTCAAGGACACCTTCCGGGAGCCGACCGGCTGGATGACGGTGACCGGCGCCCGCACCCACAACCTGAAGGACGTGACGGCCCGGTTCCCGGCCGGGGTGCTCACGGTGGTGACGGGCGTGGCGGGATCGGGCAAGAGCACCCTGGTCATGGACGAGTTCGCCGCCCGGCACCCCGAGGCGGTCGTGGTGGACCAGTCGGCGATCGCGGCGTCCCGCCGGTCGAGCCCGGCCACGTTCCTCGGCGTGATGGACCCGCTGCGGCGCCTGTTCGCGCGGGCGAACGGGGTCCCCGCGGGCCTGTTCTCCCACAACTCCAAGGGCGCGTGCCCGGCCTGCGGCGGCCACGGCGTGATCGTCACCGACCTGGCGTTCATGGATCCGGTGACGACCCGGTGCGAAGCGTGCGGGGGCCGCCGGTACCGGGCGGAGGTCCTGGCGCACCGGCTGCGGGGCCGCACCGTCGCGGACGTGCTGGAGATGACCGCCGAGGAGGCCCTGGCCTTCTTCACGGCCTCCTCCCCCGGCCCGTCCTTCTCCAGCCCGTCCTTCTCCGGCCCGTCCTTCTCCGATCCGGCCGGGCGGAAGATCACCGCCGCGCTGCGGGCGCTCACCGAGGTGGGCCTGGGCTACCTGACGCTCGGGCGCCCGCTGACCTCGCTGTCGGGCGGTGAGCGGCAGCGCCTCAAGCTGGCGGCGCGGCTGCGCCGCACCGGCACCGTCTACGTGCTGGACGAGCCGACGACCGGCCTGCACAGGACCGACGTCGGCGCGCTCCTCGCCCTGCTGGACGGGCTCGTGGACGGCGGTGACACCGTCATCGTCATCGAGCACGACCTGGAGGTCGTCGAGCACGCGGACTGGGTGATCGACCTCGGGCCGGGCGGCGGCCGGCACGGCGGCGAGATCGTCTTCGCCGGCACCCCGGCGGCGCTGGCGGCTGCGCCGGACTCGGTCACTGCCCGGTTCCTGCGCCGCGACCTGGCCCGGGATCTGGGGCGGGATCTGGGGCGGGATCTGGGGCGGGACGCCGTCGCCGGGTAGTACCGGCGGAGGGGCCATCCGGGGGTAAGGAGGACGATGATGACCGAGCGTGAGCCCGTCGAGGCCCGCAACCTCGACATCTACGGCGGCGGCGAACTGGCGTGGGAGACCGTGCGGGACGCGCTGGCGGCGGCGCTGCCCAAGCCGGAGACGGCGGTGTTCCTGGGGACCGTCCGCCCGGACGGCCGTCCGCACTCGGCGGGCGTCGGCCCGCTGTGGCGGGAGGGCGAGCTGTTCTTCACCAGCGGGCCGGGCACCCGCAAGTCCCGCAACCTCGCGGCGAACCCGGCGTGCACGCTGTCGGTGCGGGCGCCGGTCGCCGACGTCGTGCTGGAGGGCACGGCGGAGCGCGTCACCGACCCGGCCGTCCTGGAGCCGGTCGCGGCCGCCTACCGGGAGGGCGGCTGGCCGGCGCGGGTCGACGGGGACGCGTTCACCGCGCCCTACAGCGCGCAGAGCGCCGGCCCGCCGCCCTGGCATCTGTACCGGTTCATCTACCACACGGTGGTGGCGGTGGGCACGGTGGAGCCGTTCGGCGCGACCCGGTGGCGCTTCGCGTCCTGATCGCCACCTCCCGATCATCGACTTTGGTCTGCGGGCCGTGGACGTTCGGGCATCGGGCGGGCTCCCGGCCGTGACGGCCACCGCCCCTGCCGGGTCTCCCCACGGCCGAGCCGTCACCGGAACCGTAGACTCTGCGGTCATGAGCGACCAGACCTCCCCCGCCCCGTACCTGTCGGAGCTGTTCTCGCTGGAGGGTCGGGTCGCGGTCGTGACGGGCGGCAGCTCGGGCATCGGCCGGGCGATCGCCGTGGCGCTCGCGCGGGCGGGCGCGGCGGTGGTGGTGGTCGCGCGGCGGGAGGCGGAGCTGGCCGCGACCACCCGGGAGCTGGAGGGGCACCGGTGCCGGGCCGCGTCGGTCAGCGCCGACCTGGGCTCGCGGGACGCGGTCGCCAAGGCGGCCGAGGAGGCGGCGGCGGCGTTCGGGGAGCCCGACATCCTGGTCAACGCGGCGGGGGTCAACCTGCGGCCGCCGATGGACGATCTCGGCGCGCAGGTGTGGGACACCACGATGGCGGTGAACCTGGACGCGCCGTTCCTGCTCGGGCAGCGGTTCGGGCCCGGCATGGCCGAACGCGGGTTCGGGCGGCTGATCCACATCGCCTCGCAGCAGGCGTTCCGTGCGTCGTTGACCAGCGGCGCCTACGGGGTGTCCAAGGCGGGGCTGGTGGCGCTGGCGCGGTCGCAGGCCGAGGCGTGGTCGGCCCGCGGCGTCACCGCCAACACGCTCGTGCCGGGGTTCGTGATGACGCCGCTCAACACCCGGGTGTCGGCGGACCCGGTGAAGGTGAGGGCGCTGGCCGAGCGGACGATGGCGGGCCGCAACGGGCTGGCGGAGGACTTTGCGGGCGCGGCGGTGTTCCTGGCGTCGGCGTCGTCCGGCTACGTCACCGGCCAGTCGATCTTCGTGGACGGCGGTTTCTCCGCCCACTAGCCCGCGGTGCCGCGGCCCCACAGTCCGGTGGCCTCGACGGCGGCGGCGGGCCCGCCGGCGTGCACGATGCCGCCGGCGGGCCGTCCGTCCTGGTCGTGGACGTGCCATCCGCCGAGCTGCACGACGGGGATCCGCCCGGCGCGCATGGCCAGCGCGATCTCCGACAGCGTCCCCCAGGATCCGCCGACGGTGATGAGCGCGTCGGCGGCGTTGACGATGACGTTGTTGCGGGCCTGGCCGAGGCCGGTGGGGATCACGGCGGTGAGGTCGGGTCCGGCGGCGGCGCGGTCGGCGGCGGGCAGCACGCCGACCACGGTGCCCCCGGCGGCGCGGGCACCGGCCGCGGCGGCGGCCATCACGCCGCCGAGCCCGCCGCAGATCACCACGGCGCCGCGGCCGGCCAGCAGCCGCCCGGTCTGGTAGGCGAGGTCCCATTCGCGTGCGGTGCACTCGCCCGGCCCGCACACCGCGACCTGGGCGGGCACCTATTCGGCGTCGTGCCGGGCCGCGATCTGGTCGATCGTCGCGGCGAGGTCGAAGTCCTTGCCGGTGAGGCCGCCGGCGCTGTGGGTGGACAGCGTGAAGGTCAGGGTGCGCCAGCGGATGTCGATGTCGGGATGGTGGTCGGCGTCCTCGGCGGCGCGGGCGACGTCGGTGACCACGTCGATCCCGGCCAGGAACGAGGGCGCCTCGACCTGCCGGCGGATGGCGTCGCCGTCCCGGCTCCAGGCGGGCAGGCTGCGCAGGCGGTCCGCGACGGCGGTGTCGTCGAGCGTGTCGGCCATCGGGCTCACTTCCTGTTGGTCGGTGCCGTTGGTGGTGTTCTCCGCGATCCCGCGGGGACCGGATCCCGCGAGCAGCGGTTCAGTGGTGACTTCGGTGGTGACCTGGGCGGTGGCCTCCGCCCACGCGTCGCCGTCCTGCGCGTCACCGGTCTGCTCGCCGGTCTGCACGGTCGCCTCGACGATGACGGACGCCGTCACCGGCGCGGGACGGGTCGCGGTCGTCCAGGTGGTCTTGGCGACGTCCACGACCACGTCGCGGGACACCTCCAGCATGGCTCCGCGCAGTTCCTCCTTCAGCGCGAGCTTGAGGGCGTCGCGGAGCAGTTCGCGCAGCACGGCCTCCATCGCGGCGGTGGCGGCGCGGCCCGCGGCGCGCACGGCCAGGTCACGGGCGGTGCGGGCGAACGCGCTGCCCGCGGCGGCGGTGAGCAGGTCCCCGGCGGCCCGCGCGGCCTGTGATCCGGCCGCGCGGGAGGCCAGGTCGGCGGCCGCACCCGTCAGGGGGGCCAGTTCGGCGGCCAGGCCGGTGTCCTCGGCGGCGTCGCGGGCGGTGTCGCGCAGCGCGGCGGCCAGGTCCCGCGCGGCCTGCTCGGCGGTCTGCCGGACGACCCGGGCCACGACGTCCCGGCCCACGATCAGGGCGGCGTCGGCGGCCGCGCCGGCGACGGTGTCGATCGCGGCGTCCACGACGGCTTTGGTCGCGGCCTGCACGACGGGCGCGGACGCGGTGCGCCCGGCGACGTCCAGCGCGGTCGCGGTGGCGGCGCGGGTCAGCGGGTGCCCGGCGGCGAAGCGGCGCGCGGCGACCGCCGCCGGATGCTGCGCGGCCTGCTCGGCGAGGACCATCGCGGCGGTCGCGGCCTCGAACGCGCCGGCGG
>NZ_BCQQ01000175.1 GCF_001552155.1 Actinomadura formosensis NBRC 14204 | reverse complement strand
CGCCAGCCGGCCCCGCAGCGGACGGGGCGCCGCCGTCTGCGCGCGGAGCGCGGCCACAGGTGGGACCCGCGACGCGCGCCGGGCCGGGACGAACGCGGCGGCCAGCGTCACGAGCGTCCCCACCGCGAAGGACGCGACCACCGCGGAGACCGGCACCACCGGCGTCCCGAACGGCAGTTCCTCACCGCCCGTGGCGACCGTCATCAGCCGGGCCAGCCCGATCGCGACCCCCAGGCCCGCCGACAGGCCCAGCGTGGAGCCGGCCAGCCCGACCCCGGCCGCCTCGCCGAGCACCGACCGCGTCACCTGCCCGCGCGACGCCCCGATCGCGCGCAGCAGCGCCAACTCCCGGACGCGTCCGCTCACCAGCATCGCGAACGTGTTGAAGATGATGAACGAGCCGACGAACACCGCGATGACGGCGAAGACCAGCAGGAACGTCCGGATGATCGTGAGGGTGTCCTTGAGCGGGCCGGCCTGCTCGTCGATGGCCTGCCGCCCGGTGACCGCCTCGACCCCGGACGGAAGCACCGCCGCCACCGCGTCCCGGAGCCGCTCCTGGGACACGCCGTCGTCCGCGTGGACGACGATCCGCGCATACGTCCCCGGGGGGTCGGACAGCAGCCGCCCCGCGGTGCCGGGCGCGAACGCGGTCATCGAGATCTGCTCGCTCAGTGCCGAGTCGCCCACCTCGAACAGGCCCGTGAGCCGGAACGTCCGCGTTCCGGACGGCAGCGCGACCGTGACCCGGTCGCCGATCCGGTGGCCGGCGGCGCGGGCGGTGGTGACGTCGATCGCGACCTCGCCGGCGGCGGACGGCGGACGCCCGGACGTCAGGCGCGGCAGCGACAGATCCCGGTCCCCGTCCCAGGCGACGCCCGTCTGCGGCTCGGCGCCGGCGATCGTGCCGTGCCGGTCGAGGACGGCGGCGAACCCGGTGACGACCCCGTGCGCCTTCGCGACCCCGTCCACCCCCTGCACCGCCCTCAGCACCGATGCCGGAACGGGACGCTCCGGCGCCCGCTCACCCGGCCCAGGCTCGAAGGCTCGCGGCGACCGGACGACCATGTCCGTGCCGCGGCCGAGATCGGCGAAGGCGCGGTCGAACGAGCGGTCCAGCGTGGCGGAGAAGATCAGCGTGCCGGCGACGAACGCGACCCCGGCGACCACCGCGACCATCGACAGCACCAGGCGGGCCCGGTGCGCGCGCAGGCCCCGGAATACGAGCTTGACCATCATGCGGACGATTCCAGCCCGCCCGCACCGCCCGCCGGCAGCGCGGATCGTCGTGACCGCCCGCTACGAACGACCCGGCGAACGCGACTTTCGTAGGGGTGGCGGGCCTGCTCGGACTGCGTACGGTAAAGGGATGAGCGGAGTGAACCGGGGGATGCGGAGGGTCGTCCTCCCGCGGGTGGCAGATGTGCTCCTGCGTTCGCCGCGTTCCCTCCTCGCGCGGCTGCTGCCGCCCGGACAGCCCCGCGACCTGGCCGCCGACGCCGTCGTCGTGGCGGCCGGGGCGTTCCTCACCTGGCGGACCTTCACGGACCCCGGCACGATCGTCCACCGGTACGGCGGCGCGGCGATGGCGCCGCTCCTGGTGCCCGTCATCGCGCTGGCGTTCCGCCGCCGCGCTCCGCTGACGGCCGGCTGGGTCACCGCCGGGTTCGCGGTCCTGGTCTGGCTGGTGGAGCTGGCCGCGCCGGGCACGCTGCTGCGGGTGCACGCCGACCACAGCCTCAGCCCGGTGATCTGGTGGCCGCCGACCGCACCGTTCGCCGCCTACGCGGTGACCGCGTGGCCCCGCGACGGGGGGCGCCCGGCCTGGACGCGCTGGCCGCCGGTCGTCGCGCTGCTCGTCCCGATCGGCTGCATCGGCGACGTCCTCCCCCACTCGGCCATGCGGCAGTTCGCGGCCGCCGAGACCGACAGCGTCGATGCGATGGTGTTCCGCAGCCTCACCATGGTGATCGGCGGGGCGCTGCTCGGCATGTACGTCGCCGCGCGCCGCCGGGTCCTGCAGGGTCTCACCGAGCGGGCGGAGCGGGCCGAGCGGGAACGGCACCTGCTGGCGGAGCGGGCCCGCGTGCAGGAGCGGGCGAGGCTCGCCGCCGAGATGCACGACGTCGTCGCGCACCGGGTGACGCTGATGGTGCTGCAGGCGGGGGCGCTGCGCGTGCGGGCGCCGGACGAGCCGACCCGCGCGGCGGCCGAGGAGCTGCGCGGCACCGGCTGCCAGGCGCTCGAAGAACTCCGCGACGTGATCGGCCTGCTCCGCCGGGACCCGGGGCAGGCCCCCGCGGAACCGCTGCCCGACCTGTCCGCGCTGGTCGCGGAGTCGGCGGCGGTCGGCGTCCCGGTCGAGCTGGCCGAGCACGGCGCCCCGCCGCCGGCGTCGCCCGCCGCCCGGCGGACCGCGTACCGGGTCGTCCAGGAGGCGCTGACGAACGCCCGCAAACACGCGCCCGGCGCCGCCGTCCATGTGGACGTCCGCTACAGCACCGACGGGGTGTGCCTGACCGTGCGCAATGCGGCCCCCGCCCGTGAACCCGACGCCGAGCTGGCCGCCAGCGGCTCCGGCATGGGCCTCGCCGGGCTCCGCGAACGTGTCGAGCTGCTCGGCGGGACGTTCACGGCGGGCCCGCACCGGGACGGCTTCCGTGTCCAGGCGTCGCTGCCCGCCTACGTCCCCGTCACGGGGCCCGCCTCATGAACGGCGGGGAGTGCGGGAGGCCGCCCTCCCGCAAGAGAACGCAGATCACGGTCGTGGTGGTGGACGACGAGCCGATGGTGTGCGCGCATCTGCGCACGATCCTCGAAGCGGCCGACGACGTCCAGGTGGTCGGGGAGGCCCATGACGGGGCCGCGGGGATCGAGGCCGTCGTGCGCCACCGCCCGCACGTCGTGCTCATGGACCTGCGGATGCCGGGCGTGGACGGCCTCGCCGCCATCGAGCGGATCGCCGCGCTGCGCTCCCCGCCCGCCGTCGTCGCGCTGACGACGTTCGACGCCGACGAGTATGTGATCCGGGCGCTGCGCGCGGGCGCCGCCGGGTTCCTGCTGAAGTCGACGCCGCCGGAGGACCTGGTGAAGCTGGTCCAGGTCGCCGCCGACGGGCACACGGTGATGTCGGCCGCCGCGACCATGCGGCTGCTCGGCACCGCCACCGGACGCGCGTCCGACCGGGACCGGACGCGCGCGCTCCTCGGCGGCCTCACCGGGCGGGAGACGCAGGTGCTGGCCTGCCTGGGCGAGGGCCTGTCCAACGCGCAGATCGCGGGACGCCTCCACCTGAGCGAGGCCACGGTCAAGGGCCACGTCTCCCGCGTCCTCGACAAGCTCGGCTGCGCGAACCGCACGCAGGCCGGGCTCATCGCCCGCGACGCCGATCTGGGCTGAGCCCGGTCACGCGCCGGGTATGCGGCGGCGGGGCCGGCGCGTCCCGAACGCCACGAGCACCGCGCGGATCACCCAGACGGCCAGCGCGACCTGCAGGACGGCGAGGAACCCCGCCCCCGGTCCCACCGTGAACGTCAGCACCAGGAACACCCCGAGCAGCAGCGGGAACGCCGGGAAGTGCGGCCCGTGCCGGTGGTATCGGGCCGTCCGCCGGTGGTGGTGCCGCCATGCGGGATGTCCCGGCCCGCCGAACCCCGGCGGAGCCGCCGGCCAGGGGGCGGCCGCCTCTTCGGGTGCGGGCAGCCCGGTCGGGGACGGCAGGTCCCGGACGGGGGCGCGCAGGTCGCCGCGCGTCTTGGCGGACAGTGCGGCGTCCAGCCGCTCGTCCAGCTCGCCGCGGTCCAGCCGTCCCGCCGCGAAGTGGTCGTGCAGGGCGACCATGACGGCGTCGCGTTCGGCGTCGCCGATGCGGATCTCGTCCTGTGGTGCCATGTCTACTCCTCGTCGTCCGCCGTCGGCCCCGCGTCCTCGCCGAGGTCGTCGGCCAGGATGCGGTACAGGCTGCGCCGGGTCTCCGACAGGACGTCCCTTGCCTGGGCGACCTGCCGGGGCGACCCGGAGTGGACGATCTGCATCACCGCGGCCCCCGTCTGCGCGGCCTGCTTGAACAGCTCGGGAACGCCCTCGCCGAAGTCGGGCGTCATCTCCGCCCACGGCTCGGCGAGCCGGTCGGCGTTCTCCTCGGCGTAGTCGCGGCCCTCGTCGGTGAGGTGGTAGGTGCGGCGTCCGCCGGCCTCGTCCCCGGCGATCAGCCCCTCGTCGGCTAGCTGCTGGAGCGCCGGGTAGACCGCGCCGGGGCTCGGCTTCCAGGCGCCGCCGCTGCGCTCGTTGATCTCCTGGATGATCTGGTAGCCGTTGCGCGGCTCCTCGGCCAGCAGGACGAGGATCGCCGCGCGGACGTTCCCCTTGCGCGCCTTGGCGCCCCGGCCCCACGGCCCGCCGCGGCCGCGCGCCCACGGCGGGCGCGGTCCGGGCCCGTGCCCGAATCCGCCGGGCGGGCCCCAGGGGCCCGGACCGCCGAACAGCGCGCCGAAGTTCGGGAAGTCGCCGCGTCCCCAGGGCCCGTGTCCATGCGTGTGTCCCATGTTCTGACACCACCTTCTGAGATCTCTCTATGATCTCTCGCGATACGACAACGATATATCGAAGACGCACGGATGGGCCAGTTGGTTCCCGGACATCCGGAGCGGCGGACCGGTCTTCGTCGGCAGCGGATTTCGGTAAGATCCCGGGTCCGGCGCCGCCGTCTGATTTCCCGAATCTTGGGTACCACCCGGTTCGAGGGGGACGATGGGCACACACGAGGCGGTGACCGCGCAGGACGCGGCCCTCACACCGGGCGTCGCGGGCGGCAGGCCGCGCGCCAGGAACGAGCTGCTGCTCGGCCTGGCGCTGTTCGCCGTGTACTCGCTGGTCACGATGCTGCCCCAGCAGGGGCGGCGGCAGGCGGCACGCGACCACGGCGCGGCGCTGTTCCGGCTCGAACAGGCGCTGCGCATCGACATCGAGCCGACCCTCAACGGCTGGCTGGCGCACCAGCCCGCCCTGCGCGTCCTCGCCGACTACGAGTACGCGATCACCTACGTCGCGAGCGCGCTGGCCCTGCTCACCTGGTTACTTCTGCGTCATCCCGAGCGGTACCGGACGGCCCGCAACGCCTTCGTCATGCTCAACCTCGCCGGCCTGGCGTGCTTTGCGCTGTTCCCCGTGATGCCGCCTCGGCTGATGCCCGACCTCGGGTTCGTCGACACCGTCCGCGGCGGCCGCACCTGGGGATCGTGGGGCTCGCCGATGGTCGAGCACGCCGACCGGGTCGCCGCCGTCCCGTCGCTGCACATGGCCTGGACACTGTGGGTCGGCGTCGAGCTCGTCCGCGTGAAGGCGAAACGGTGGGTGCAGTGGCTCAACGCCGGGCACATCCTGGTGACCCTCTATGTGATCCTGGCGACCGCGAACCACTACCTGCTGGACGCGGCCGCCGCCGTCCCGTTCGTCGTGGCCGCCGGCTACGCCGCCGAGCGCGTCGCCCGCCCGCCGGCCCCCCGCGTCCAGGGGCCCGACGCGTTCTTCCTGTCGGTCGAGACGCCCGCCGCGCCGCAGCAGGCCGGCGGCGTCATCATGCTCGACACCTCGCGGGCCGAGGTGGGCCGGGCCGATCTCGTCCGGGTGATCCAGGAGCGGCTGCCCGGGCTGCCGCGTTTCCGGCAGCGGCTCGTCCGTCGCGGCCGGTGGCGCCGCCCGGTCTGGCATGACCACGACCCCATCGACTGGGCGTGGCACGTCACCGAGCGGCGGGTGGACGGCATGGCGGGGCTGCGCGCCGCGGTCGCCGAGCTCCAGTCCGAGCGGCTGCCGCTCGACCGGCCGCCGTGGCGGATGGTCGTGATGAAGGGCGCCGAGCCCGGCCGGACCGCCGTCGTGTACCTGATGCACCACGTCGTCGCCGACGGCGTCGGGATCGTCGCGCAGGCGGTGTACCTGATGGAGCCGCCGCCGGACGACCTCGGCGCCCGGTTCCCGCGCAGGCCGCTGCGCAAGGCGCTCGCCACCGTGATCGGGCTCGGCCAGCTCGCCACCGCCGTCACCAGGCCGGAGCCGCTGCCCTCCAGCGGGACGTCCGACCGCCGCTTCAGCACCATGCACCTGCCGCTCGCGACCGTGCGGGACGTGGGCCGCCGCCATGGCGCCAGGGTCACCGACGTCGTGCTGTGCGCGGTCGCGGGCGCGCTGACCCGCGTCGTCAGCGAGGAGGGCGGCCGTCCGGGCACCTGCCGCGTCGCCGTGCCGCTGATGATGCGGCCGCCCGGCAGCGCGATGGTCGGCAACCACACCACGGCCGTCATGGTCGATCTGCCGCTCGGGAAGATGGCCGAGACCGACCGGCTCGCGCTGATCGCCGAGCGCAGCCGCGTGCTGCGGTCCGGGACCCGCGCGCAGGCCGCCTGGTTCGTGATGTGGCAGGCGGGCCGGGTGATGCCCGCCCCGCTGCACGCCCGGTTCGCCCGGATGTCCTACAGCGGGCGGTTCCTGCAGGGCACCGTGTCGAGCCTCCCCGCGTCGGACAGGCGGCTGCGGCTGGCGGGCGCCCCGCTCACCGCCGTGTACCCGATCGTCCCGCTCGCGCCCGGCGCGCCGTTCGCGATCGCGGGGCTGGGCGTCGCCCGGGAGCTGTGCTTCGGCCTGTCCCTCGACCCCGGCCTGGCGGACGACGCCGACGCGCTGATGGACGCCGTCCACGACGTGATCGAGGAACTCGGGGACGGGCCGGAGTGAGGGGTCACACGCTCCGCATCGCGCGCAGCGACTCCTTGAGGGACCCCATCGTCGCGAACACGGCGGTGGGCTCGTAGCCGCAGTGCGCCATGCAGTTCGCGCACCGGTCGTCGCGTCCGCGCCCGTAGGCGTCCCAGTCGGTCGTGTCCAGCAGTTCCCGGTAGGTGTCGCAGTAGCCGTCGTCCAGCAGGTAGCAGGGCCGCTGCCAGCCCTTCAGCGAGTACGACGGGATCGCCCACGCCGTGCACGGGAAGTCGATCCTGCCTTCGAGGAAGTCGAGGAACAACGGCGAGTGGTTGAACCGCCAGCGCTCGCGCCGGCCGTCCGCGAACGCCTTGCGGAACAGGTTCCGGGTCTCCTGCACGCCGAGGAAGTGGTCCTGGTCGGGTGCCTTCTCGTAGGCGTACGCGGGCGAGATCATCATCTGGTCGACGCGCAGGTCGTCGTTCAGGTAGTCGAGCACGTCGATCACGGTCTGCGGGGTGTCGGTGTTGAACACGGTCGTGTTCGTCGTGACCCGGAATCCGCGCTCCCGGCACATCCTGATCGCCGCGACCGCCTGGTCGAACACGCCTTCCTTGCAGACGGACGCGTCGTGCCGTTCCCGCAGCCCGTCGATGTGCACCGCCCACGCGAAGTACCGCGACGGCCGGAACTGGTCGATCTTCTTCGGGATCAGCGCCGCGTTCGTGCACAGGAACACATACCGCTTCATCCGGACCAGCTCGGCGACCAGCTCGCCGATCTGCGGATGCATCAGCGGCTCGCCGCCCGCGATCGACACCATCGGCGCGCCGCACTCGCGGATCGCCGCGACCGCCTGCTCGACCGGCATACGCTGCTTCAGCACGTCCGCCGGATGCTGGATCTTGCCGCAGCCCGCACAGGCCAGGTTGCACGCGTACAGCGGCTCCAGCTCCACGATCAGCGGGTACTTCGCCCGCCCCGCCAGCTTGTTGCGCAGGATGTACCCGCCGATCCGCAGGCTCTGGCGCAGTGGCATCGCCATTCAGGACGTCTCCTTCGGGTACCGGCCCGGTGCCGGGAGCGGGAACGAGCCGGTACGGGTGGTAGGTGATGCGGTCATCAGTGGTCCCGCCCGGTGACGAACTCGGCGATGCTGAGGAACTCGGCGCGGACGGAGTCCGGCATCCGGGCGGACCGCAACTGCCCGGCGGCGCGCCGGACCCGGCTCTCGGCCTCGGCCTCGGCCCACGCGCGCCCGCCCGCCGCCTCCACCAGCGCGGCGGTCTCGGCCAGGTCGTCCTCGGACGGTTCGGGCCGCGCGTACAGCTCGGCGAGCGCGGTCGCCTCCGGGGTGCCGGAGTTCAGCGCGGCGACGACGGGCAGCGACATCTTGCGGGACCGCAGGTCCGACATCGCCGGCTTCCCGGTGGTGCCGGGGTCGCCCCAGATGCCGAGGAGGTCGTCCACGAGCTGGAAGGCGATACCGAGCTCCGCGCCGAACGCCTCGAGAGCGTCCGAGAGGGACTCGGGCGCCTCGTCCAGGATCGCCCCGATCGCGCAGGAGCATGCCAGCAGGGCGCCGGTCTTGTCGGACGCCATGGCGATGCATTCGTCCACGCTGATCTGCCTGCGGGTCTCGAAGTCCATGTCGAGCGACTGGCCCGCGAGGAGGCGGCGCGTGGCGGTCGACAGCGCCCGCGCCGCCCGCGCGGAGCCCTGCCCCGGCGCCTCCAGCAGGACCTCGCCGGCGAGGGCGAGCAGCGCGTCCCCGGCCAGGATCGCGGACGGCTCGCCGAAGACCGTCCATGCCGCGGGACGGTGCCTGCGGGTCCGGTCGCCGTCCATGATGTCGTCGTGCAGGAGGGAGAACGCGTGGGTCAGCTCCACCGCGACGGCGCCGGGCAGCGCGCTCTCCGGCGGCGCCACGGCGGCCCGCGCCGACAGCAGCGCCAGCGCCGGACGCAGCGCCTTGCCCGCGGGCGCCCTGCGCGGACGGCTCTCCTCGTCGGTCCAGCCGAGGTGGTAGGCCGCGACACGGTAGGTGCGCGGGTCGAGCCGGCCCACCGCGGCGCGCAGCGCGCCGTCGACCAGCCCGCGGACATCGGTCATCGAGACCGGAACGGTCGTCACCGGTCCCTCACCCCCTCCAGGTGGCGACGGACCAGCCGCGCGGCGGTGACGCCGCTGCGCACTGCTCCCTCCATGGTGTCGGGCCAGCCCGTGTCGGTCCACGCGCCGGCCAGGAACAGTCCCGGCGCTCGCGTCGCCGCGCCCGGCCGGGCCGCCGCGGTGCCGGGCCGCTGCCGGAACGTCGCCCGCCGCTCCCGTGTCACGAACAGCTCCCGCACCCGGGCGCCCCGCGCGGCCGGCAGCAGCCGCCGCAGTTCCGGGACGAACCGGGAGCGCAGCTCGGCGGCCGGCATGTCGATCCACCGGTCGGCGGCCGACAGCGACACCGCGAGGTACTGGCCGCGGCGCAGCCCGCTCACCGCCGTCCGGTCGAACACCCACTGGACGGGCGAGGCGACGGCGGCGGCGAACGGCGCGTCCATGACCGTGCGGTCGTAGACGACGTGCACGTTCACGATCGGGCTGGCGTCCAGCTCGGGCCAGCGCAGCGGGTCGGGCAGCGCCTGCGCGGGCAGCAGCCGCGCCGCCGTCTCGTGCGGCACCGCCATGATCACCGCGTCCGCGGCGATCGGCACGCCGTCCACCACGACCTTCGGGTCGGTGGTGACGGCCTCGACCTTCGCCTTCAGCCGGACGGTCCCGCCCATCTCCGCGATGCGCCGCAGCGCGGGTCCGCCGTGCAGTTCCTCCAGCGGGACGACCGGAACCCCGATGTCGGCGGCGTCGGCGCGGCCGAGCAGCGCCCGCCTGCAGACCATCGCGGACAGGCCGAGCGCCGCGTCGTCCGGGTCGGCGTTCAGCGCGGAGGTGAGGAACACGCCCCACAGCGCCTGCCGCGCCCACGCCCGCTGCCCGTGCCCGGCCAGCCACCTTCCCGCCGAGACCATGTCGAGCGCGGGGTCGGCGGGATCGAGCCGGGCCAGGCCGATCGCGGCGCGCACCGCCCGGAGCCGGTCCACGGGCGGCAGCGGCGTGTACCGGGCCAGCGTGGGCAGCAGATGCAGCGGGCTCGGCAGGTCGGCCCGCCGCAGCCGCGCCGCCGCCGCGCCCGGCCGCAGCACGGGAACGTCGAAGCGGTCCTGCACCTCCACCAGGTGCTCGGCGCGCAGCCTGCGCAGCAGCCCCTGGTACGCCGTGCAGCAGCGCAGGAAGACGTGCTGCCCGTTGTCGACCCTCAGCTCGCCCCGGGCGAACGAATGCGTCGCGCCGCCCAGCCACGGCCGGGCTTCGACGAGCGTCACCGGCACACCCGATTCCTGCAGCGCGATGGCGGCGCTGATGCCCGCGAGACCGCCGCCGACGATGACGACGCTCACCGCTCCACCCCCGACAGCGCGCGCGCCGCGACGAGGGCCTTCTGCCATGTCGGCAGTGAGACACGGCCGTTCAGCGCGATCGACGGATGTTCCGCGATCGTCTCCAGCAGCCGCCGGTAGATGCCCGCCATCGCCGCCGTGCAGGCGGCGCTGCGCCGGTCCAGCAGCGGCAGCAGCCGCAGCCCCTCCGCGTACCAGGCCCGGGCCCGCTCCGCCTGGAAGCCGATCAGCTCGGCCAGCCGCCACGGCGGGTCGATGAACACGCCGGACTCGTCCAGTTCCAGCGTGCAGCCGAACCGGACCAGATCCTCCTTCGGGAGGTAGACGCGGCCCGCCAGCCGGTCCTCGCGCAGATCGCGCAGGATGTTGGTGAGCTGCAGCGCGACGCCGAGCGAGTCGGCGAGCCCCTCCGCGCGCTGCCGGCCGGCCGAGCCGAACACGCCGAGCGACAGCCGCCCGACCGTCCCCGCGACCCGCTGGCAGTACCGCAGCAGGTCGTCGAAGGTGTCGTAGTCGGCGCCCCGCACGTCGGCCTCGCAGCCGTCGATCAGCTCGCCGAACGCCTCCAGCGGAATCGGGTAGCGGCTCGCCGCGTCCGCCAGCGCGGTCAGCACCGGATGCCCCTCCAGCGCCCGCACGTCCGCTTGCTGCCGTACTGCCTTCTGGACGGTCAGCAACCGCTGCCGCGACCGGTCCAGCAGATCGAGCCGCACGCACGCCGGCTCCGGGCCGTCCCCGATGTCGTCGATGCCCCGCGCGAACGCGTAGATCGCGCTCATCGCCCGCCGTTTCGGCGGCGCCATCAGCCGTATCCCGTAGGAGAAGTTCCGGGCCTCCTCGCGCACCACCCGCTCGCAGTGCCGGTACGCCTCGGCCACCTGGTCGGAACGCTCGCACGCCTCCGAAACCGTCATCGCCGTCCCCCTCTCAGCGCGCGCGGCCCGAGCGTCCGTGCCCAGAGGCCGGGCAGCGCGGCCCGCCGCGGGCGCGGCGGGCGCGCGAGG
>NZ_BCQQ01000174.1 GCF_001552155.1 Actinomadura formosensis NBRC 14204 | reverse complement strand
CCCCCGCCGAGCCCGCGCCCTCCCCCGCCAGCACCGCCCCCGGCCGGGTCGGCACCGCCCGGGCCGACCGGCCGCGCCCGCGCCCCACCGTGTCCTCCCCCAAGCTCCGCTCGCCCAGCGCCCGGGCCAAACCGAGGCCGTCCCGCAGTCCCTCCTCCCCGCCGATCACCACGCGCATCCTCCGGCCGGGCACCGGCCGCTCGCCTTCGACTCTCCTGCCCACCGCCACGCCGTCATCGTCCGTGCCCCCGTCGTGCCGCCAGCAGCCCGGAGCCCGCCGCGGGCAACCCCAGGACCGCAACACCGGTGATCAGGACTCTTGCGATCCGGACCAGTGAAAGCGGACCCGGCCGGGACCTCCGGCGCGGCGTCAGCGTGCCAGGACGGTAGGGGTGGGCCGGATGGTGCGAGAGGCCGGTTCGCGGCAGGCGGAGTGGGACGGCCAGTGCCGGCGGCGGGGGAGGTCCCCTGGAGGCCGGGCAGCTCAGCGGGCGTGCCGTGATCGTGCCCGGCTGACGCGTCAGGGTTGCGGGGCGGGCTCCGGATAGGACATCTCCAGGAGCCGGATCTGGGCGGCCTGGAGCCGCTCGATGACGAGTTCGGTGAAGCGGCGGGTCAGTTCGTAGCCGAGGCCGGGGTCGACCGCGCAGAGCGTGCGGATCAGCCGGCCGTCGAACTCGATGGCCGTCAGATCCGAGATCGCCACCGCGCCGAACCGCCACCGGTACGGGCGAAACAGCCAGGACCAGCCGAGGACGGAGCCGGGCCCGAAGGTTTCGACGACGACCGTCCCGCGGTCGGGCATCCGGAGATCGAGCGCCACGGTCCCGGCCTGGACCAGCCAGAATCGCTCCGCCGACTCCGACTCCGCGATGATCCGCCGTCCCGCCGGGATCTCGACGACATGGGCGGCGGTCGCCAGTCTCCCCAGGTCGGCACTCCGCATACCGCGCAGGAAGGGTTCACGCGCCAAGTCGGCAGCGGTAAGGGTGCTCACCGGTTTCGCCCCCGATCATGTGGTCGACAATGCGCACACCTCCATCTCACCGGTTGCGTGATCGTTCACACAGGGCCGAAGGACCCTTCACGCCGGGACCTCCGCCGCTCCCCGGCCGAAGGTCCCGGGCGGACGGGCCGCTCGGCACTGATACGCCGCCGCCTTCGCGGGGAGGGTGGAGATAGCCGAGCCGAGGACGTGAGGTAGCGATGGGCGACGCCGCAGTCAGCGAGACCCACATCGGTGTGGTCTTCTTCGTCGGCGACCGCGCCTACAAACTCAAGAAGCCCGTCGACCTGGGTTTCCTGGACTTCAGCACGCGGGAGCTGCGCGAGCGGGCCTGCCGGGAGGAGGTGCGGCTCAACCGGCGCTTCGCCCCCGACGTCTACCTCGGGGTCGCCGACGTCCACGACCCGGACGGCGAGGTCTGCGACCATCTGGTCGTGATGCGGCGGATGCCCGCGGACCGGCGGCTGTCCCGCCTGGTGAAGGAGGGCGCCCCGGTCGAGGACGCGCTGCGCGACGTCGCCCGGACCATCGCCGCCTGGCACGCCCGCGCACCGCGCGGCCCCCGCGTCGAGGCCCAGGGACGACGCGACGCCCTGCACGCCCGCTGGCGCGACAGCTTCGCGCAGGTGCGGCCCTTCCACGGCAGTGTGCTCGACACGGCGGCGGCCACCGAGATCGAGGAGCTCGTCACCGCGTTCCTCGCCGGCCGCGAGCCGCTGTTCGACGCCCGCATCGCGGGCGGGCGGGTGGTCGACGGCCACGGCGACCTGCTGGCCGGGGACATCTTCTGCCTGGACGACGGCCCCCGCATCCTCGACTGCCTGGAGTTCGACGAGGCGCTGCGCTCGCTGGACGGGCTCGACGACGCGTCCTTCCTCGCCATGGACCTCGAACGCCTCGGCGCCCCCGGCCTCGCCGAACGCTTCCTCGGCTGGTACGCCGGGTTCGCCGCCGACCCGGCCCCGCCTTCGCTGCGGCACCACTACGTCGCCTACCGGGCGTTCGTCCGCGCCAAGGTGGCCTGCCTGCGCCACGAGCAGGGCGCCCCGGAGGCGGCCGCCGAGGCGCGCGCCTACGCCGACCTGGCACTGCGGCATCTGCGCGCGGGGCGGGTCGGGCTGATCCTGGTGGGCGGGCTGCCCGGCACCGGCAAGACCACGCTCGCCGGCGCCCTGGCCGACCGGCTCGGCTGCACCCTGCTCAGCAGCGACCGCGTCCGCAAGGAACTCGCCGGGCTCGCCCCGCTCGACTCGGCCGCCGCCGCCTACGGGACCGGTCTCTACTCCCCGGAGCGGACCCGGCGCACCTACCGGGAACTCGCCGACCGCGCCGCGACCCTGCTAAGACAGGGTGAAACGGTCATCCTGGACGCCTCCTGGACGTCGGAGCACACCCGGACCCTGCTCGCCGAGGTCGCCGAGCGCGAGCACGCCCCCCTGTACTCCCTGCGCTGCGAGGCCCCGGAAAGGGTCGCCATCGAGCGGATGCGCGCCCGTCCGCAGGGGCTCTCGGACGCCGACGCCGACATCGCCGCGGCCATGCGGGCGGACGCCTCGCCGTGGCCGGAGGCCGTCGCCATCGACACCGCGGGCCCGCCGGCGAAGTCCCTGGAACAGGCGCTCACGGCCGTCCGGCCGCACGGCGCCGAGCACGTGTGGCCGCGCCGCCCGTTCCTCTCCCCCGACTAGGCCGATGCCGGTTTCGGGACCTTGGTCTTCCGAAGGCGGGACGACCAAGGAGTGTGCCGCCGCGCGGGGACCGGGTAACGTCCAATCCGTCACCGACGAGGCGAAGGACGATGCCATGACCGCCGAGGATGCCAAGACGATCCGCGTGTTCCTGCTGGACGACCACGAGGTCGTCCGCCGCGGGGTGGCCGCGTTGCTGTCGGCCGAGGACGACATCGAGATCGTCGGCGAGGCGGGAACCGCCGAGCACGCGCTCGCGCGCATCCCCGCGGCCCGTCCCGACGTGGCGGTGCTGGACGTCCGGCTCCCCGACGGCGACGGCGTCAGCGTGTGCCGCGAGATCCGCTCGCAGATGCCCGATCTGGCCTGCCTGATGCTGACCTCTTTCGACGACGAGGACGCGCTGTTCGAGGCGGTCATGGCGGGGGCGGCCGGTTACGTCCTCAAGCAGATCCACGGTTCGGACCTGGTGGGCGCCGTCCGCACCGTCGCCACCGGCCAGTCGCTGCTCGACCCCCGCTCCACGGCCCGGATGCTGCAGCGCCTCCGCGACCGGCAGGAGAAGCAGGACCCGCTCAAGGGCCTGACCGAGCAGGAACGCCACATCTTCGACCTCATCGGCGAGGGCCTGACCAACCGGCAGATCGGCGAACGCCTCTTCCTGGCCGAGAAGACAGTGAAGAACTACATCTCCAACATCTTCGCCAAGCTCGGGATGAGCCGCCGGACCCAGGCCGCCGCCCTCGCCGCCCAGCTCAAGGCCGACCGCAAGGACGAGCGGCCCTGACCGAGCGGCCCTGACCGAGCGGCCCTGACCCTCACCGCGGCCCCGTCACGGGCCGGCCCGCGTCACCGCGGGCGGATCACCGCGACGGGGCAGTGCGCGCGGTGCAGCATCGCGTGGCCGACCGATCCGAGCAGCAGCCCGCTGAACCCGCCGCGGCCGCGCGACCCGACGACCAGCAGGTCGGCGTGGGCGGACGCCTCCGCGAGCGTCCGCACCGCCCGCCCCCGCACGGCCTCGGCGACGACCTCGACGTCGGGATGTTCGGCACGCCATCCGGCGAGCGCCTCGGCCAGGACGCGCCTCTCCTCCTCCTCGACGAGACCGCGGTCGTAGACGAGCGGCTGCATGTCGCCGGGGCCGGTGGAGACCGGATACGACCACGCCATGACGGCCCGCAACCGCGCGCCCCGCAGGGACGCCGCCTCGAACGCGAACCCGACCGCGCCGGCGGCGGCCTCGGACCCGTCCACGCCGACGACGATCTCCCCGTGAGCGGACGGCCCGGTCTCGCGCACGACCACGACGGGGCACCGCGCGTGCGAGGCGACCTGCATCGCGACCGACCCCAGGGCCAGGCCCGTCAGCCCGCCCTTCCCGCGTGACCCCGTCACGAGCATGGCCTCCCCGGCGGCCCGCTCGATGAGGACCCGCGCGGGCTGGCCGCCGCTCTGCTCGCCCGTCACCTCAAGACCGGGCACACGGCCGCGGGCGCGGGCCACGGCGGCGTCCACGATCTCCTGGCCGCCGGCCAGCAGCAGCCGCCGGACCTCGGCGGCGTCCGGGTCGCCGGGGACGTCGAACAGCCACGACGTGACGGCGTACACCAGGTGCAGCGGCATGTCACGGCGGGCCGCCTCGTCGGCGGCCCAGTCCACGGCGAGCAGGCTCGGATCCGAGCCGTCCACCCCGGCGATGATCCGGTTCACGCCGTCACCTGCTGCAGTTCGCGGGCGATGCCGGCGGCCCATTCGGCGACGTGGTCACGGTCCCGGTAGTCGCCGGCGGACTGCTTCGCGACCTTGGACGCCATGAAGCCCTTCGCGCCGGGGTCCAGCCGCCCGCCGAAAGTGGCGTGGCCGCGGGCGCCCACCCGGTGCGCGAACTTGGCGACGCCCCGCACGGGGGCGATCTCCTTCTCCTCCGCGGTGTGGTCCAGCGGGCCGCTGCTGAACAGCCACACCGGCCGCTGCGCCAGCGCGCCGGCGTGGTGCCGGACGAAGCGCCGCGCCTCCCGGTGCCAGCGTCCCGCGTACAGGGCGCCGCCGACGACGACGGCGTCGTACCCGTCCAGGGTGGTGACCTCACCGGCCGGGCGCACATCCGCCTCGGCGCCCGTCCGGCGCAGTTCGGCGCCCACCCACTCGGCGATCTCGGCGGTCCCGCCTCGCTCGGAGGCGTACGCCACCAGCACTCGCATCATGACGACTCCTTCTCGTGCGCTCACCCCCAGCCTCTCCAGGTGCCGGTGCCGCGGTCAGGGGCATGGGTCGCAGATCCGCGGGACCTTCGACCCTGGGAGCATCGAAGCGGAGCACCGGAGGGTGAAGGTGACAGGAGGTACGGGATGACGACGGTTCTCGCGCCCTACCGCAGGCCCGCCGAGGACGTCGTACGCGACCTCGGCGGCGATGCGTCGCGCGGCCTCGCCGTGGCGGAGGCGGCCGCCCGGCTGCGGCGGGAGGGGCCCAACACGCTGCCCGCCGCGCGGGGCCGCGGCCCGGTGCTGCGGTTCCTGCTGCAGTTCAACAGCCCGCTGATCTATGTGCTGCTGGCGGCGGCGCTGGTGACCGGCCTGCTCGGCGAGCACGTGGACGCCCTCGTGATCCTCGGCGTGGTGATCGTGAACGCCGTGGTCGGGTTCGTCCAGGAGTCGCGTGCGGAGAAGGCGCTGACCGCGCTCGCCGCGATGACCGAGACGATCGCGGTGGTCGTCCGGGACGGGGAGCGGCAGCGGGTTCCGGCGGCGGACCTGGTCCGCGGCGACCTGGTCGAGCTGGAGGCGGGCGACAAGGTCCCGGCCGACCTGCGGCTGCTGCGCACCGACGAGCTGGCCGTGGACGAGTCGACGCTGACCGGCGAGTCGGTGCCCGTCGCGAAGGACCCGGCGGCACTGCCCGAGGTCACCCTCGCCGACCGCACCGGCATGGCGTTCTCCGGGACGCTGGTGACCGGCGGACGCGCCACCGGCCTGGTCGTGGCGACCGGCGCGGACACCGAGCTCGGCGGCATCCACCGGCTCGTGCGCACCACCACCGCGGTGCAGACCCCGCTCACCCGCAAGATCGCCCGGTTCAGCAAGATCGTGACGGTGGCGATCCTGGCGCTCGCCGCGTTCACCTTCGTGATCGGTGTGCTGCGCGGGCGGGGCGCCGCGGAGATGCTGACCGCGGCGGTCGCGCTCGCGGTCGGCGCGATCCCCGAGGGCCTGCCCGCCGTCGTGACGATCACGCTGGCGCTCGGCGTCGCGCGGATGGTGCGGCGCGGCGCCATCGTCCGGCACCTGCCCGCCGTGGAGACGCTCGGCGGCACCACCGTCATCTGCACCGACAAGACCGGCACCCTCACCCAGAACCAGATGACCGTCACCGCGATCACCGCGGGCGGACACGACTACACCGTCACCGGCATCGGCTACGCCCCCGCCGGCGCGATCGAGCAGGACGGCGGTGCGGTCGATCTCGCCGGGCATCCCGTCCTGCGGGAGACGCTGCTGACGGGGCTGGCCTGCAACGACGCGCAACTGGCGGAGAAGGACGGCGGCTGGCGGCTCACCGGCGACCCGACCGAGGGCGCCCTGCTGACCAGCGCCGCCAAGGCCGGGCTCGACCAGGCCCCGGCCCGCACCGCCACGCAGCCGTTCACCGCCGAACGCCGCTACATGGCCACGCTGCACGAGGACGGCACCGTCTACGTCAAGGGCCCGGTCGAGCGGATCCTGGAACTGTGCGACGACGCCGCCGGCCCCGACGGGACGGCGACCGCGCTGGACCACGGCACCGTCATCGCCCGCGCCGAAGCCTACGGCGGCGAGGCCCTGCGCGTACTGGCCTTCGCGCGCGGGCACGCCGACTCGCTGGAGGAGCTGCCCCGGCTGACCTTCCTCGGCCTGCAGGCGATGCTGGACCCGCCCCGCCCGGACGCCGCGCAGGCGGTCCGGACCTGCCACGACGCCGGCATCCAGGTCAAGATGATCACCGGGGACCACGCCGCCACCGCCGCCGCCATCGGCGCCCGCGTCGGGCTGGCCGGCGAGGTCATGACGGGCGCCGAACTCGCCGAGGCCCCCTCCCCCGAACGGCTCCGCGACACCACCGTCTTCGCCCGCATCTCCCCAGAGCAGAAGCTCCGCCTCGTCCAGGCACTGCAGGATTCCGGGCACATCATCGCGATGACCGGGGACGGCGTCAACGACGCGCCCGCCCTCAAGCAGGCCGACATCGGCGTCGCGATGGGCCGCACCGGCACCGACGCCGCCAAGGAGTCGGCCGACATGGTGCTGACCGGCGACGACTTCGCCTCCATCGAGCAGGCGGTGGAGGAGGGACGCGGCGTCTTCGACAACCTGGTGAAGTTCATCGTGTGGGCGCTGCCGTCCAACATCGGGCTCGGCCTCGTCCTCGTCGCCGCGATCGTCGCGGGCACGGCGCTGCCGATCCTGCCGCTGCAGGTGCTGTGGCTGAACATGACCGCGGTGCTCGTCCTCGGGCTGCCGTTCGCCGTCGAGCCGAAGGACGAGCACATCATGAGCCGACCGCCGCGCGACCCGGCGCTGCCGCTGCTCACCGGCGCGATGACGACCCGCATCCTGCTGGTCTCGGCGATCCTGCTCGCCGGCGCGTTCAGCCTGCAGCACTGGGAGCGGGCGCACGGCGCGTCCTCCGAGGTCGCGCAGACGATCGTCGTCAACGTGTTCGCGCTGACGCTGCTGACCTACATGTTCAACTGCCTGTCGCTGGAACGGCCGCTGCTGTGGGGCGGCATCCGCCGCAACCCGTGGGTCCCCGTCAGCGTGCTGGCCCTCGTCGCGATCCAGATGTTCTACACCTACACGCCCGCGATGAACAACGTGTTCCACTCCGCGCCGCTGGACGGGGCCGCCTGGGCGCGTATCGCGGTCATCGCCGTCGTGTCCTACCTGCTGGTGGAGGCGCTGAAGTTCGTCCAGCGCGCCCGCTGACGCCGGACGGGGGCCGAAAGGTCCGAAAGGCGGGGACCAAGGTCCTTGGCCGGGACGGACGGTCGTGCGTAAGGCTCTGATCACGGTACCGGTCGACCCGCGACCCGCGCCGACCGGTCGTTCCCGTGACCCCTGGGAGGAGCCGACATGACCCTGGCCGAGCCGTATCGGATCAAAAGTGTGGAGCCGCTGCGGGTGCCGACGCGGGCCGAGCGGGAGGAGGCGATCGAGCGCGCCGGACACAACACGTTCCTGCTGCGCTCCGACGAGGTCTTCATCGACCTGCTCACCGACAGCGGCACGAGCGCGATGAGCGACCGGCAGTGGGCGGCGCTGATGCGCGGCGACGAGGCCTACTCGGGCTCCCGCTCCTTCTACCGGCTGGAGGAGGCGGTCCGCGAGGTGTACGGGTTCCGGTACACGGTTCCGACGCACCAGGGCCGCGGCGCCGAGCACATCCTCGCCCAGATCGCGATCAAGGACGGGCAGTACGTGCCGGGGAACATGTACTTCACCACCACGCGCGCCCACCAGGAACTGGCCGGCGGCGTCTTCACCGACGTGGTGATCGACGAGGCCCACGACCCGACGGCTCAGCACCCGTTCAAGGGGAACGTCGACCTGGACAAGCTGGCCGCCCTCATCGACCGCGAGGGGGCGGCGAACATCGCGTACGTCAACGTCGCGGTCACCGTGAACATGGCGGGCGGGCAGCCCGTCTCCATGGCGAACCTGCGGGCCGTCCGGGACCTGTGCGCCCGGCACGGGATCCTGCTGTGGTGCGACGCGACCCGGTGCGTCGAGAACGCCTACTTCATCAAGGAGCGCGAGGAGGGCCACGCGGACCGCCCGGTGGCCGAGATCCTGCGGGAGATGATGTCGTACTTCGACGGATGCACGATGTCCGGTAAGAAGGACGCCCTGGTCAACATCGGCGGATTCCTCGCGCTGAACGACGAGACGCTGCTGCAGCGGGCCCGCGAACTGGTCGTCCTGTTCGAGGGCATGCCCACGTACGGGGGGCTGGCCGGACGGGACATGGAGGCGATGGCCCAGGGCATCTACGAGATGGTCGACGACGCCTACATCGCGCACCGCATCCATCAGGTGCGGTATCTCGGTGAGCGGCTCCGCCTGGCGGGCGTCCCCATCGTGGAGCCGATCGGCGGGCACGCCGTGTTCGTCGACGCGGCCCGTTTCCTGCCCCATCTCGACCAGGAGCAGTTCCCCGCGCAGGCGCTCGCCGCCGCGCTGTACACCGACAGCGGCGTGCGCTCGATGGAGCGGGGCATCGTGTCGGCGGGACGGGACCCCAAGACGTCCCGCAACCGCAGGCCGCGGCTGGAACTGGTCCGGCTCACGGTGCCGCGGCGCGTCTACACCGACCGGCATCTGGACGTCGTCGCCGACTCCGTCCAGCACCTGTACGCGCGCCGGGACGCCGTGGGCGGGCTGCGCATGACGTACGAGCCGCCGACGCTGCGCTTCTTCACGGCCCGGTTCGAACCACTCGGCCGCCCATCGGACTGAACACGCCCTGCCGGCCCGCAGGACGAACGGAGGAGACAGATGACGACACCCGGCACAGCCGGGCGGTCGGGCACGCGCACCGACCTCGCGGCCCGTTTCGTGATCCGCGCGGCGACGCTGGCGCCATCGGTGCACAACACCCAGCCGTGGCGCTTCGGCATCTCCGGGGACGCGTTCCAGTTGTACGCGGACGTTCGGCACCGCCTGCCCGCGACCGATCCGGCGGGCCGGGAGATGGTCATCAGCTGCGGCGCGGCGCTGTTCAACCTGCGGCTGGCCATGCGGATGCTCGGCTTCGCCGCCAGGGTCACGCCGTTCCCCGACCCGGGGCGGGACGATCTGCTCGCCGAGATCCGGTGGGGTTGGAACAGGCCGCCGTCGCTGCATGAGCAGTCGCTGTTCCGGGTGATGAGCCGGCGCCACACGCACCGGGGGATGTTCCTCGACACCGCCGTGCCGGCTTATCTCCTCGCCGCGCTGGAAGGGGCGGCCCAGAGCGAGGACGCCCGGCTGGTCTTCGTCCAGGACGAGCCCCGGCTGGACCGGCTCGGCGCGCTGGTGGGCGAGGCCGAACGCCGGGAGCGGGCCGATCCGGGCATCGCGGCGGAGTTGGCCCGCTGGACTCCGGCGCCCGGCGACGGGCGGCTGGACGGGGTACCGGCGCACGCCTATCCACGGCAGCCGGACGGCGCACGGCTCGCCACCCGCGACTTCGCCATGGGCACCGCCCGGGGCCATGTGCCCCGGGTGCGGCGGTCCTGCCCGGCGACGCAGGGGGTCGTCGCCGTGCTCGCCACGCGCGGGGACCGGCGCCTCGACTGGCTGCGGGCGGGATCGGCGCTGCAGAGCGTGCTGCTGCACGGCGCCGCGCACCGGATCAGCGCCGCCTTCCACACCCAGCCCCTGGAACTGCCGGACCTGCGCGCGCACATCGAGCACGACATCGGCACCGGCGGCCACCCGCAGATGCTGTTGCGGCTCGGCTACACCGACCGGACGCGGAGCACTCCGCGCCGCCCGGTCGGCGAAGTGCTCGTCGACCGGGCGGTGTAGCGGCCCGGGTCTTTCAGGTCCCGGCGGGCGGCGGGGCCTGCGCGGCCTGGACCCCCGTGGCCTGGATCTCCGTGGCGACGCGCTGCAGGAGCGTGCCGAGGACCTCTTCGGCCTGGTCGGGGTCGAAGTCCTCGCCGAGCCGCTTGCGGACGCCCGCGTCGCTGAGCCGGTGGTGGAGGTCGGGGGTCACACCGTGCCGGGCGAGGCAGTGCCGGGCGCATTCCAGGGCGCATCCGTCGATCGCGATGATCGTGCGTCCGCTGGTGGCCTTGCGGACGAGGCTGCGCACGTCGCCGCCCACACCCGCGATGCAGGACATCTCGGCGACGCCGCGCCGATCGAGCTGGATCGCCAGCCAGTTCGTCATCTGGGCGGCGCTGGAGCAGCCGGAACACGAGTAGACGAGCGGGCGCTCACGACGGTTTCTCACGGGTTCTCCTTTGCTGGGCGGCAACTCGGGTGCCGGGCCTCAGGTGCTGGGCCTCAGGTGCTGGGCAGGGCGGTGGCGATGAGGACGATGCCGACCGAGCCGGTGAGCGAGGCGACCGCCAGGGCCCGGGCGAGGGACGGGCGGCGTGAGCTGGCCCAGCCGTGCAGGCCGGCGACGGTGATGACGGCACCGAACAGCAGCAGCTTGGCGGCGAGGATGCGTCCGTAGCCGGGCTGGGTGAGCGACGTCCAGGTGACGCCCTTGTGCCAGGCCATGGCCACGCCCGTGGTGATCTGCACCGGCAGGAAGACCGCGCCGGTGAAGATGCCGAAGCGGCGGCCGACCTCCCGCGCCACCCCGGCGCACTGCTCCGCGGGGAGCATCCGGCGGGCGAGCGGCAGGAGCACCAGGGAGATGGTGAGCTGCCCTCCCACCCACAGGGCGGCCCCCGTGACGTGCAGGAAGCGGATGACCGACCACCAGGTCATCGGGTC
>NZ_BCQQ01000173.1 GCF_001552155.1 Actinomadura formosensis NBRC 14204 | reverse complement strand
CCGACCGCGGGCCCGCCGAGCCGCCGGTGACGCTGACCCGCGTGCCCGGCCGGCCCGCGCCGTGCCGGCGCAGCGCGTCCACCAGCGTCACCGCCGCCGCGGCGGGTTCCACGCGGTGCACGAACACCAGCGTCGGGCCGGCGGCGAGCATCGCCTCCGGCCGCCCGTGCCCGATCCGCCCCATCCTCCGGGCGGCCTCCGCCCTCGCCCGTATCCGCTCGGGGGTGTTCAGCCGTTCCCACCCTCCGATCCCCAGCGCGACACAGGTGATCTGCGCACCCTCACCCAACCCGGCCTCCCGATGACGTGCCCTCCCCGCGACCTTCTCCCGGCGCGGGCCCGCGCACCCCGTTCTAGTGCGGGTTGCGTGCGGAGGCGTGCGCCCGGCCGCGCCGGCCGCCGACGCGGGGGCGGTGCGTCATCCGGCCGCCTCGGCCTGCGCGTCCCGGCGCGGGCGGGGGAGGAACGCGACGATGGCCGTTCCCGCGGCCGTGACGGCGGCGGCGGTGCGGAACGCCGTCGCGTAGCCGTCCACGAGGTCCGGGCCGGCGGCGGCCGCGGCCGCGCCGAGGACGCTGAGGCCGATCGCGCCACCGATCGTGCGGGAGGTGTTGACGACGCCCGCCACGGTGCCCGCCTCGGAGGCGTCCACGCCGCTTGTCGCCGTCTCCACCAGCGGCGTCATCAGCAGGCCGAAGCCGAGGGCCATGGTCGCGCCGGGTCCGAGGATGGAGCCGAGGAACGTCCCGCCGGCGTCCAGCACGACGCCCTGCCAGGCGAACCCGGCGGCGGCCATGAGACCGCCGGCGCCGGCGAGGAGACGCGCGTCGACGCGGGCCATGAGGGTGGGCGCGAGCCGGGAGCCGATGATGATCCCGATGGTGTGCGGGAGGAACGAAAGGCCGGTGCGAACCGCGCTGTAGTGCAGGACGTTCTGCATGTAGAGCGACAGGAAGTACCAGAGCGCGAACCCGCCCGTCATCACGACGAGCGTGGCGAGGTTGCCGACCGCCACGCTGCGCAGCCGCAACAGCCCGAGCCGGACGAGCGGGTGCGGGGTCCGCGCCTCGACCCCGACGAACAGGACGAGCAGGACGAGCCCGGCGGCGAGCGGGATCAGGGACGCCCAGCCGTGGTCCTCGGTCTGGCCGATGCCGAAGGCGAGCAGCCCCACGCCCGCGGTGACGAGGACGGCGCCGGGCACGTCGAGGCGGACGCGGCGCGCGGTGTCGCGGTCGTCGCGGAGCCGGCGGGCGGCGATCACCGCGACGACCGCGCCGACCGGGACGTTGATCAGCAGGACCCACCGCCAGCCCAGGTAGTCGGTCAGCAGCCCGCCGGCGAGGCCGCCGGTGGCGCCGCCGGCGGTGCCGACGGCCGTCCACATCGCGATCGCCCTGGTGCGGGCGGGCCCGGCCGGGAACGTCGCGGTGACCAGCGACAGCGTGACGGGCGCGAGGATCGCGGCGCCGAGCCCCTGCGCGGCGCGGGCGCCGATCAGCATGGCGCCGTCCTGCGCGAACCCGCCCGCGAGGCTGGCGAGGGTGACCAGGCCGAGGCCCGCCATGAAGACGCGCTTGCGCCCGTAGAGGTCGGCGGCGCGCCCGCCGAGCAGGAGGAACCCGGCGAACGTCAACGAATAGGCGTTGACGACCCATTGCAGGCCGGTGGCGCCGAGGCCGAGGCCGGCGCGCATGTGGGGCAGGGCGACGTTGACGACGGAGATGTCCAGGACGACGAGGAACTGGCCAATGGACGCGACGAGCAGCACGGCCCAACCGGGTGTCCTCCCGGCTCGGTGCTCTGCCTCCGCACCGGCGAGGTCGGTGGTGGTCATGCCGCCCATGGTGTCTTCCCGCGCGGTGCTTGCGCGTCGGGCGGCCGAACCAGACCGGGACGTCCCTTCGACCTAGGACCACCCGGCGGTGGAAAACCGCCGTCCGTTCAGTTTCGGCGGCGGGCGAACAGAAGGGCGGCAGGTGGACGCTCTTTTTCGGCCAGAAGGAATTTCGATTACGGCGGCGCAGGACCGGACCGGCATTGACGGTTTCGTCATCGGTACCGATAGTCGGCCCAATGAAAGCTCCCATGGTTGCCCGAAGATTTCTGCGGGTCTGCGCCACGCTGCTGCTCGGCCTGGCCTTCCTGACCGGCACGGGGCTCGCGGCCTCGGCCTCGTCCGACCCACAGCCGTCCTTCGTCGTCCGCACGGTCACCTACGACGCGAGCGGCGCCGCCGAGTTCCGGGCGGCGGTCGACGAGGGCGCGCAGATCTGGAACCAGCACGTGCGCAATGTCCAGTTCGTCCCCGGAACGCCCGCCGACGTCGTCATCTACGCCGACAACGGCTGGCCGCGCGCCATGCCCACCGGCCTCGGGAGCGGCTACGTCTGGATGGGCCGGCAGGCCGTCCAGCAGGGCCACTACCCGGTCCGGATCGCGGCCCACGAGCTGGGGCACATCCTCGGCCTGCCGGACCGGCGCACCGGGCTGTGCTCGGACCTGATGTCGGGTGCCAGCGCCGGCACGTCCTGCCGCAACCCGGACCCCAGCCCCGCCGAAGCCGCCGAGGTCGAGTACAACTTCCAGAACGGCCGCACCGCGCTCGTTCCCGGCGTCACGCTCGCCGACTCGCCCGCCCGCACCCGCCACTGAGATTCCCGCCGAAGGCGCCCGCACTTCCCGAGGCGGGCGCCTTCGGCATGCCGGAGACCGGCCGCCATCCAGCTAGCAGAAACCCGTGGTCGCGTATTCGCCGGCGCGCCGCCCGAACGGCGGCCGACCCCGGCTAGGGCACGACGTTCACGGTCAGGGCGCCGACCCGGTACGTGCCGGGCTGCGGGCGGACGGTCTCGGCGACGGCCCGGCTCACCTCGTCCGGCAGCGTGATCTCCAGGGCCTCCTGCGTCCGGTCATGGCCGAACCGCTGCCCGGGAAGCAGCACGACGGGCATGCCGGGGCCCCGCAGGATCAGCGGATTCCCGTGCGGCACGCGGGCCGGCAGCACCCGGGTGAACTGCGGGATGTGCCGGGCGCCGATCTCCAGCGTGACACCGTCGGAGGTGTCGGCGTCCAACTGCTGGAAGAACAGGAAACCGGTCCCGGACCCGTCCCGCCGCGACCCCTCCTGGACGGTCCTGGCGACGCCCGGCACATCGGCCAGCGACATCCGGTCCAGGTTCGTCACCAGGACCGGCAGGTGCGGCTCGATGGCACCGATGAGCCCTTGGACGTTCCACGACTGCGCCGCGTGAAGCTCATCGGTGGTGATGCCGACGAACTGCAGGAACGCCACTTCCCCCAGCGGGGTCCGCGCCCGCCCCAGTTCCGGGTCGAGCACCAGGGCCCCGGCCCGGATGGCCGACCCCGGGCGGTCCGGGTCGATCGGATCGGGGAACTCGATGTAATGCCCCGCCTTGAAGTCGTTTCCGCTCTTCGCCACGTACGACGCGAGGTTCTCCAGGTGGCCCATCGCCCAGTTCGGCGGCGCCTGCTCCTGCGGCCCGCGCGGCACCCGCAGGGTGAACTCGTAGCCGCGCTCCTCGAACGGCGCGGTCAGCGCGTACCCGACGAGATGCCAGTGCGGCACCGGCTCGTCCCGCGGATAGACCGCGATCGTGTTGGTGACGAACTGCCCCATCGGCATCGGCCCCATGGGCCGGTACGGCATCGGCGCGTCCCACACCAGCCGGTCCGCGTCCCCGTACCGCGCCCCGAGCACCCCGTCGATCGCCTTCCACCCGTCCAGATTCTGCATCTCTCCCCCTTCACGGACTGGGTCACTGCCACTTACCGACGCACCACCGCCGATCTTGGTTCAGCCCCATCCGATCCGGTCGAGGGTGTCGGCGCCCTGGTCGCCCAGGCGCGGCGGCGGACGTGGTGCCGGGGGAAATGCACCGGACACACCGTTTCACGAGAATTGCAGTGGATGTGATCTTTCTCGCGAAAAGCGATATTCGGTTCCGGGCTCACCAAAACACCACCACAGACCAGCCCATTTACGGCCGATTTCCGGCGTCCATCCCTGTTGACCTCTTCCGGAATGCGCAAGCCCCTGGAAGAGCGCCGATGACCGCCCCATAATGTTCCCGAAATCCAAGACTCATGAGCGGCGGTCGACAGGAGAGGTGGGCGCATGGATCCCGCGCTGGCAGGGCTCGCCGGTGCGGCGGGCGCGGCCCTGGTGGAGGCCATGGCCACCGACTTCTGGGGCACGGTGAGGGCGCGGTTCACGCGAATCGTCGGCCGTGGCGCGCACCCCGCCGAAGAGGGTCTCTCCCGGCGGCTGGAGGAGTCGGCAAGCCGGTTGGGCCGCCTGTCCCCGCCGGAACGGACGGCCGTCGCGGCCGAGCAGGAGAGGTGGACGGCCATCCTGATGGCCTTCCTCGTCGAGCACGCCGAGGCGTCGGCCGAACTCCGGGACTTCGTCGTCCAGGTGCGGCGTTCCCTCGCCGAAGTGGAAACGGCTCCCGTGGTACAGAACATCACCGCCGGCCGCAACGCCTACATAGCGGGCAGAGACCAGCACATATCGACGCCTCTGGACGGCGATGGGCGATGACCCGGAACGTCCCGCCCCCACCCAGCAGGTGTGGGCGAGACGAGACGCGTTCGTCGCGGCCCGCGACATCTACGTCACGGCGGTACTGAGCAGGACGGCGACGCGGACGCCTTTCCCGGCGGGCGGCGGCTACCGCCCCGACCGGCCGGTGTTCGTCCAGTACACGAACCCTGAAATCCTCGCCTGCTACGGCATCGACGCCAGAGAAAGACACGCCGCCCTCACCCTGACCCGGGCGTTGGAGGCGACACGGCTCGCGCTGCTGCTGACCGAACGGCACCTTCTCATCCCCGCGTCCTACATCTTCGAGATCCCCTGGTACCGGACCTTCCTCGGATGCCTGGCGCCACTGGTGCGGGCGGGCGCCCTCCGCTACGTCTCCCCCGTCCCCGACCTGGCCGACTACCGGGAGATGAAGGTCCACGAGTACCGGCGGGACCGGCTCAACCCCTATCGGCGCACCGGCGTGCGGGGGATCTGCTCCGATCCCGACTTCACGTGGGCCCCCCGGCACGGCGGAGGAACGGCCGCCGGAATCGGCGACCTGTGGCGGGACGCGCTCCAGCCCGGCGGTGAACTGCACGGGATCGTCCGTGGCACCGCACGCCGATGGCACCGGCCCCGGGGACGCGCCGAACGGCTGCTCGGGAGAACCCCCGAACGGCTGGACGGGCAGGCGTTCATCGCGCGGTTCGTGGAACGCGCGTTACCGGTTCCGCTCACCCCGCCCGAAAGCACATCGCTCGCCTTCTTCCTCTCCCGCGCATATCTGCGCAGTTACCTCCTCGACCTGGACGCCGCCGTCCTGTCCGACCTTCCCGCGGGTGATCTGACCTGCGGACTGTCCCGCAGGACGCCCGGCATGGACGGCAGGCTGCTGCCGGCGCGGCGCCTCGACTCGGTACTGCACTGGCTCGGCATCCGGGACTTCGTCCACCGCGCCGCCCGCTGGGACGAACTGCTGCGGCTGCGGTCCCTGCCGGAATTCGGCCTGGTCATCGACCGGGTGTACGACGACTCCGCAGCGGACGCGCTGCGGATCGCCGTCCTGGAGGCCCGCAGATCCCACCGCTTCCGGCACGCCGGCACCTACGCCGAAGCGAAGTCGAACGTGCAGGCCGTGGCCGGCACCATGGCCGATTTCACCTTCACCGACAGAAAGACATGGAGCGACGACCCATGACCATTTCCGTGTACTGCTCCGGTTCCATCATGAAGGGCGCGGGGGACGAGAAGAAACTCTGCTGGTCGGACATCGAGAGGCTGGAGGTCGCCAAGGGCGCCGCGCCGCGCGAGGTCGTTTTCCTCAACCCGGACGACCCCATCACCGACCCGTCCAACACGCTCGGGCAGTTCGGCCGCGACATGTACCAGGTGATGGTCGCGACGGCGGTCATCGTGGACGCCCGGGAACGCCGCGGAATCGGCATCGGGGTGGAGATGACCGCCGCCACCCTGCTCGGCACGCCGATCATCGTGGTGGCCCCGCGCAACTCCAAGTACCGGGCCGACGAACTCGAATACCGCGGCGTGGTCGTCCGCGACTACGTCCACCCCCACGTCGCGGCGCTGGCCTCCGCGGTCGTCGACGACTTCCTGACCGCCGGGGAACTGCTCCCGGAACTGGCGTCGCGGAAGGCGCGCGAAGCGCCCCACATGCCCGGCTGGCTCGACGAGGCGATCACGGAGTACCGCGACAACGTCCTGCCCGGCGACCCGCCCATGCTCGCCGCGCTCGAACGCCTGCGCGGGCGGCCGTACGCGGAAAGCAGATGAGAGGTGATAACCGACTCGGCGCACAGCGTCGCGGAACTCATCGGCGACGGCCAGGACGGCCCCCGCGTTTACCTCGTCCACAACACCGCGCTCGAAGGGCTGCTCTTCGACCGCAACCTCACGGGAGCCGATTTCCGCCGGGCCTGCCTTGCCTGCAGCCGGCATTTCGTCGCGCACCTGGCGGACGAGCTTCCTCCCGGCGACACCGCCGAACTGATGATCCTCAGCAAGGGCCTGATCTACCAGCTCGGCGAGGCGATGGCCGAGGAGACCGGCCGCAACCTGCCCACCAACATGATCGCCACGTCCCGGGCGGCCGTCGCGCACGGCACCGCGCGGATCGAGGTGCCCTACACCTGCTTCGACGCGCCCGCCGGAACCCTGCTCATCGGGGACACCGTGGCGTCCGGCGCGACCATCGTCGCGGCACTCCGCCGCTACCTGGAGACCTATCCGCTCCAGCGTGTCCACGTGGTCTCCTACGCCGGGACGCTCCTCGGCGCCACCAGGATCGCGGAGTTCTGCTCGGAACGGGGCATCGAGGCGACGTTCCTCTACGGGCTGGCCGCGTTCGGCCTCGGCGACAACGGCTTCGACCTGTCGTTCCTGCACCCGGAGACCATCGCCCGCGCCCGCTACGTCCAGCGGGCGCGGGAGCAGTTCTCCGGCAGGGCGGTCTCGGCGGTCGGCTGGGACTTCGGCTCCCAGTGCATGGCCCCGCGCAAGTACCGCCACCTGACCTGGGTGGAGGCCGAAGTGTGGGGCCTCCGTGACGCGGACTGCTTCACCGTCGCCGAGGAACCCGGCGACTGGTCGCAACTGGCCCACGAGCGCGCCGCCTACGAGGACGCCCTCCAGCGGTTCACCGGCGGCACACGCGAGCCCTGATCCCCCGGCCGGAGGGCGGCTTCCACGGCGGCCGACCGGCCCAGCCCGCCCGCGCCGGTGGTCATGCGGCGACCGGGCCCCGCCGCTCCCCCGTCTCCGGGAATCACTCGGGTCTGTCGCGAACGCCGACGGCCCAGGCTCCCGGACGGGGGCCTGGGCCGTCGGCGATGTTCTCGATGGGCTCCGGACCGTCAGTCGAGAAGATCTTCGGCCCTGTCGATGACTGCGGCGCGCTGGACCCAGCGTTCGAGCTGGTCGGTGTCGGTGCAGTTCGTGACGTGCTCGCGGACGTCGTTGGGGACGGTGATCCCGCGGGCGTCCAGCACGAGCAGGACCGCCTTCGCCTCGCCCTCGGCCTCGCCCTCCGCGCGGCCCTCCGCCCGGCCCTCGGCACGGTGGGTCTTGGCGAAGTCCGACTGCCACTCGTAGCCTGCGGTCTTCACGATCTCCTCCAGGATCTTGCGGGCGGCTTCGGAGAACCGGGTCGTCAGATAATCATGGTACAGACGGCCGGCGTCACTGCTCCTGGTGTCACCGGTCAGGGTGTCAATCGCGGCGGCCACGCTGGTCAGGACGGCTTCGCCGTCCGGGCCGTCGGCGTGAACGGGGGCGCTGAGGACCGCCAGTTCGGGAAGCCGGCGGGCCTGGTCGAGGTCGGTGATGGGAGGCAGCATCTCGGGGTGGACCGTCAGGGGCTTGAGCACCCATTCGGGGTGCCCCATGTCGATCGGCCTGGCGCAGGCGCGGGCGGCGGCCCGGTCGGGACAGAGGACCAGCAGGGTCACCGGGCATCTGTGCCGCTGCCGCAGCAGGGACAGGTAGCTGGGCCAGCTGAAGAGCTTCCCCTCGTCGTAGCGCAGCTGCGATTCGACGATGACGCCGTGCTCGGGCTTCTCGGGGTCGCCCAGAAGGACGGTGGCGTCGCAGCGCAACTCGGCCGGGTTCAGGCCGGCGAAGGACTCGGAGACCAGCGTGGCGTCTCCACCCCCGGGCATCTCCAGGTCGAAGACGGCCCGCAGGATCGCGGGGACGAGCTGCGGCCGGTTGCGGACCAGCTCCAACGGCAGCTCATGATCGATTGACGGCACGCCGGCAACACTAAGGGCAATCGATTGCTTACAAGTGTGTTCAGTGAATCTGGATACAGCAGTGGCCCGCATGACCCGCCTGACCTGGGGTCCCACGCGGGAGCGAGGCAAGGGTTACGACTACGCCGACCTGCGGCACCGGCCTGGGCGGGCGGGGTATCACCCCGCGTATCGCCCGCCGCGGCATCGAGTCCTCCGACCGGCTGGGCCGGCACCGCTGGGTGGCAGGGCGGCATCACCGCCGCGGGCTCACCAAATGAGACGACGTCTTAGGCGCGGAGTAGGTCGGTGGTGAGGGTGTTCAGTTCGACGGCGCCGTCCTCACCGACGACGACGGTGCCGCCGAGGTTGGCCATGCGGCCGTTCAGCACGCAGTTCGGCTCGAAGGCGAACGCCATCCCCGGGGCCAGGGGGAGGTCGCTGCCGATGGTCGGCACCTCGGTGATCAGGCCGTACTCCGCGGCCTCCGGCAGCTCGCGCAGGCCGCCGCCGAAGCCGCAGACCGTCCCGTAGGGGTCGATGCCGTGCACGAGCGGGTGAACGTTCCAGCCTCCCGCGTCCTCCATGGGCCGCTTCATCGCGGCGACGACCTCGCCGAAGGTGGCACCGGGCCGCATCGCCGCGACGCCCGCGTCGTAGGAGGCGCGCGCCACCTTGGCGGCCTGCTCGACGTCCGGGTGGACATCGCCGACCGCGATGGCGACCTGGTGCTGGGACTCGCGCATCCCGTAGGAGCTGAACACCTCGGCCAGGATCACGTCGCCGTCCTCGATGGTCCGCGGCGCCTGCGGCCGGTAGGACCACACCGGCGGACCCCAGCAGGCGAAACCGGGCCCGGACTGGATCAGCATGCCCGGGGCGGCGACGCCGAGCCGGTGCCCCGCGGCCATGCCGGCCGCGTACACGTCCGCCTCGGTCACGCCGGGCCGCGTCGCCTCCAGCATCGCCCGCGCCATCGCCTCGCCGGCGTCCGCCGCGCGGCGGAGCGCGGCGAGCTCCTCCTCGGACTGGACGAGCGTCCGGAGCAGGAAGCTCAGCCAGACGGGTTTGAACGTCGCGTCCGGGAGCTGCTCCAGGACCGCTGCCCACAGCCCGTGCGGCATGATCGGGTTGAAGTGGAACGGCGGGTACGGCTCCAGGCCGATCACGCCGATCGCCGCGCGGTCCAGGCCGTGCTCCCTGAGCACCTCGACCACGCCGGGCGCGTGCTTGGCGACCCGCATGTTGCGCGGCTCGGTCCAGCACGCCTCGCCGCGGCGGCGCGCCTCGATGTGGTCGGCGACGTGCATCGGCGACCACACCAGCGAGACCGGGTCGGCGTCTCGCGGGAACACCACGATCGCGCCGGGCCGCTCGTTGGTGAAGAACACGTCCGGCGCGAACGGCGCGGGGCCGCTCGACTCGTGCTCGCCGTACACGACGAGCGCCTCGACGCCTTCGGCGTCCATCAGCTCGCGCGCCAGCGCCCAGCGCCGGTCCCGCTCGGCGGTCGAGTAGCCGGGAAATCCTCCGGTCATCCTGCTCTCCTTGTGTCGCTCTTCTCGCTGGTCAGAACGCTACGGAGCGGAACGATGCCGAGGAATCGGTCGGATTACCGGTGCCGGGATCGCGGGGACCAGCGCGACATCAGTACCTTCCTTCCATGATTGTCGGTCGCGAGGCGGAGCAGGCCGTCCTCGGCGAGCTGCTCGACGAGGCCCGCGCGGGACGCAGCGGCGCCCTCGTCCTGCGCGGTCAGCCGGGCATCGGCAAGTCCGCGCTGCTGGAGCGCGCCGTGGCGCGGGCGGACGGGCTGCGCGTCCTGCGCACCGCCGGGATCGAGTCCGAGGCCGAGCTGCCCTTCGCCGGGCTGCACCTGCTGCTCGGGCCCGTCCTCGACCGCGTCGACGCCCTCCCCGAGCGGCAGGCCGCCGCGCTGCGCAGCGCGTTCGGGCTCGGCCCCGCCGGGCAGGACGGTCCGCTGCTCGTCGGCCTCGCGGTGCTCTCGCTGCTCGCCGACCTCGCCCCGCTGCTGTGCGTCGTGGACGACGCCCATTGGCTCGACCGGGCCTCCACCGAAGCGCTCGCCTTCGCCGCACGGCGGGTGCAGCGCGAAGGCGTGGCGCTGCTGTTCGCCGTCCGCGGCGGCGCCCGCGCCCGGCTGGACGGCATGCGGGAGCTGCCGCTGTGGGGCCTGGACGGCCGGGCGTCGGCGGCGCTGCTCGCTCAGCACGCCCCGGACCTCGCGCCGCCCGTCCGGGACCGGGTCCTCGCCGAGTCCGAGGGCAACCCGCTCGCGCTCATCGAACTGCACGCCTCGCTCACGGCCGAGTAGCGCGGCGGCGCGGTCCTGCCGCTGGCGTACCACCTCGGCGCGTTGCCCCTCACCGACCGCGTGCGCCGCACGTTCGGCGCACAGGCCGCCCGGCTGGACGAGGGGAGCCGCACGCTGCTGCTCGTCGCGGCCGTCGAGGAGACCGGCGACCTCGGTGTCGTGCTCCGCGCGGCCGAGGCCCTCGGTGCCCGGCCGTCCGCGCTGGAGCGGGTCGAACGCTCGGGCCTGCTGTCGTTCTCCAAGACGTTCGCCGCCTTCAAGCACCCGCTCGTGCGGGCGGCGGTCGTCCAGGAGGCGCCGCTCGCCCGCCGGCTGGCCGCGCACCGGGCGATCGCCGAGGCGCTCGGCGAGCAGCACCCGGACCGCCGGGCCTGGCATCTCGCCGCGGCCGCGACCGGGCCGGACGAGCGGATCGCCGCCGGGCTCGCGGACACCGCCGAGCAGGCCGCGGCACGGGCCGGGTACGCCGCGCAGACCGCCGCGCTGGAACGCGCGGCCGAACTCACCCCCGACCCGGCCCGGCAGGCCGGCCGGCTCGTCGGCGCGGCCGAGGCCGCGCTCAT
>NZ_BCQQ01000172.1 GCF_001552155.1 Actinomadura formosensis NBRC 14204 | reverse complement strand
GAGGACGCGGCGCGGGCGGCGCGGGCGGCCGGTGCGGCGCGGCGCGGCCGGGCTGCCGCCCCCTGCACCGCGATTCCCTGTGACACCACCAGCCCCGCCAGGCACGCGCCCAGCGTAAACGCGTGCCCCCGGCCGGACTACCCCGTCAGCAATATTTCGGTCGATTCCGCGCGAATCAGGCGCGCTGCCCCCGTCGTTCCCACGCTCGGACACGATCGCGGAATACCCGGGAAACCGCGCGCAACTCTGCTTCGGGATCGGCTCCCCGCTCCACCGCCTCCCGGACGAGCGCGAAAAGCCGCTCCCCGACGTCGCTTCCGGCGCCGGTTCCGCTGTCCGCCTCGGCGTCCCGCGCGAGGCCGGCGGCCAGGTCGGCCGGGGCGTCCATCCGCGCGGCACGCCGCTGGAGCTGGGCGGCCAGCGACAGTGCCGGCTGCCCCATCGGCACGCCGTCCAGCGCGGACGCCTCAGCGCCGCTCTTCTCCGCCCGCTCGGCCGCCTTGATCTGCTCCCAGTTGGCGTTGACCTCGTCCGCGCCGGAGACGGTCACGTCCCCGAACACGTGCGGATGGCGGCGGACGAGCTTGTCGACGATCGCGCCCGCCACGTCGTCGATGGTGAACGCGGTCTCGTCGTCGCGTTCGGCGGCCACCACCGAGTGGAACGCCACCTGCATCAGGACGTCGCCCAGCTCCTCGCGAAGCGCACCGAGGTCGCCGGACTCGATCGTGTCGAGGACCTCGTACGCCTCCTCCAGCAGATACGGGACGAGCGTGGCGTGCGTCTGCTTGCGGTCCCACGGGCATTCGCGGCGCAGCGTGTCCATCACCGCCACCAGATCGAGCAGCCGCGCGCCCGGCAGGTCGTAGGAGCCGTGCAGGACCTCGACGTCCAGCGGGTCGTCGACGACGAGCGTGCCGATCTCGCGCATCAGCGCCTCGTCGCCCTCCGGCGCGGCCACCCACACGACGTCGGCGTCCCGCGCCTCCGCGACCAGCCGGGCCGCGTCCGGCGCCTCGGCCGGCTGCGCGGCGATCCCGGCGTCGCGCAGCGAGGGCAGCAGCGGATGCCCGGCCGCGAGCCGCACGGCGGACGCCGACCGGAGCGCGTCCCACGCCCGCCACGTCAGCAGGCCCGGCGCGACCCGGTGCGTGGTCGCGAGCAGTGTCAGGCTCATACGCCTCAGATGCCCGAATCGGGGCTGGACAGCCGGTAGGTGATCGGGCCCACCCCGAACTTGCCCGGGTCGTAGCTCCCGTAGCGCGGGTTGACCTTGATGTGCATGTCGCCGGCGGTGCTCTGGAACAGCTCGTTCCACCGCCTGCCGGCCTGCTGGGTCGCCGGGCTCAGCCGGTTGGTCAGGTCCGCGCCGAACCGCTGCATGACCGCGATCTGCGTCGCCATGAGACGCGCCAGGTCGCGGGTGTGCCCGCGGGGCAGCCCGCTCGCCAGCGTGATCGAGCCGGCGCCGCCCTGCTGGTTCAGCGCCTGGACCGCGGTGTCCACCTGACCGCCCGTGACCGTGACGCCGGCCTTGCGCGCGACCCTGTCGGCGACCCTGAAATTGATCAGCAGGGTGAGCGCGCCCTGCAGGTCGGACTCGGAGTCGCCGGCGAGCTGCGGCGCCGGGCCCGCGGGATTCGCGCGCAGTTCATTGGCCGCCGGGTCCGCGCGGAACTGGGTGCGCCAGTCGCGGACGGTCTGGCTGAGCTCGGTGACGGTGATGCGGTCGTCGCCGACGAGGGCGGCGGTGCCGACCTTCGGGGAGCCGCCGCAGCCGGCGAGGGCGCCGGCCGCCAGCACGACCGCCACCGCCGCCTTCACGGACTTACCAGGCACGGAATCCTCGTCTCGTCATGGATCGGGTGGGGGGCGCCTCGGTCCCAGAAGCCCTTCCCGGGCGCGGGGGATCGTCCCCCCCAGAACATTACCGCCTGCCCGCGGTGGTCGCGGGTTCGAGGAACAGGGCCTCGACCAGGTCCGTCGCCCACTTCAGCAGTTCCTGGTCACGCAGTGGCCGGCCGCCGAGCGGCGCGGTCTTCGGCGCCGGCACCAGCAGCGTGTCGGTCGCCGGCTTCAGGATGCTCTTCGGGTAGAGCCGCTGCAGCCTGACCTGCCTGGAGTCGGGCAGGTCCACCGGCGTGAACTTGATGAAGTTGCCCTGGACGGTGACGTCGGTGAGCCCGGCCTTGCGCGCCTTCGCCCGGAACCGCGCGACCTCCAGGAGGTTCAGCACCGGGACGGGCAGCGGCCCGAACCGGTCCTTCAGCTCGTCGTGCACGGCGCCGATCTCCTCCTCGGACGTGATCGCGGCGATGCGGCGGTAGGCGTCCAGCCGGAGCCGCTCCCCCGGCACGTACTCGTGCGGCAGGTGCGCGTCGACGGGCAGCTCGACCTTCGTCTCCACGGCCTCGGGCTCACCGCCGCCGTCCTTCAGCTCCCGCACGGCCTCCCCGACCATCCGGACGTACAGGTCGAACCCGACGCCCGCGACGTGCCCGGACTGCTCGGCGCCCAGGATGTTGCCCGCGCCGCGGATCTCCAGGTCCTTCATCGCGACGTACATGCCGGCGCCCACCTCGGTGTGCTGCGCGAGCGTCGCGAGCCGCTCGTGCGCGGTCTCGGTCAGCGGCTGCTCCGGCTGGTAGAGGAAGTACGCGTACGCGCGCTCCCGGCCGCGGCCGACCCGGCCGCGCAGCTGGTGGAGCTGCGACAGCCCGTACATGTCGGCCCGGTCGACGATGAGCGTGTTGGCGTTCGGGACGTCCAGCCCGGACTCCACGATCGTGGTCGCGACGAGAACGTCGTAGTTCTTCTCCCAGAAGTCGACCATGACCTTTTCGAGCTCGTTCTCGTTCATCTGGCCGTGCGCGACGGCGACCCGCGCCTCCGGGACGAGCCGCGCCAGGTTCGCCGCGACCTTGTTGATCGAGCGGACCCGGTTGTGCACGAAGAACACCTGGCCCTCGCGCAGCAGCTCGCGGCGGATCGCGGCGGCGATCTGCTTCTCCTCGTACGGGCCGACGAACGTGAGGACGGGGTGGCGCTCCTCGGGCGGGGTGAGGATCGTCGACATCTCCCGGATGCCGGTCAGGCCCATCTCCAGCGTGCGCGGGATCGGTGTCGCGGACATGGCGAGCACGTCCACCTGCGTGCGGAGCCGCTTCAGCTCCTCCTTGTGCTCGACGCCGAACCGCTGCTCCTCGTCGATGACGACGAGACCGAGGTCCTTGAACCGGGTCTGCGACGACAGGATGCGGTGCGTGCCGACGACGATGTCCACGGTGCCCTCGGACAGGCCGCGCAGCGTCTCATCGATCTCCCCGTCGGTCTGGAACCGGCTGATCGGCCGCACCACGACGGGGAACGCCGCGAACCGCTCGGTGAACGTCGACATGTGCTGCTGCACCAGCAGCGTCGTCGGGACCAGGACCGCGACCTGCCGCCCGTCCTGGACGGCCTTGAACGCCGCCCGCACCGCGATCTCGGTCTTGCCGTAGCCGACGTCGCCGCAGATCAGCCGGTCCATCGGGACGGGCCTTTCCATGTCGGCCTTGACCTCGTCGATGGCGGCGAGCTGGTCGGGCGTCTCGTTGTAGGGGAACGCGTCCTCCAGCTCGCGCTGCCACGGCGTGTCGGGCGCGAACGCGTGGCCGGGGCTCGCCATCCGCGCCGAGTACAGCCGGATCAGCTCCCCGGCGATCTGCTTGACGGCCTTGCGGGCGCGCGACTTGGCCTTCTGCCAGTCGGCGCCGCCGAGCCGGTGCAGGCTCGGCGCCTCACCGCCGACGTAGCGGGTGAGCTCTTCGAGCTGGTCGGTCGGGACGAACAGCCGGTCGCTCTTGGCGTACTCCAGGATCAGGTACTCGCGGGTGGCGCCCTGCACCGTCCGGCTGACCATCTCCACGTACCGTCCGACGCCGTGCTGCTCGTGCACCACGTAGTCGCCGGGCTTGAGCCGCAGCGGGTCGATGCCGCCGCGCCGCCGCGACGGCATCCGCCGCGCGTCCTTCGTGGACGACCTCTGCCCGGACAGGTCGGTCTCGGTCAGCACCGCGAGCTTGACCGGCTCCCAGGTGAACCCGTTCTCCAGCAGCCCGGTCGTCACGTTGACGACCGACGGCTCGGGCGGCGCGGCGAGGTCGGTGCGCCGCGCGCCGAGGCCCTCCTCCCCGACGAGCTGGACGAGCCGCTCGGCGGGCCCGTGCCCGGCGGTGACCATCACGACGCGCCAGCCGCCGTCGATCCAGCCCTTCAGGTCGCCGACCACGCGGGACGTGTCGCCCCGGTACGCCTCCGCCGGCCGCGCACCGAGGTCGAGGGCGTCACCCTCGGGATTGAGGGCCGTCACGCTCCACCGGGGCAGCCCCAGCTCGGTGCTGTGCTCGCGGACCTCCTCCAGCGAGCGGAACGCGGCGGCGCCGAGGTCGATCGGCGCCTCTCCCCCGGCGGCGGCGTTGACCCAGCTCGCCTCCAGGAACTCCTGGCTCGTCCGGACCAGCTCGGCCGACCGGGTGCGGATGCGCTCCGGCTCGCACACCAGGAGCGCCGAGCCGTCCGGCAGCAGGTCGGTCAGCAGTTCCATGCGGTCGGCGAGGACGGGCGAGAACGCCTCCATGCCCTCGACGGTGTCGCCGTCGGCGATCCGGCCGAGGACCTCCTCCAGAGCCGGGTGCTCCCCGGCGAGCAGCTTGGCGCGCTCACGCACCTTCTCCGTCAGCGGCAGCTCACGGCACGGCGGCGCCCACAACCCGCCCTGCGCGACCTCCAGGGAGCGCTGGTCGGCCGCCTTGAAGTAGCGGATCTCCTCGACGGTGTCGCCCCAGAACTCCACCCGCAGCGGGTGCTCCTCGGTCGGCGGGAACACGTCCAGGATGCCGCCGCGCACCGCGATCTCGCCACGCTTCTCCACCAGGTCGACGCGGTGGTACCCGGCGTCCACCAGGCTGCGGACGGCGTCGTCCATGTCGGCGTCCTCGCCGGAGACGAGCCGCACCGGCTCCAGGTCGGCGAGCCCGGCGACGATCGGCTGCAGCACCGCGCGGATCGGGGTCACGACGACGTCCAGCGCGCCGCCCTTGCCGGTGAACCCCTCCTCGCTGGGCGGGCCGCCCGCGTCCGGGTGGCCGAGCCGGCGCAGCACCGCGAGCCGCTGCCCGACCGTGTCCGAGCGCGGCGACAGCTTCTCGTGCGGCAGCGTCTCCCACGCCGGGAAGTGCGCGACGCGGCCCGGGTCGAGCAGGCTCGACAGCGCGGCGGTCAGGTCCTCGGCCTCCCGGCCGGTCGCGGTCACCGCCAGCACCGTGCCGCCGCCGTCCGCGCCCAGGGCGCGGCTCAGCGCGGCGGCCATGATCGGCCACAGCGCGGCGGGTGCGACGACCTCCTGGTCCGCACGCGCCCGCGAGAGGGCACGCTGCAGACCGGGATCGGTGCATGCAAGATCAACAAGTCCAGAAAGCGTCATCTTCGCCCGCAACTTCGCCGTTCACCCCGAGGCAGGGCAGCCCGAAAAGCCGGAATCCGCGCGGACCCCGGTACCGCGTACAAGAGTACGCGCCCGCCGGACCCGCCGTTCAGACGCCGCCGCAACCCGCGAACCACCCCGGCCGCAACGCATGACGACATGACGGTTACAAAGATTGGACAAATAGCCAACGGAAAGCAGTCAGGTAATTACTCTGCGGGATTATGACCGATCTGCGTACGCCTCCGGTGAACGACGGCGATCTCTTCTCAGAACGCGCCCGGCAGTACGCCCTAGAGAAGCCCCTGCAGCGGATCCACGTCCTGGAGGCGGGCTGCGGCTGGGGCACGGGCCTGGACCTCGGCGACCACGAGCACCACGTCACGGGAATCGACCTGGACGCCCCGGAGCTGCGCGCCCACACCCGCGAGCGGGCCGATCTGGACGCCTGGCACCTCGGCGACCTGCGCACGGTGCCGCTGCCGCCACGCGCCTACGACATCGTCCACGCCGCGTACCTGATCGAGCGCGTTCCGCACGCCGAGCTGGTGCTCGACCGGTTCGTGGCCGCGCTCAAGCCCGGCGGGCTGCTGCTCGTCCAGCTGCGCGACCGCGACACGGCGTTCGGGTTTCTGGACCGGATGCTGCCCCGGTGGCTGCGCATGTCCGGCCGGGACCCGCGCGGCACCCACGCTCGCGGCGTCCCGCATCCGGCGGGCGGACGGGCCCCGGGTCCGCCGGAGCCGGCGCTCTACGAGCGGGTCGCGTCCCGGGCGGGCATGCACTGGTACTGCGTGATGCGCGGGCTGGTCGTCTCCCAGGAGTACACCTCCCGGCGGGCCATCGAGGCGCTCGGGGCCGGAAGCGGTCCCGCCGAGCTGCTCTGCCGGCTGGTGTCGACGGTCACCCGGGGCCGCCTCACCGCCGACCACAGCGATATCACGCTGGTCATCCGCAAGCCGGAGAACCGTTTCGCCCGCATCATCTGATCCGGGCCGCCGCGCACCCGGCGTGCGCGAGTTCCCGCGGGCGAAGTATTTTTCCTGCGGAACCCCACTGACACGGATGAGCCCGGCACCCCGCCGCCGGGCAGGATCGGAGATCGCGGTGACCGCCGAAGCCGGCCTTCCCGACACGCTGCGCGACCTGCCCGCCTGGACCCCGAACCCGGTGGAGCTCGCCGACCTGGAGCTGATCCTCGCCGGGGCGTACCGCCCCCTGACCGGGTTCCTCGGCTCCTTCGACACCGCGATGGTGATCGCCGGCGGACGGCTCGCGGACGGCACCCCATGGCCGGCACCGGTCACGCTGACCGTGCCGAAGGAGCTGACCGGCCACGAGCGGATCGTCCTGCAGGACCCGGAGGGCGTGCCGCTCGCGGTGCTCACGGTCACCGAGGCGTGGCAGGACCCGACGACCCAGGCGTGGCGGCTCGCGGGACCGCTGGAGGCGCTGCGCGCCCCCGCGCACGGACCGTTTCACCGCCTGCGGCGGCGCCCCGACGAACTCGCCCCCGCGGAGGGCGGCACGCTGGGTGTGGCGACCGCCGGTCCGCTGCACCGCAAGCAGCTGGGCCAGCTGCGTCAGGTCGCCGAGCGGCTCGGCGCCCGGGTGCTGGTCCTGCCGCTGCTCGGCGGTGAGCACGACGAGTCCCTCGTCCGGGCGCTGCTCGGCGTCCGCAGGGAACTGCCGGACGGGACGCAGATCATCCCCGTGCCGCTGCCCCCGCGCGGCGACCGCGAGCGGGACGTCCTGCTCCGCGCGCACGTCGCCGCCGCGTACGGCGCCACCCACCTGCTCGCCGACGCGGAGATGGACGGCACCCCGATCCCGCTGGTCGTGCCGGAGCCGTGGGCCTACGACGCCGATGTGGAGGTCTGGCGGCCGGTCGCCCGGATCGAGCCCGACCACGTCCAGGCGGAGCTGACCCAGGAGCGGCTGAACGAGCTGCTGGACGCGGGCGAGCCCATCCCCGACTGGTTCACTCCGCCGGCCGTCGCCGCCGAGCTGGCGCTGGCGCGTCCGCCGAAGCGCTCGCGCGGCATCACGGTGTTCTTCACCGGGCTGTCCGGGTCCGGGAAGTCCACGGTCGCGCGCGGCCTGGCCGACGCGCTGATCGAGCGCGGCGGGCGGACCGTCACGCTGCTGGACGGCGACGTCGTGCGGCGGATGCTGTCGGCGGGCCTGACGTTCTCCCGCGCCGACCGCGACCTCAACATCCGGCGGATCGGGTTCGTCGCGTCCGAGATCACCCGGCACGGCGGCACCGCCGTCTGCGCGCCGATCGCCCCGTACGCGGCGACCCGCGCGGAGGTGCGGCGGATGGTGTCCGCGGTCGGCGACTTCATCCTGGTGCACGTCGCGACGCCCCTGGAGGAGTGCGAGCGCCGCGACCGCAAGGGCCTGTACGCCAAGGCGCGCGCGGGGCTGATCCCGGAGTTCACCGGCATCTCCGACCCCTACGAGGTGCCGGAGGACGCCGATCTGACGCTCGACACGTCCCGGATGACCCCGGACGAGGCCGTCGGCGCGGTCCTCGGCCTGCTGGTGGAGGGCGGCTGGGTACGTCCCGAATAGCTCAAGAGTCCCAATTGTCTCGTTTGTAGTTCGGCATCCGGGTTATCGAACCGAGGCGGCCTCCTCTAGGGTAATACACGATATTTCCTACATGACAGGTAGGTCATGCCGATGGACTTCGATTGGACGATGGCGCTGGGCTCGTTCCTCGTCGCCGTCATCGTCGGGCTGACCGGCATGGGCGGCGGCGCCCTGATGACCCCGATGCTGGTGACGTTCTTCGGAGTCAGCCCGCTCGCCGCCGTGTCCAGCGACCTCGTCGCCGCCGCCGTGATGAAGCCCGTCGGCAGCGCCGTCCACTACCGGCGGGGCACGATCGACATGCGGATCGTCGGCTGGCTGTGCGCGGGCTCGGTGCCCGCCGCGTTCTCCGGAGTCCTGCTGGCCAAGGCGCTCGGCCACGGCGATTCCGTCGAGAACCTCATCAGCAAGGCGATGGGCGCCGCGCTGATGATCGCCGCCGCCGGGCTCGTCCTGCGCTCCCGCCTGGCCCGCCGGGGCCGGGGCGGCGCCCCGGGCGGCACCGCATCCGAGATCAAGGTGCGCCCCGTCCCGACCGTGCTGGTCGGCGTCGTCGGCGGGCTCGTCGTCGGCATCACCTCGGTCGGTTCCGGCTCCCTGATCATCGTCGCGCTGCTCGCCCTCTACCCGACGCTCAAGGCGGGCCAGCTCGTCGGCACCGACCTGCTGCAGGCCGTCCCGCTGGTGCTCGCGGCCGCAATCGGCCATCTGCTGTTCGGCGACTTCCGGCTGGAGGTCACCGCCGCGCTGCTCGCCGGCTCCATCCCCGGCGTCTACCTCGGCTCCCGGATCTCCTCCCGCGCCCCCGGCGGCCTGATCCGCCCCGTCCTGGTCCTGGTGCTGGTCGCGTCGTCGCTGAAGATGTTCGGCGTGCCCGCCGTCCCCCTCGCCTGGACGATGGTCGTGCTGACCGCCGGCGCGGTCGCCTCGCTCGCGCTGCGCCGCCCGCAACCGGGATACGCTGCCTTCTCCCGTCCCAGTCCCCGGCCCGGCCGGCGCACCAGGAGAGCAGCGTGGACCAACGATGGCCGCATGACACCGTCGACGTCCTCGGGGTGCGGGTCAGCCGCATCGACGTAACGCGGCTCCGCTCGTTCACCGCGGCGGCGGTCAAGGACCGCACGAAGCTGACCATCACGTTCGCCAACCCGGACTACGTGCTCAAGGCGCAGAAGGACGCCGGGCTGCGCGACCTCATGAACGGCTTCGACCTCAACCTGCCGGACGGCTGGGGCGTCGTGCTCGCCGCGAAGATCTTCGGGCGTCCCGTCCCCGGGCGGATGGCCAACGACGACCTCACCGACGACCTGTTCGGGCAGCCCGCCGAGCAGGGCTGGCGGGTCTTCCTGTTCGGCAACGCGCCCGGCGTCGCCGAGGCCGCCGCCGAGAACGTCCGCACCTGGTATCCGGGCCTGAACATCGCGGGCACCCAGCACGGATACTGGGCGGACGAGCAGGGCCGCATCCCCGCCGAGACCGCCGAGCGGCTCGTCGCCGAGATCAACGACGCGGCCCCCGACATCCTGCACGTCGGCCTCGGCACCCCGCTGCAGCAGCGGTTCGTCACCGAGTACCGCGACCGGCTCACCGCACCCGTGATCATCACGTGCGGCGCGTACTTCGAGCACCTCGCCGAGCGGCGCGAGTACTACCCGGCCTGGGTGCTCAGGCTGCGCGTCGGGTTCCTGTACCGGCTGGCCCGCGAACCCCGCCGGCTGTGGCGCCGCTACACCGTCGAACTGGGCGCCTACCTCGGCCGCGTGCTGTGGCACCGGCTCCGGCACGGCAAGGCCGCCGGCGCGTGAGCGGCGTCTCTTTCCGGTGGCGGTTCCCCGGAACCGCTGCCCATCCCTCACCAATGTGGTAGGACAAGATGCCATCACCATTCCCGGCAGCATCCCGGAGCACCTTCATGCGCCCCTTCATCGCCTGCCTTACAGCCACCTCCCTCGCGGCGTTCACCCTGTCGGCCACGGCGGGCGCGGCGTCCGCCGACATCGCCCAGCCGACGGTGGTCTCGGCGAACCCGGTGAACAACACCCCGCACGTGCTGGACGGCACCGTCCGCGCCATCGCCGTCGTGGGTGACCTGGTCGTCGTCGGCGGCAACTTCGAAGAGGTGCGCGAAGCCGGCAGCGGCAAGCCGACGCTCAAGCGGCACAACCTGTTCGCCTACGACATGGGCACCGGGAAGATCAGCACGGCCTTCGTCCCGAAGGTGGACGGGACCGTCCACGCGCTCCAGGCCGGGACGAGCGGCTGGGTCTACCTGGCCGGGACGTTCAAGACCGTCAACGGCGTCAAGACCGGCACGGTCGCCGCGGTCAAGACCACGACCAACCAGGTGCACACCGGCTTCAAGCCCAACGTCAACTACCGCGTCACCACGATGGTGCGCCGCGGCTCCCGGCTCTACATCGGCGGCTCGTTCACCAAGGCCGGCGGGAAGGCGCGCACCGCCGTCGCCCGGCTCGACGCGGTGACCGGCGTCGCCGACAGCTCCTTCAACTTCAGCGTCACCACGCCGCGGTCCGGCGCCCTCAAGGTCTACAAGCTCGCGGTCGACCCGGCCGACACCCGGATGGTGATCAACGGGACGTTCACCCGGGTGAACGGGCAGACCCGCTACCAGATCGCGATGATCACCCTGGGCACGGGCACCGCGAAGCTGTCGACCTGGTCGACCACCGAGTACGCCGACGCGTGCAACCTCAACGCGTTCGACACCTACATGCGCGGCATGGACTTCTCCCCCGACGGCAAGTACTTCGTCGCGGTCACCACCGGCGGCCCCTACGGCCGCACCACGCTGTGCGACTCCGCCGCGCGCTGGGAGGCGGCCCGCACCGGCTCCGGACAGAAGCCCACCTGGGTCAACTGGACGGGCGGTGACACGCTGCTGTCCACCTCGGCGACCGGCGCCGCCGTCTACGTCGGCGGGCACCAGCGGTGGCTGGACAACCCCTACGGGCACGACTCCGCCGGCCCCGGCGCCGTGTCGCGTCCCGGCATCGGCGCGCTCAACCCGGCGACGGGCAAGGCGCTGGCATGGAACCCGACGCGGACGCTCGGGCACGGCGTCGAGGCGCTCGTCGCCCACCCGAAGGGCCTGCTCGTCGGCAGCGACACCGATCAGCTCGGCCACGAGTACCACGGCCGCATCGGAATGTTCCCGATGCCGTGATCCCCCTGTGACGGATGTGAGATAAAGGGGGCCATGACCATCCGAGAGGAGGGGCCGTCCGTGCGCGACCAGCAAGCCGGAGACCCGTTCCGCGGTGGCCACCACCGACCCGACGCGCGCAGCTCGCGGCCCGTCCCGCCGGCCCGGCCGCGCGGACGGGGGCGGGCGCGCCGCC
>NZ_BCQQ01000171.1 GCF_001552155.1 Actinomadura formosensis NBRC 14204 | reverse complement strand
CCCGCACCCCCCAACTCTCCCACCCCCACCCCGCCCCGGAAGCCGCCGCCGTCACCCCGGCCCGGAACCGGCGAACTTGCTGACGTCCTACTCGACGATGGTCCGAAGCCGAACAAATCCGTCTCGGCGTCACCATTTCTGGCCAAGGATCCGCCGGTCACCACCTGAACGACCTCGGGAGACGCCGGTCATTTTCACCATCCTGCCGAAAAGCCAGCCAATTCGGATCTCATGGTCAGCTATGGTCTCCTCCAGCGCCGATACCGGAACGGAACCATCGAGTACCGGAGTTCAACGAGAAAACGCTAAGATCGCTCCGAACCCGGCGCGATGAAGGAAGTCATGACAGAACCTGCTTTCGATTTCGAGGAGATGCTGCGCGCGTCCGAGCGGCAGGTCGCCGATGCGGGGGAGCTTGAGCGACGCACCGCCGACATGCTCGGCAGAGCCGAGTCTTCCGACGGACGGGTCAAGGTCGCCTGGAGCGCTGAGAACGAGTTCGCCGAACTCGCCATCGACCCCAGAGCGCTGCGCGAAGGCTCCGAGAAGCTCGCTGAAACGATCATGAATGTCACCCGCACGGCCAAACAGGACCTACAACGCCAAGTGAAGGAGCTGACCGAAGAGTTGTTCGGTGCCTCCGGCAATCCCATGGAGGTGCAGCCCGATCCGGCGGAGCTTCAGGAGACGATCGAGGGGGTTCGTGACCTCTTCAGCGGCGGCCTGCGCGACGCCAACAGGCTTTTGGAGCAGATGCGGAAGGCTTTCGAGCGATGAGCACACTGTTTGGAACCGACGAACTGCTCTTTTCGGACGACACTTTCACCGACTGGGACGGTGTCGTCCTCGCCAAGGTCAAACGGCCGCGTTGGAACTGGCGCTCGATGTTCACCTCGCCCGGAGACCTGGAGGTCGTCCGGGCGGATGGTCTGTCCCTCTTCACCATGCCTGAACTCGATGGCGAGGATGTGGACGAACTGAGAGTGACGACCACCGATGAAATTCCCCCAGCCCTGGTCAGGAAGAAGCGGGGCCTGTCGATCCTCAACCTGGGTTTCACCGTGCTTGACGGCAACGGTACTACGCTGGGAACGATCGAGACGAACCATGCATGGGACTCTCTCGCCGCCACGCTTTTGTCCGGTTTGCCAGTTGCCGCAGCCGAGGTGAGCGGCCGCTCCTGGACCTTGAGCCTGAAGCCGGAAGGCTCGGCCACCTGGAACGTTGTTCTCCTTGCCATGGTCATCGCGGCAGACGAGATGCAGAACAGGCTCTCCGGTATGGGCTGACCGCGCCGGATCACGGTGAGGCCGCGCGGTTCCGCCACTCGCCAAGGCCGTGCGCTTGAACGAGTTCCCGTACTTCCTTAACCCGATGGGGTGGAAAAAACTGTCTCTCGTCCATAACGTAGGCGAGCCTGATCTGTCCTGGTGCGCTCTCCCTGCGGCTAATGTTCTTCGGCACTTCCGGAAGCCGTGAAGAGTCGTACCAGAGCATCAATTCCGCTGGAGCACCCTTATGCCGGATCAACCCAACGGCCTGGATCGCTTCCGGCGGAAGCACATCCAACTTTCCACCGACCTTGGACACCAGTCCTTGCGGCGTAAGCAGCAGTTTACTCGGTCCCACGCGCAGGAGACTCTGGGTGACGTAGAGCACAAAAGCCAGTAGCAGGCCTGCCAGGACGAACATGCAGATCGCCGGCCAGCCGTCAACTGCGAGCCCGATCCAGGTCGCACCACTGCCTATGACGATACAGGCACCGAAGGTCAGTGGAACGCCCTTGGTCCCATCATGAAATACGATTTCCCGCGAAAGTGGCGGCAAAGAAATCTCCATTCACTGCGATGGCGGAAGAGCATCGGTTCGCTGGACATAGGAATCGCCGTACTTCTCCCCGCTCTCCGTGATACCGCGGGTCAGTGACGGCGAGCCGCCGGCGGGGATGCTTCCCTCGCCGGGGGTGTACTCGATCGGCCCGACGTTGATTTTGGGTACTCCCACGTCGAAGGCACCCTTTACGCCCCCGACCTTCTCCAACCACGGCCTCATGTTCGGCGGAATCTTCGCCTGCGGGAACTTGTACTTACCGATGGCACCCAGATCAGCGCCGCCGAGCTTCTTGCCCTTCATAAACTGTGCAGTTAGCTTCTGCTCCAAGAGGGCAATATGGCCTTTGACCACATCGTCCGCGCTGTTCACCATCGCCTGGGCGAAGTCGCCGTACGCTGCGGTGTTCCCCGTCAGCATCTGTCCCATCACATCGACGGCCATCAGGCCTCCGAGGAGGCCCGCCGCTCCATTTCCGAAGCTGGACAGGCCCGATTCCGCGGCACGTAGGACCATGTACAGTTGCCCGGTCACCACAGTGGCCTGCGCCTGCACTGACGCCAATGCTGCCGAGGCCCACGCGTTCAGGACGGGAACCAGCATCATCGCCCGCAACGCCATGATGATCATGGCATAGACGAAGACGATCGTCGCGAAGGCCCACATCATCATGATGAACATCGCGATGAGCATCGCCATGACCTTGAGAATGACGTGAACGGAGACTGCGAAGCTATACGAAACCCGGATCTGATTCTGATAGTCATGCAGCTTCTTGTCGAAGGCGTCCCTGTCCTTGCCTGACCAGTCCTCCTTAGCCAGGGACTTCAGTTGTGCGGTGACCTCTTTGTCGGCCGCCACCAATCGCTGCTTGACCTCATACCACTCGTCCGCGGCGTCCCAGAGTTGTCCGGGATTTGATTGCGCCTGGTAGATGATCGCCACCATGGACCATGCGTTGGGAATAAAGAACGCCGCTACACTGGCCTCCCAGTAGGCGCATTTCGCCACATTCTCAAAAGCGTCCATACCATTATCGGCCATGCCATCCCCCAGTAAACAGGAAAACTATTTGCGTTTGATCGTGCTTTTCTTTTCCGCCTCACGCAATATCTGGGCCGTTTTCTTCAGTTTGGCATCGCAATCGGTCAGTACACGCTCCTTGGTGATGAGGTCGACATCCGCATACTCGACGGCCTGAACATAGGCGTGAGCTAGCGGGATGCAGAACGTGGTGAACGAGGTGGCCTCGACTTCCCGTGGTGCGCCGTTGATGTGCTTCCGCGCCGCAGTCAGTTCCTTACCCACCGCGTGGATCAACTTGCCGCCGAACGACTCGATCGTCGACGGATCAAACTCCACACCTCCACCCGCCGCCGTCACGGGAACATGCCCGAACGGCGATGTGGGCAAAGCTGGCCGCATGGTCGTATGCGGCTGCGACGCCCCTCCCTGTACAGGGGCACTGGGCTGAGGTGTGGACGACGGCGAGTTGAGAAGCTGATGAATCCTATTGGGACTTTCCGGAGGCGCCACTTCCACCCTCTCACCAGAGCAAATTGACCTTCAGGAGAGCATAGTGGCCCACGCCCTATGATGTCCTCGGCACAGACTTGTTGATCTTCCACGTCTCATCCCAAATGCCATGCTCTCAATTCGTCACGCAGGGTAGTTGATCCTGGATGGGGCGTTTTGCTGGTGCGGTGAGGTTCAACCTGCAAGGCGGATCTGAACGGCGAGATCTTCCACGGTGACCGATGCGGTGAGAAGGCCATGAGCGTGAAGGACCGCACGATCGGTACCCGGATCAACTGAGAGGCACTGGCCACCCTTAATGGTGTGCCCCGGTGCCGCGGAAGGCGTAGGCGGCGGGAAAGTACTGCGTGTGCGGTAGGTGGTCGCTCATTCGCGGGCAGGATTCGCGCACCGTGTGCCCCGGTTAGGGTGCGCGTATGAGCACAGTACTGTCCGGTTTCTGGGCCCGGTTCAGTGGCTGGGTGATCGCGATCGCGGTGGCGGCGGTGCTGCTGGTCAGCGCGCTGACCGGGGATCACCCCGGCACGGATCTCGACGTACTCGGCTACGCGCTGGTGGTGACGAGCGGCCTCGCGCTGGCCGCCGTCCGCCGGGCCCCGGTCGCCGTCCTGGTCGTCGCGGGGCTGTGCGTGGTGGGTTACAAGGCGGTCGGTTTCGAGGTGCCCGCCGTCGCGTACCTGTTCGCGGTGTACGGCGCCGTACGGGCGGGGCACCGGATCACCACGCTGGCGGTGAGCGTGGCCCTGCTGGTCGCGCTGCCGCTCGCGGCCATGGCCTTCACGGCGGACGGGCCGGTGAGCGAGGCGTTCGCGCAGGCCCGGGATGTCCTGGAGCTGGCCTGGCTGATCGCCGCCGGAGCCGCGGGGGAGGCGCTGCGGCAGGCCGAGCGGCGGGCGGACGAGGCCGAGCGCACCCGGGAGGAGACCGCGCGGCTGCGCGCCGCCGAGGAGCGGCTGCACATCGCGCGGGAACTGCACGATTCGCTCACCCACCAGATCTCGATCATCAAGGTGCAGGCGGGAGTCGCCGTCCACCTGGCCCGCAAGCGCGGCGAACAGGTGCCGGAGGCGCTGCTGGCGATCCAGGAGGCCGGACGTGAGGCGACCCGGGAACTGCGGGCGACCCTGGAGACGCTGCGCGACGACACCAAGCCCCCGTCGCACGGGCTCGATCGCGTTCCGGACCTGGTGGAACGGGCCCGCGGGATCGGGCTGGAAACGACGCTGACGATCGAAGGGCCGCGGCAGGACGTGCCGGCCGCGGTGGATCAGACCGCCTACCGGATCGTCCAAGAGTCGCTCACCAACACCGCCCGCCACGCCGCCGCCACCACGGCGTCGATCCAGATCGACTACCGTCCCGGCACCCTCGCCATCCGGGTCGATGACGACGGCAGGGCCACGCCGGGCACCGCCCCGGTGCCCGGCGTCGGGCTGCTCGGGATGCGTGAACGCGTCACCGCCCTCGGCGGCCGCCTGCGCGCGGAACCGCGCAGCGAGGGCGGCTTCAGCGTCCAGGCCGAGCTGCCCGTGGGCGGGCCGTTGTGATCCGTGTCCTGCTGTGCGACGACCAGCCGCTCCTTCGGGGCGGCTTCCGGGCGCTGCTCGACGCCGAGGACGACATCGAGGTGGTGGCCGAGGCCGCCAACGGCGAGGAGGGGCTGGCGCTCGCCCGGGAGCACCTGCCCGACATCGCGCTCATCGACATCCAGATGCCGGTCATGGACGGCATAGAGACGACCCGGCGCATCGCCGCGGACCCGGCCCTGGCCGGGGTGCACGTCGTCATCCTGACCAACTACGGCTTCGACGAGTACGTCTTCAACGCGCTGCGCGCCGGTGCCGCCGGATTCCTGGTCAAGGACATCGAGCCCGACGACCTCCTGCACTCCGTGCGCGTCGCCGCCCGCGGTGACGCGCTGCTCGCGCCGTCGATCACCAGAATGCTGATCAGCCGGTACGTCGCGCAGCCGCTCAACGCGGGAGCCGGCGCGGGGTTGAAGGAGCTGACCAACCGGGAACGCGAGGCCGTCGTCCTGGCCGCGCAGGGCCTGTCCAACGACCAGATCGCCGACCGCATGGTGATCAGCCCGCTGACCGCGAAGACCCATATCAACCGGGCCATGATCAAGCTCCAGGCCCGCGACCGCGCCCAGCTCGTCGTCCTCGCCTACGAATCCGGCCTGGTGTCCCCCCGCAACCACTGACCTCGACGCGCTCTCTGGCGCCCACGAAAAATGCGGGGAACCCGTGGGGGTTCCCCGCACTCCGGCTCGGCCGAGGGTCAGACTCCGGCCTCTTCCCTGACCCGTGAAGCCGGGGCCGCCTTCGGCGCCCGGCGTCCGGGCATCCACCAGTTGGCCTTGCCGCACAGTTCCATCACCGCGGGGACGAGGATCATCCGGACGATGGTGGCGTCGATGAGCACGGCGACGGCCATGCCGAGACCTATCTGCTTGACCGCGACGTCGGGGCCGAGCAGGGAGGTCGTGAAAACGGCGATCATGATGGCGGCGGCGGCCGTGATGACCTTGGCGGTCCGCGCCAGCCCGCGGGTGACGGCCGCCCGGGTGTCGCCGGTGCGCTCGTACTCCTCCCGGACCCGCGAGATCAGGAAGACCTCGTAGTCCATGGACAGGCCGAACAGGAGCGGGAACATCATCATCGGCACCCAGGTCGTGACCGGCATGTCGGTGGGGAAGCCGAGGGCCGAGCCGAGCCACCCCCACTGCACGATCGCGACCAGCACGCCGTAGGCGGCGCCGATCGACAGCAGGTTCATCACGGCGGCCTGCAGCGCGATCGTGACCGACCGGACCAGCACGACCAGCAGCAGCAGGGACATCGCGATGACGACCGCGATCATCAGGGGCAGGCGCGAGCCGACCTCCTCGGCGAAGTCGATCGCGGCGGCGTTCGGTCCGCCGACGTAGACCCCATCGCCGCCGGACGCCTTCGGCAGCACGTCGTCGCGGAGCCGATGCACCAGGTCCGCGGTCGCCTCGTCCTGGTATCCGGTCTTGGGGAAGGCCATGAAGGTGGCGGCCTGCCCGTCCTTACTGGCCCGAGGCGGCGTGACGTAGGCGATGCCGCCGGTCCTGCCGACCGCTTCGACGGCGGGACGCAGATCGGCGTCGCCGGAGCCGACCCGGGTGGCGAAGACCAGGGGTGCGCCGTAGCCGGGACCGAAGCCCTCAGAAAGGATCTTGTAGGAGGTGTAGCTGCTCCTGTCATGGGGCTGGACACTGGCATCGGGCAGGCTCAGCCGCATCGACAGCGCGGGGGCGGCCAGCACCAGCAGGCCCGCGCCGGCCAGGACCGCGGCGACCAGCGGCCTGCGCTGCACCACGCCGGCCCAGCGCTCGGCGGGGGTGCGGTGTTCCCGGGCCGGGACACCGGCGGGCTCGCGCCGGCGGGACGCGCGGCGGGGCAGCCGCAGCGAGCTGATCTTGTGGCCGGTGAAGCCCAGGAACGCGGGCAGCAGGGTCACCGCGGCGAGCATCGTCACCAGCACGGTCACCGACGCGCCGATGGCCACGCCGGTCATCAGCCGCTGCCCCATGGCGACCAGGCCGAGCAGCGCGATCACGACGGTCGTGCCGGCGAACAGCACCGCGTGCCCCGCCGTCGTGATGGCCTTGACCGTGGCGCTCTCGGGCTCGTCGCCGTCCTGGAGGCTCTCCTTGTAGCGGGTCACGATGAACAGCGCGTAGTCGATGCCGACACCGAGCCCGATCAGCGCGGCGACGAGCACGGTGAAGTCCGGCGCGGGGACCACGTACCCCACGAGCTTGATCAGGCCGATGCCGCCGAAGATCGCCAGCAGGGCGGTCACGATCGGCAGGCCCATCGCCACCAGCGACCCGAACGCGATGAACAGGATCACCGCCGCCGTCAGGACGCCCACGCTCTCGGCCGGCCCCTGCTTGGGCGTCTCGGCCTTCTCCGCCATCTTCCCGCCGAGGCCCAGCGTCACCCCGTTGCCGGACGCCTCCTTGACCGCGTCCACCAGGGGCTTGACCTCGGACTTCTCCGGGGCCTTCTCGGTCAGCGGGATGGTCGTGCGGGCGATGCGGCGGTCCTTCGTCACCAGGTTCTCGTCCTGATACGGCGAGGTCACCGGCCCGGTAACGGGTGAGGCGGCCAGCTCGGTGACGACCTTCTCGATCTTCTGCCGGACGGCGGGGTCGTCGATCCCCCTTTCCGCCTTGATCGCGAGAGTCAGCGTGTCCCCCTGCTGCTCGGGGAAATGCTTCTCGATCAGCTTCTGCGCCTTGGCGGACCCGGAGTCGCCGCCGGAGAAGTCGTTGTCGGCGGCGGCGCCGTAGCCGAAGCCGGCGAACGCCACGGCGATCACGCCGGCGATCCAGGCCAGCAGGACCAGGCGGCGGCGCCGATAACAGAACCGGGCCAGCCCCGCCAGAACCCCATCCGCGGGTGGAGTCTCGGTAGGCATCATCTACTCCTCGAGTCATTGAGCAACGCACTCAATCCTCGTGAGCGGGCCCTCCTCCGTCGTCGTGCACAAGAAGGCACTCCACCGCCCGCGCTACCGCGGACGCGGTACTCCCCCCGCAGTACAAACGATCATCGGTGGACGATGCCCCATCGCGGGAGCGGACGGAAGGCTGGCCGCATGAGGACGGGGAGAAAGGCGGCTCGTCCCACTTTCGGCGACCTGCTTGCCCGTACGCTGGGGGCAACCTGGGGAGGTTGGGAATGGGCCGGTTTTACGAACGTTCCAGCAAGAAAACTGCGGTAGAATCAATCGATCCGAAAGTGCGGGACGCAATTGTCGCGCATGCTGAGAAACATCAACTCGGGGACGTGCTGGGCGCCGCGCAGTTGTGCTGCGTGACGCGCAGTGTGCGGTTGAAGCGGCCGGGGCTGCTGGCGAGGTTGACGAAGACGGGCGACCTCGACGCCGAGCACACGACGATCGCGCTTCTTCTGCCGCGCTACCTGGTGGTGGCCGTGGCCGGGGAACGGCGGGGCATCCACGTCCGATCGATCCGGCTGGAGAACGCGAGCATCGCCCTGTCCGTGCCGGCCGTGGACACGGGCATCGCCGTGGACGGGCTCTGGTCGGGGGCGCTGGAACCCGCCTCGTTCCACGTCGGCCTGGGCGATGACGCCGACGGCACGGCGTTTCTCGCGGCGCTGCGCGAGGCCATCACCGAGGTCAAAAGCGCCTGATCCGGGCACCGCGTCCGCGGCGAGGGACGACGTTGGGGTGGTCTGACGTCGTCCCTCGCCCTTTCCGTGGCGAAGCCCGGCCCTCTCGGTTCGCGGAAGGGGAGAGCCGGGCTTCACCACGGGGTCAGCAGTACGTCGAGGAGCCGCCCCGGCCCCAGGAGCACTTGTCGGCCAGCCGGCCGCTGGGGTAGAGGAGGTAGGCGGTGTCGCCGGTGTTGTTCCACACGTACCAGGTCCTGCCCCAGTAGCGGTGCGTCGCGGTGTTGGAGCCCTTGCCGGTGTGGACGTAGACCGACCTGCGGCCCTTGAGCGTGTAGGAACCGAAGGTGTAGGTGTACCCCGTCCTGTCGCGGAGCTTGACGCCCTTCAGGTTCTTGGACGTCTGGGACGTGTTGAACAACTGCACCCATTCGCCGTTCAGCGACTTGTTCGACCCCGTGTCGCTGCCGGGCGAGTCGTAGTACACCCGGTAGATCTGCACCGGACTCGCGGCCTCGGCCGGTGTGGCCACCAGCACCCCGGCTCCCGCCATCGCGATCGCGGCGGCCCCCGTGACGAGAAGCTTCCTCACCCTGTGGATCCCTTCTAATCGGAAGGGTCCTAGATGTATCGGTATTCGCTGCTCTATGCGGCCCTATGGCCAGCTCCGGGGGTTATGTCAACCGAGTCGCCTGATCACGCGTCCCACTTACCGCGTTTCGCCAGGTCATCCGGGAAAACACGGGATCTCAGACCTCTTCGGGGCCGCGGCCGACCGCATGGCGGCCGCCATCGACGGCCGGACGTCCCGAGAGCCGTGACGCAGATCGGCCCGGCCACCCGTTCACATGGCCGGCTCTCCGCCTTTCCATAATCCAGACCCGCAGGAAAATGAATGTTTCTCAATATCGGCGAGGCGATCCGTCCGGGACGGGATGCCGACCTCGCTGTCCCGCGTCGAGCCGGTCGGTGGCCGGTTACGGCGGATGTGACTAATGACCTGTTGAAGCTGGGCGGACGGGTCGATGATGTCGACCATGACGGGGCGTGTACTGACTTGGGCCGGCGGACTCATCGCGGCCGCATCGGTGATCGGGTTGATCGCGTACTTCGCGGTGAAGGGCTTCCACTGGGGTGACACTGTCGGGGTGATCGGCGCGGTGGTGGGGATCGCCGGGCTGGTGATGGCGGTGTACGGGATGGTCGTGGCCCGCCGCACTCCCCAAGCCAGCCGGGGGGCCGGCCCGGTGCCGGGCGAGCGATCGGCCAACCTTGGCGGCCACGCCGCCAACAGCGGCATCGTGTCCACCGGCGACGGCACCGCCAGCACCCAGATCACCGGCACCGCGTCCGGACACGGCCGGCTCAACCAGGCAGGCCGGGACCTGACCGTCAACGACCAATGAGCACCCCGCCACCACACCCGCCCGGCAGCACCGAGGGCACCGGCTCCGCCGATCGTGCCGACAGCCCGCGGGTGCACCAGGAAGGAACCGCGTCCGGACATGGCCAGCTCAACCAGGCAGGCCGGGACCTGACCGTCAACAGGTCGACCGTGCTGCCCCCAGAGGCGGTACGGCCGGTCACCGAGGTGGCGGCGCCCCCGGGGGTGGTGAATGTTCCGGGGCACCAGCAGGTGTTCGTCGGCCGCGGCGGCGAACTGGAGGAGTTGGATGCGGCGTTGCGGGCGCCGGGCGGGGTGGTGGTGGCCGCGGTGCACGGGCTGGGCGGGGTGGGCAAGTCCACCCTGGCCGCCCGCTACGCCGCCACCCACGCTGGCAACGCCGCCGCGGAGGGGCGGACGCGGCACGGCAAGGCGGTGTTTCATCCGGTGTGGTGGATCACCGCCGACACCGCCGCGGCTGTGCAGGCCGGGCTCGCCGGGCTGGCGGCCGCGTTGCAGCCGGAACTGAAGACGGCGCTGGAGCTGGAGGCACTGGCCGAGCGGGGGCTGGCCTGGCTGGGCCACCACTCCGGTTGGCTGGTGGTGCTGGACAACGTCACCGACCCCGCCCACATCGCGCCGCTGATGGACCGCACGATGCGCGGCCGGGTCCTGGTCACCAGCCGCCTCGGGCAAGGTTGGCACCGGCTCGGGGCCCGGGTGCTCCGGCTGGACGTCCTCACCGAAGAACAGGCCGTCGACCTGCTCACCCAGATCGCCGGCCCCACCGGGCCCGACACCGGATCCAGCGGCGCGGATCTGGACGGCGCGACCGAACTGGTGGCCGAACTGGGTTTCCTGCCGCTGGCAGTCGAGCAGGCCGCGGCCTATCTGCACCAGAACCAGCTGTCCCCTCGCCAGTACCTGGACCTGCTCGCGGCCTCGCCGGCGGTGATGTACCACCAGGCCGCCGAGGGCAGCGCCACCGGCATTGGAACCGGCGCCGGCGGCGATGCCGGTAATGATGCCCGGACGATCGCGCGGATCTGGCGGATCACCCTGGACCGGATCACCGCCGCCACTCCACTGGCCGGTGAGCTGCTGCGAATCCTGGCTTGGTACGCCCCCGAGGCCATCCCCCGCACCCTGGTCAACCGCCTTGCCGAGTTGGAGGGATGGCAGGAACACGCCGCGCTGCCGCTGCTGCAGGCCGCGCTGGGCAAGCTCGCCGCCTACAACATGATCACCCTCACCCCCGATACCGTCACCGTGCACCGCCTGGTCCAAGCCGTCGCCCGCACCCCCGACACACATGGCCCGGCCGAGGACCGTGACCCGCACCGCCGGCCCGAGGCCATCACCGTCGCCCGCCGCACCGCCACCCGGCTGCTAGACCAGGCCCGCCCCGCCGAGGTCAAAGATCCGGGCGGGTGGCCACAGTGGCGGCACCTACTGCCCCACATCGACGCGCTGGCCGCTCACACACCTCCCAGCACCGACGACGCCTGGCTCAGCCTGCTGCTGGACCGCGCCGCCACCTTCCTGCAGAACCAAGGCTTGCTGACCCGCGCAATCTCCTACTTCGAACGCGCCCTGGCCACAGACCAACGAATACACGGCACCCACCACCCCGACACCCTGG
>NZ_BCQQ01000170.1 GCF_001552155.1 Actinomadura formosensis NBRC 14204 | reverse complement strand
GGCCCGGCCGCGCGGACGGGGGCGGGCGCGCCGCCGCGGGCCGCGGCCGGCCTTCTACTTCACCTCCGCGGGCACGCTGCTCGTCGTCGGCGGATCCATCGGCGCGATCGCGCTGTCGGGCGGCGGCCCGAGCCACGACGCCCGGACGGCGTCCGCCGGCGGTGCCACCGTCGTGCCCGCCTCGGCCGACACCTATGTGGCACGGGAGAGGCCGGGCCAGCGGTTCGGCGAGGCCAAGAAGATCACCGCCTCGGTGTGGCCCGACTGGCACACCGAGGCCTATGTCGCGTTCGACGTGCCGCACGGCACCCCGGCGATCACCAAGGCGCGGGTCGAGGTCGTCTTCGACAGTCCCGCCAACCGGCCGCGGCGGGTCGAGCTGCGCACGCTGCCCGGCTCGTGGACGGAGAACGACACGTCCTGGAGCAACCGTCCGTCCGCCGGCGCCGTCGTCGCGACCTCCGGCACCGGCAAGGACCGGATCTCCTTCGACGTCGGCTCGATCGTGACCGGCCCCGGCCGCTACGCGTTCGCCATCACCAACCAGAACCTCCGGTCGGGAGCCTCGCTGCGCTCCCGGGAGGGCGGCGACGGCCCCCGCCTCGTGCTGAAGACCCGCCGCGGCGGGCCGGCGCCGAGCCCGTCCACGTCCTCGTCCCCGACGCCGACCCCGTCCGCCACCGCGGCGCCGCCCGAGCCGAGCGACGAACCGACGTGGCAGGTGCCGCAGCCCACGAAGCCTCCCGAGACGTCCCCGGGCGGCGGCAGGACGCTCTGCGGCCTCTCCCTCGAACTCCAGCCGGGCGAGTCCTTCCAGAAGGCCCTGACCCGCCTGGACGGCAGGTACGGCGGCCTGGAGACCGTCCGGCTGTTCTACCGGGGCGTCCCGCCGGCGTGGCCCGGCAACCCGAACCTCGGGAACCGCCCGCCGATCATCTCGTTCAAGATGGCGCCCAAGGACGTCCTCGCCGGCAAGTACGACAAGGCGATGGCCCACTGGTTCGCCACCGCGCCCCGCGACCGCGACATCTACTGGGTCTACTACCACGAGCCCGAGGACAACATCGCCACCGGCGAGTTCACCGCCGCCGACTACCGGGCCGCCTGGCGGCGCCTGCGCTCCCTCGCCGACAGGGCCGGGAACTCGCGGCTGCACGCCACCCTCGTCCTCATGGGCTGGAGCCTCGACCCGCTCTCCAAGCGTGACTGGCGCGACTACTACCCGGGCCGCGACGTCATCCAGGTCCTCGGCTGGGACGTCTACAACCTCGGCTGGAAGAAGCGCCGCTACGACGACCCGGCCGCCATGTACGACCGTGTCGTCGCCGTCAGCAAGGGCGAGAACCTGCCGTTCGGCATCGCCGAGACCGGCAGCTACCTCGTCGCCGGCGACAACGGCGACAGGCGCGCCGCCTGGCTCCGCGCCACCAACGCCTACCTCGCCAAGCGCCACGCCCTGTGGGTCGCCTACTTCGACCTCGACTGGAGCACCGGCGACTTCCGTCTCCTGGACGCCCAGAGCCGCAAGGCTTGGCAGGAGTTCTGCTGAAGCCGTCCGGCCCGGCGTAGGCTCCGGCTTCCCGTCGCCTGGCCGGCGAGCCGGCGGAGGGAAGCACCTGCCCGCGACGTCGTTCAGCACCGGCGCCCTCCGTCGTGCGTGACGGCCTGATGACGACCGCCGTACACCCTGCCTGTATGCCCTGGGGCCGTGTATGCCCTGGGCATGAGTCCGGTGCGGGGTCGCGGACATGAGTCCGCCCCCGCCGGAACGTCCGGCGGGGGCGGGCTCGGGTGATGCCGCGGAGGGTTACTTGCGGGCCAGGATGATGGTCCACATGCCGGCGCGGCTGGCGGCGTCCGTGGTCGCCGTCTTGGCGCCGTAGGTGCCGGTCGCGACCGCGCCGTTGCTGTCGACGATCAGGCTGGTGATCCGGCCGCTGCCGGAGCCGATGCCGGTGCCGCGGGTCGTCACGCCGGCGGGCGCCGTCCACGAGGTGGTGCTGGACGACTTGTCGCCCCAGTACGTGACCGCCCAGGAGCCGGCGGCGCCGACCTGCGCGGACGGACTGGTGTGCTCGGTCACCGAACCGGGGTCGCTGCCCTTGGCGACCGCCGCGACCGGGTCGGTCGTGTTGGTGCCCTCGTAGGCCAGCAGCCTGATGTCGGCCTTGGTGTAGTCGCTCAGCCCGATGTCGACCTGCTTGCCCGCGTCACCGGCCTGCGCGACCCGCTTCCAGACGATGGACGAGGCGGTGCCGGCGGCCTGGTTGTCGACCTGGGTCCAGCCGGGGGGCGGGGTCGTCATCGACGCGGTGCTGGCGTTGTAGGTCAGCACCAGGATCATGCCGTCGCCCGGCTGGACGGACTGCGGGATCTGCGCGTACGCGGTCTTGACGTTCGCGTTTCCGCCCGACCCGCCGCGGAAGGCGATGTTCGCCTGGTTCGGCGCCACCGTGAGGGTCTGGGACTTGGTGCCCGTCCCGCCGCGGTTGTCGGTGACCGTCAGCTTGACCGTGTACGTGCCGTCCTGGTCGTAGGCGTGCTGCGGCGTGGCGCCGGTACCGGTCTTGCCGTCGCCGAAGTCCCACGCGTAGGAGGCGATCGAGCCGTCCGGGTCGGCCGAGCCGGACGCGTTGAACGTGCAGTTCAGGGCGTCGCAGTTGCTGGTGAAGGCGGCGGTCGGCGGCTGGTTCGGCGTCCCGGCGTACAGGAACACCGTCCGGCCGCGCCAGTCGGCGGTGCTGACCTCGGTGGACGCCCCGGACGGCACGCCGGCCGCGGAGAACGCGACCTTGTAGAGCCGGCCGTTGCCGTTGTTGACGTAGTAGAGGCTGCCGCCGTCGACGAACATGCCGCCGACGGAGCTCCACGACATGCCGGGCAGGTTGGTCACCGCGGTGAACTCCTGCGCGCCGACGACGTTGCTCTCCGGGTTGAACGTCCGGTAGTACAGCGCGGACTGGCCGCGCGTGTAGTAGACCCGGCCCTTGGCGAAGAACATGCCGGTGATGTTCGGCACCTGCGAGTGCCAGGTGGTCATGTTCACCAGCTGGTCGGCGGCGTCGATCTTGGTGATCGAGCCGAGCGCGGTGCCGTCGAACGAGCGGCGGTTGAACGAGCCGTCCGAGCCGCCGTAGAACAGCTCACCGTTGATCATGAACGCGCCGCGCGCGGACCGCCAGTCGATGCCCCCGGTGCCGTCGTTGACCACGGCGCCGGTGGTGGTGCCGTCGAACGAGCGGTGCCGCAGGTAGTTGGTCGCGCCGGCGCCGATGCCGCCGCCGGAGTAGACGTTGCCGGGCAGCTCACCCGTGCTGTACGCCGGGATGGCGGTGCCGCCGGTGACGGGGAACAGCGCGAGCTTCTGGTGGAACTCGCCGCCGATGTTGTCGGTGTCGCTGCCGACCCACAGGCCCTCGTCGGTGGCCAGCATGTCGAACACGCCGACGCCCTTGTCGCGGCCGGGGTTCCAGCTGAACGGCAGGCCGCTGACCGGGTCGAGCGCGACGATGCCCTCGCGGCCGACGGCGCCCTGGCCGGGCTTGTCGCCCGCGAACGGGTTGTTGGCCCAGCGGAAGTGGCCGCCGGCGTAGACGGCGGTGTCGGTGATCTCGACGGCGTAGGTGGTGTCACCGCCGGTGAAGTTCACCCAGGTGGGCTGCTGGCCGCCGCCGGTCGTGGCGCTCTCCCAGCGGGCCTGGGTGTCGCACAGCTTGGCCGTGCCGCCGTAGGCGCCGGTGGTGGTGACGACGAAGTACTTGCCGTCCGGGGAGAACTCCACGTCCCGCATGTAGGTGTCGAACGACTGCGAGCACTGGTCGGCGTAGCGGACGGTGTCCCAGTTCGCGAGCTGTGCGGACTGGCCGCCCAGGTCCAGCATGACGATCTGCCGGCGGGTGCTGCCGTTGACGGAGTTGAAGTTGCCGATGCCGACGAGCTTGGAGCCGTCGGGGCTGATGTCCAGCTTGTAGACCGTCGTGACACCGTCGCCGGTCTGCGTGCCGGCGAAGTTCTCGTCCACGAAGTCGTCACGGGCGCCGGTGGCCGGGTCGACGGTGGCGAGGGCCACGCGGGGGGCGCCGCCGACGGTGGTGAAGGTGCCGGCGACGTACAGCCGGCCGCCGGCGAGCCGCAGGTCGCGGACCCTGGCGTCGAGCTGCGGCTTGAAGGTGGTGATCGGCGCGCCGGTCTGCGCGTTGATCCGGGCGAGGACGAAGTTGCGCGCGCCGTTGATCTCGCTGAAGGTGCCGCCGACGTAGATGGACTGGCCGTCGGGGGCGGGCAGCAGCACGCTCGCCTCACCCTTGTTGAGGCTCGGGGTGAAGTTCGGGTCGATCGCGCCGGTGGAGGCGTCGAAGGCGAACAGCCGGTTACGGGTCAGTGTGGGCTTGTTGGCCCCCGCCTCCTTCACCTGCGTGAAGGAGCCGCCCACGTAGATCTTGCCGCCGATCTTGATGATCGACTTGACCTCGCCGTCCACGACGTTCGGCGTGAAGTTCGCCGGGTCGGCGGTGACGATCTTGCCGTGTCCGGGCTCGGACCCCCGCTGGTCCGCGCTCGCCGAGGACGTGACGGCGAGGCTCCCCGTCAGCGTGCCCAGGGCGAGGACGGCTCCCGCGGTCAAGGCCCCCCACCTGCGTCTGCCCATCGACCCCTCCGTGCCATGTAGACGTAAAACCACCGTATTGTGCGCACCAAGGCGCACAGGGCCGGGCAATCGTAGCCAGCGGCCGGTTGACCTGCTGATCTGATCGCTAACTTTCCGGTCTCGAAAACCGAACGGCGTGTGGATCAGGCCGGTCTCGACGTGGTTCGCGCGCCTACGGGGCATGTTCATCGCGCCCCGCGAGGTACGCTGCGCACCTCGGAAGGACGCCCCCGGGACCGTAGCGGACGACCAGAATCGGTGGCCGGATGTGGCCACAGGCCGGTGTCGCCCCAGGCGGGCGGCCGGGCGTCCTCCACCGTGCGGCGTGCGTCCGGGGCCGGGCGGCGCGGTCCGCGCGCCCGACGGTGCGTCCAGGGGAACGGAGCGGTGATTGGCCGGGATGCGAGGGATCGCGGGGAGCATGCCTCTCGCGCCACCGCGGCTGCTGCCGTGGCGGCTGCGGCCGGGCTGGCCGCTCAGCGTCGCCCTGCTCGGCTTCCCGCTGTGGTGGATCCTCGGCCTGGCCAACGTGATGCTGCTGCTCGTCAACGTGCCGATGGCGATGACGCTGTGGCGCCGCCGCGGCACGCTCGTCGCACCGAGCGGGTTCGGCGCGTGGCTGTTCTTCCTGGTCTGGGTCGTGCTGGGCGTGCTGGTGCTGTGGGCGGACGCGCCGCTCGCCGAACCCGGCGGCGGATTCAGCCGGCTGCTCGTGTACGGCTACCGGCTCGCCTGGTACCTGTCGTTCACCATCGTGCTGCTCTACATCGGCAACATGAGCGAGCGGGAACTGCCGTCCGGCGCGATCGGCCGGCTGCTCGGCTACATGTTCATCGTCACGACGATCGGCGGCCTGGTCGGCTCGTTCTTCCCCTCGATCCAGCTGACGTCGCCGGTGGAGATGGTGCTGCCGCACGGGCTGACGAGCAACTCCTTCATCCGCGACATCGTCCACCCGAAGGTCGCCGAGATCGAGGCGATCCTCGGCTTCGAGCAGTCCCGGCCGATGGCGCCGTTCGCCTACGCCAACACCTGGGGCGCCGCCTACGCGTTCTTCCTGCCGTACTTCCTGCTGACCTGGATCGTCCGGGCCCGGCTGCGGCGCCGGGTGTTCGGGGTGATCGTCCTCGCCGCGTCGCTGTGGCCGGTCGTGTACTCGCTGAACCGGGGCCTGTGGGGGGCGCTCGGCGCGATCGGGCTGTTCGGCGTCCTCAAGCTCCTGCAGGTCGGCGGGCCCCGGGTGATCGCGTGGACGGCCGGGATGGCCGCCGTCGGCGCGATCGTCGTGGCGCTGTCGCCGCTGCCCGGCCTCGTCCAGGACCGGCTCGACAACCCGCACAGCAACAACCGCCGCGCGCTGCTCGCCGAGGAGACGACCCGCAGCGCGCTCATCGGGTCCCCGCTGGTCGGTTTCGGGTCGACCCGTAACGTCCAGGGCGACCTCGGCCAGGTATCGGGCGGTGACAAGGTGGGCTGCAAAGCGTGCGGCTCGCCGCCGCTCGGCACCCAGGGGCACGTGTGGCTGCTCATCTTCGCCAACGGCATCGTGGGGACGATCGCGTTCTGCGCGTTCTTCACCATCCGGTTCCTGCGCCATTGGCGCGATCGGGGCGCCTATTCGCTGGCGGGCTGCTGCGTGCTGATCTCCTGCACCCTTTTCATGATCACCTACGACATGGTGGAGGTACCGCTGTACACGGTGATGATCGCGGTGGCCCTGATGTGGCGGGCCAGGCGGGACGCCGACGGGGTGCGGACACCGCAGGCCCGCGTCCGTGCCCTGACCGCCGAGGCGGCCCAGTGAGCGGGGCGGAGACCCGGGCCGCCTGGATCGCGGCGGCCCGGGAGCTGTGGCCGGACGCGAGCGTCGAGCCCGTCGGCCCCGGGCGGTCCGCGGGGGCGCGGCGCGAGCTGGCGTTCCTGCCGGACGCCGATCACCCGCGGCTGCTGGTCCCGGCGGGCCTGCCCCGCGCCGCCGCCGCCGCGCTGCGCCGCTACAGCCACGACCTCGGCGTCAAGCAGCGCGTCTCACGCGGCCTCACCGCCGCGGCCGTCCGCACCGGGCTGCCGGAGCGGACGCTGCGCGACCGGCTCCGCATCACCGGCGGCGGCCCCTCCATCGAGGACCGGCTGGCCGAACTGCTCAGCCGTCCGGTCGTGGTCAGCGTGGGCCTCGGCAGCGCCCGCGCCAACCGCAAGCCGATCCTGCACGTGCTGTCGCCGCACGGCGAGCCCGTCGCGTTCGTCAAGGTCGGCGACACCGGGACGGCCCGCGGCCTGCTCGACGGGGAGGCGGCCGCGCTCACCTATCTGAACGAGCACCTGGCCGGCTCCGGCTCCGGTGCGCGGCTGCACGTCCCGAAGCTGCTGCACCACGGGACGTGGCACGGGCTCGACCTGCTCGTGCTGGAGCCGCTGCCGACGAGCGCGCTCGGCTGGCGCCCGCGCGGGCGGGCCCCGGTCGCCGAGATGCGGGCGCTGTTCGAGGTCGGCGGCGTCGAGCGGACGGCGCTGCGCGACAGCGGCTTCTGGGACGCGATGACCGCGAGCCCCGCCGATGTCCTGGACGAGCGGCAGCGCGCCGCGTTCGGCGAGGTCGTCGAGACGATCGGCAAGGCGCACGGCGACCTGCCGCTCGACTTCGGCGCCTGGCACGGCGACTGGACCCCGTGGAACATGGCCTGGCACCGCGGCGTGCTGCGCCTGTGGGACTGGGAGCGTTTCGCCCGCGGCGTCCCGAACGGGTTCGACCTGCTGCACTACCGGCTCCAGGAGGCGATGCGCACCGCGTCCGGCCCGCCCTACGCGGCCTGGCCGGACGGCGCCGCGGCGGCGCTGGAGCCGCTCGGGCCGGCCGGCGCGGCGGCGGACGCGACGGTCCGGCTCTACCTGCTGGAACTCTGCCGCCGCTACCTGCTGGCCGCGCAGGAACCGATCGGCGAGCCGCTGCGCGCCGACGCCGAGCGGCTGCTGACGCTCCTGCACACCGACCTCGGGAGGATCTCGTGATCTCGCGCCGTGACGCCCCGCAGTGGGTCAAGGACGCCGGACGGGCCGCCACCCGCGCCGGCGGGCGGCTCACCTCCAGCGCCCGGATGCTGCCGGACTTCCTCATGGTGGGAACGCAGCGCGGCGGCACGACCTCGCTGTTTCGCGCGCTGGCCCCGCACCCGGCGGTCGTCCAGCCGAACTTCCACAAGGGCGTCCACTACTTCGACGTGAACTACCCGCGCGGCCTCGGCTGGTACCGGGGGCACTTCCCCGTCCGGTCGCTCGCCGAGCGCCGCACCGCGCCCGCGCGGCCGCTGGCGTTCGAGTCGGCCGGCTACTACATGCACCACCCGCTGGCACCGGAGCGGATCGCCCGCGACCTGCCCGGCGTGAAGCTCATCGCGTTGCTGCGCGACCCGGTGGTGCGCGCCTACTCGGCGCACAAGCACGAACTGGCGCGCGGCTTCGAGACCGAGCCGTTCGAGCGGGCGCTGGACCTGGAGCCCGAGCGGCTCGCCGGCGAGGTCGAGAAGATCAGGGCCGACCCGGCGTACGTGAGCCACAGCCACCGGCATCACTCCTACGTCGACCGCGGCCAGTACGCCGACCAGATCGAGCGGCTGTTCGAGCTGTTCGGACGGGACCGGGTGCTCGTCCTGTACGCGGAGGACTTCTTCTCCGAGCCCGAGCCCTGCTACGACTCCATCCTGGAGTTCCTCGGCCTCCCGCGGTGGCGGCCCGCGACGTTCGAGCGGCACAACGCCCGGCCGGGGTCCCCGCTGCCGGACCATCTGCAGCGCCGGCTGTCGGACCACTTCGCGCCCTACGACGACAAGCTCGCCGCGCTGCTCGGCGCCGAACCCGCCTGGCGGCGTTGAGCCGGCGGTGAAGACGGCACAGTGATGAAGAAGCGCTTCCTCGGCCCGTCCAGCGTGCAGGCGGAACCGCCGCTCGCTCCGGACTCGATCCCCGTCACCCGGTACGCGGGTGCGGTCCGCAGGCATTTCGCGGCGCTGCTGGTGGCGTTGCTGGCCGGCGGCGTGCTGGGAGGCGCGAAGATCATGCTCACCCCGGCCAGCTACACCGCGCGGATCTCGGTGCTGGCGCCGCCGGTGTCGCTGCATCCGGGCTACACGCCCGGTCGTCCGCTGGACGAGAAGAAACGCGAGCCGCGCGAGGCCACGATGGACACCGAGGCGCAGCTCGTCTGGTCCGACGAGGTGCTGCGCCGGCTCGCCACGTTCCCCGGCTTCCAGGCGTCCCACGAGGAACTGCGCCGCCGCGTCGACCTGTCGGTGCCGAACAGCACGCACGTGCTGACGATCGCCGTGCGGGCCGGGACGCCCAAGGCGGCGCAGAGCGGCGCCCAGACCGTCGCGGAGGCGTACCTGGACCTGCGGCAGCAGATCCTCGGCGGCCTCCAGCAGCGCAACCGCGAATCGCTGGAGAAGTACCTCACGCTGCTGCACAAGCAGCTCAGGAGCCTGCCGGGCAGCGACGACGAACTCGTCCGGCGGACCACCCGCACCCGCCGCCAGGAGATCCTGAAGCAGATCGAGGAGGTGCAAAAGCACATCTCCGCGCTGGACAGCAAGGTCGTGCAGCCCGGCGAGGTGCTGCGCAGCGCCGCACTGCCCACCGCCCGCGACGACGCCGGCCAGGACGTGGCGTTCGCGGGCGGCCTCGGGGTCGGGCTGCTGGGCTGGGTCGTGTCCACCCTGCTCATCGACCGGCGGCCGCGGCGCATCCGGCGGCCCGCCGACGTCCGGCTGCACGCGCAGCTGCCGATCATGGTGGAGTCGGCCGCGCTCGGCGGCGGGCACCGCGAGATCTGCCGGCGGCTGCGCAACCTCGTCTTCGACTCCGAGGCCACCACCGTCCTCGTCGCCGGCGTCCCCTCCGCCGCCGGCACCGCGGTCGCCTACGAACTCGCCGAACTGTGCACCGAGGGCGGCTCGGCCACGACCGTGCTGCGCATCCGGGGGGACGGCGAGGACCACGACCCCGCCGAGGCCCCGCCGCCGCGCACGTTCGGCGTCCGGCTGGTGCGCGGCGACGACGACCGCCAGCTCACCCGCGCGATGGACAAGGCGGGCCGCGAGTCGCGCATCGTCGTCATCACCACCCCCGACATCAACGCCGCCGACACGATCAGCGCGGCCGCCGCCAGCGACCTCACCCTGGTCGTGGTGGAGCGCGGCCGCGCCCTGGACCGCGAGGTGGCACGCGGCGTCCTGGCCCTCGACCAGGCCGCCACCCCCGCCCGCGGCATCGTGCTGACCAGGCAGAGCCCGGACACTCCCGCCCGCCGGGCGACCGCTCCCGGCCACCGTTCACCACGAGGTTGAGATGAACGAAACCGGCCCCGCGCCAAGCGCGGATAAAGTCGTGACCATCTGTCCGTCGAGCACGACCCGGATCACCGAGGGGGATCGCCGTGGGAGCTGACCAGACGGCCGACCCGCAGCAGGGTCAGCTGCTGCCCCTGCTCAGGCGGTACATGCCGCTGCTGGTCCTGCTGGCCGTCGTCGGCGCGGCCGTGGGCGTCATCGCGGCGCTGGTGCTGCCCGCACCGTACAAGGCCACCTCGACCGTGCTGGTCAGCCCGCTGGAGGGCAACCCGTACTCGCCGAACGGCCGCGGCGACGACCTGGTCAACCTGCAGACGGAGGCGCAGCTGGTCTCCACCGACCGGGTCGCCAAGATCGTCGGGCAGAAGCTCGGGCACGCCCCGGAGGGCCAGATCGAGGTCACGGTCCCGCCCAACACCCAGGTGCTCAACCTGACCTACACGGCCGGCAGCGCCAAGGACGCCCGCGCCGGGGCGCAGGCGTTCGCGGACGCCTACCTGGCCTACCGGCAGCAGCGCGCCCAGGACGTGGTGAACAACCAGCTCACCAAGCTGAAGAACCAGTCCAGCAAGGTGCAGCAGCAGCTGCTCAAGACGAACCGGGAGATGGCGGTCGCGTCCGGCGCCGAGCGCGCCACGCTGCGCCAGCGCGTCACCGCCTACACCAACCAGCTCGGCGTGATCGACGAGCAGGCCAACGACATCGGCAGCACCCCGATCAACCCGGGGCAGGTCATCACCCCGGCCGGCGCGCCGGACGGGCCCGGCCAGATCCGCACCGCGGCCTTCGGCGCCGGCGGCCTGGTCGGCGCCCTCCTCGTCGGCTGCGCGGTCGTGCTGCTGCGCGAGCGGCTGAACCAGCGGCTGCACAACGCCGAGGCGATCGAGGGCCTCGGCGTCCGGACGCTGTCCACGATCCCGGCGGGCGGCCCGACCGGCGACACGCTCGCCCTGGTCAGCGCGCCGAAGAGCCCCGCGGGGCAGGCGTACCGGCGGCTGCGCGCCGCGGTCGTGGCGACCGCCCCGCAGACCCCGGTGGCGCTGCTGGTCGCCAGCGCCACCCCGGGCGGCAGCGCCCGGCTGGCCAGCGCCAACCTCGCGGTCTCGCTGGCGTTCGCCGGCGCCAAGACCATCATGATCGACGCCACCACCGACGACACCGACGTCAGCACGCTGTTCGGCGCGCGTCCCGGCGGCAAGGGCCTGTCGGACACGCTGCTCAGCGGCACCGACCCGGCGACCCTGCTGATCCACACCGACTCCCAGCTGCGGCTGCTGCCGCGCGGCCCGCGCGCCCCCGAGGCCGCGCACCGGTTCAGCGGCCCGCGGATGCGCGAGACCGTGAAGGTGCTGCGCCGCCGCAGCGAGTACCTCGTCGTGAACGCCGCCAGCCTGCACGACGCGGACGCGCAGGCGCTGTGCACGTTCGTGGACGCGGTGATCCTCGTCGTCAACCAGGGGGTGACGACCCGGGAGGAACTGCGCCAGGCGTACGTGGAGGCCGAGCGCGCCGGCGTCACCGTGCTGGGCGCGCTGCTGGAGCCGCCGGAGCAGCGCGGCGGCGGACGCGCGCCGCGGCAGGCGCCGCCGCGCCA
>NZ_BCQQ01000169.1 GCF_001552155.1 Actinomadura formosensis NBRC 14204 | reverse complement strand
CGCCGCGCCCGCCGGCATCCGCCCCGCCCGCCGCCGGACGGCCAGCAGCGCCGCCTGGTCGAGCAGCCGGCCGGCCCTGTCGTCCGGCGCGCCGGGAGCCTCCGGCAGGACGGGCGGCTCACGGCGCTCGGTGCCGAGAAGCGCCGCCGTGACGTGCTCGTTCCACACGCTCACAGGATCGCCGCCCCCTCGTCCCGGTGCCATGCCGCCAGCGGGCGCAGGCCGCGCGGGCTCCACTCCCCGGCCAGGGTGACGGGCCCGCCGCCCGACAGCGCGAGCAGCCGCCACGGATCGCCCGTCCGGAGCGGCAGCGCGTCCCCGGCCTCGTCGGCCGCGTACAGCCCGCCCCCTTCCGCGCGGGCCGGCCGGACGTGGCGCAGCGTCGCGGGCCAGCGGTCCAGCCAGGGATCGTTCGCGAGCGCCGCCGCGTGCTCGTCCAGGAACCCCTGCACGGACGTCCCGTCCGGCGTGCCCGGCTCGGCCGGCCCGTACCGCTCGGCGACCAGCGCCCGCAGCGGCTGTGACCCCGGATAGAACGCCAGCTCGGCATCGACCCGCGTACCCGCCACGAGTGACGCGTCCAAGGACGTGCCCGGCGCGGCGAACGACAGCACCAGCCCCGGCCGCCCCGTGCGCCGTCCGCGCAGCCACACCCGCCGCGTGGTCAGCAGATCCTGCGCGGTGTCACGCGAGCCGATCACCCACCACAGATCCCGGACGCGCTCCCCGCCGGCCAGGACCTCCTCCTGCGGCACCGTGAAGCCGATCCGCGCGCGAACGGTGTCGCGCAGCCCCTCCGGCAGTTCGTCCCGCCGCCGGTGGGCCCGGACGAGCAGCCGCAGCAGCGCGTACTCCTCCAGCAGCCGATCGGGCCACCCCGGCCGGCGCGGGAGCGCGGCGAGGCCCCTGACCTGCCCGGCGAGCGCCCCGGCCTGCGCATCGACGAGCCGCCGTGCCGCGTCGTCCCACACCCGGTAGGGCGCCTTGTCGGCCTGGGCGAGCCCGTGCGCGACCTGGTCGCGCAGCCACTGGTCAAGCTCGGTGAGCCCGTCCTCGACGCGCCTGGCCCGCCGCTCCTCGGTTCGCTTGCTCACATCGCCGAAACTATCGGCGACCTCGGACATTCCACGCGAGCACGGCGGCCGCGCCGGCCGCGACGGCGAACGCCGCCACCGTGCCGTCGGAGACCCGGCCGGAGATCCGGCTCACCCACTGCTGGGCCCGGAACTCGGTGTCCACGTCGATCAGCGCGGGGAGCGCCGAGGTTCCGTCGAACATGAGGAACATCGCCCCCAGCACGATGAAGAACACCCCGGACACCAGCGAGTTGGTGTGCAGGCGAAGACGTCCCACACCGAACGCCCGGCCGCGCAGCCAGCGCCGCTCACCCAGCCGGAACCGGTCCCAGAGCAGGGCGAGCACGACCATGGGGAACGCCATGCCGAGCGCGTAGACGGCCAGCAGCGCGCCCCCGTACCAGGGATCGCCGCCCATGGCGGACACTGTCAGCACGCTGCCCAGCACCGGCCCCGCGCAGAACCCCGCCAGGCCGTAGACCGTGCCGAGAAGGTAGACGCTGCCCGCCGAGCCTGGCCTGATCCGTCCCGCCGCGTCCTGGACGCGGCGGAACGCGAACCCGAGTCCGGCGATCTGCGCGACGCCCAGGGCGATGACCGTCCAGCCGCCGGCGGCCACCAGCAGGTCACGGTGCCCGTAGAACAGCCGGCCGGCGAACGAGCCGGCCGCACCGAGCGGCACGAGCGTCGTGCACAGCCCCGCGTAGAACACGAGCGTGCGCCCTATGAGCCGGGCCTTGTCGCTGAACGCGTAGGCGAAGAACGCGGGCAGCAGGAGCGCGCTGCACGGGCTGAGCAGCGCGAGCAGCCCGCCGAGGAACGCGGCGAGCAGGCCGATGTCGCTCACCTGGCCTTCTCGATCGCGGCCTTGAACGTGCCGAGCGGCTGCGCGCCCAGGAAGGGACGCTTGTTGATGATGAACGCGGGCGTGCTCGGAACGCCCAGGTCGTAGCCCTCGTCGGTGTCGCGCTGGACGGCCTTCGCCGCCTCCCTGCCGTTCATGTCGGCGCGGAACCGGGCCAGATCGGGCACCCCGGCCCGGCGCGCCATCTCGACCAGCTTCGGCTCGGTGAACGCGCCGCTGTTGCGCTTGCGGTCCTTGGCGAAGGCCGCGTCGTGGAACTCCCAGAACCGGCCCTGCCGCCCGGCGGCGTACCCGGCCCGCGCGGCGGCCTCGGACTCCTTGCCGAAGATCGGGAAGTCCCGCCATTCGATGCGCAGGGTGCCGTCCTGGATGTATCCGGCCAGTTCCGGCTCGGTGTCGCGGGCGAACTTCCCGCAGAACGGGCACTGGAAGTCGGCGTACTCGATCATGACGACCGGGGCGTCCGGGCGTCCCTTGGCGCGCGGGTCGGCGGCCTCCCGCCGCGCCATGTCCGGCAGTTGCGCCGTCTCGTCGGACGGGCTCGCCGACGGGCTGGCGGACGGGCTGGTGGGCGGCTTCGTGGACGGGCCGGCGGACGCGCCGGCCGGGCGGGCGGTGTCGCGGTCGCCGCGGTCGCCGGTCATGGACACGACGCCGAAGGTCAGCGCCCCGACGAGCACGACGGCCGCTCCCGCGGCGACGCTCCGGTTCCGGCGGGGCGAGGTGTTGCCGGGCATGATGAGGCTCCCTTGAGTGAAGGACGAGATGCCGGGCCGACGCCATGGCCGGACCCGGAGAAGGACTCGGGGAGCGCTCTAAATCCGCAGGACGGACATGAGGATGTGTCTGGACGCGGGCGGCGCGGGCCCCGCCCGCGCGTCCGCCGCCCGCGGGAGGTGTACCCGGTGCGGGGCGTCCGGTGCGCGGGCCGCGGACGGGACGACGGGGTCGGCGGCGGGCCGCGGAGCGGGATGCGCACCGGTGGACGGCGGCTTCTTCGCGCACCGCGACCCGTCACCGGAATCGGCGGTGGCCGTGTCCGGAGCCGAGGCGGCCCGGGCCTGGCCGGCCACGGCGGCGTCCGCCACGGCGGCATTCCCCACCACGGCGTCCCCCACCACGGTGCCCCGCACGGAGGTGTCCTGCGCGGGGGCCGCGCCGAGCGCCTTCGTGCACAGCGCCGCCGCGAGGACGAGCAGCGCCAGCGCGATGACGCCGGGCCGCACACCGCCGCGGACCATCGTCACCGCCTTTCCCGCTGCCGGCCGGGTTCGCAGATCACCCTACGAACCGCAGGTGGCGGTGGCAAAACGCTAGGGGACGAGCGGTACGGGCAGGTCCGGGAGGGAGATGTCGGGGACGAGGAGCGCGCCGCCGGCGAGGAGGGCGAGCAGGGCGGTGGCGCCGAAGAGACCCACCCAGGCGAGGCCGGGGACACCGGTGAGGTGGGCGAGCTGGTCGGCGTCCGAACTCGGCGCCATCTGCCGGGCGCGCATCCGCTGCAGTTCGATCACCGGGCGGGTGGCGGCGAGGAGCAGGAACCAGGCGGCCAGGTAGGCGAACCCGGCCTGGACGGCGGTGCTGCCGAACCACGACACCCCGAAGACGATCGTGCCGGTCGCGATCACCGACAGCGCGCCGTAGGCGTTGCGGATCATCACGAGCATCGCCGCGAGCAGCGCGAGGGAGAACCACAGCATCAGCGTGATACGGCCCCCCGCGAGGAGCAGCGCGAAGAACAGGCCGAGCAGCGGCGGGGTGACGTACCCGGCCAGCGCCGTGAAGATCATGCCGGGGCCGTGCGGTTTGCCGCGCGACACGGTGACGCCCGAGGTGTCGGAGTGCAGCTTGATGCCGTCCAGCTTGCGGCCGGTGAGCAGCGCGATCAGCGCGTGCCCGCCCTCGTGCGCGATCGTGACGGTGTTGCGCGCGACCCGCCAGGTGGGGCCGTGGAGCACCGAGGCGAGCGCGACGAGGCCGACGAGGGCGACCAGCCACCAGGGCGGGTCCGGCTGCGTTCCCGTCACCCGGTCCCACAGGTCGGCGATGCTTGCGTTGTCCACGTCCACCTCGGAAGTCGTCGTCGCGATGCCCAACATTAGGACGCCGGAGATGACATCCGCGTTCGGTTCGTCGTGGATCGCGGTGATGTTCGGGGATCTTTCGGCCTCCGGTCCGTATTGACGTTAAGGTGCCCTTCGCGTCGCTGGGTGCGGTGGGGGCGCGGTGGGGGGCCTGACGGATGACCGAGAACACGGGGACGGACGCGGACGCGCTGGCCGGGCGGTTCGCGCGGATGTTCGCGGCCCTGGCGGGCGGCGTCGAGCGCGTCGTGCGCGGCAAGCGGGAGAAGGTCGAGCTCGCGCTGACCTGCCTGCTCGCCGAGGGGCATCTGCTCGTCGAGGACGTCCCGGGGGTGGGCAAGACCACGCTCGCGCGGGCGCTGGCGGCCTCGGTGGAGGCGCAGTGGACGCGCATCCAGTTCACCCCTGACCTGCTGCCCAGCGACATCACCGGCGTCTCGATCTTCAACCAGGGGGCGAACACGTTCGAGTTCCACCCCGGCCCGATCTTCGCGAACCTCGCGGTCGCCGACGAGATCAACCGCGGTTCGCCGAAGACGCAGTCGGCGCTGCTGGAGGTCATGGAGGAGCGCCGGGTGACCGTGGAGGGCGTCCCGCATCCGGTGCCGCGCCCGTTCATGGTGATCGCCACGCAGAACCCGGTGGACATGGACGGCACGTATCCGCTGCCGGAGGCGCAGCTCGACCGGTTCCTGATGCGGATCTCCATGGGCTACCCCGACCACCGGGCCGAGGTCGAGCTGCTCGCGGGCGCGCCGACCGGTGCGACGCTCGACCGGATGCCGCCGGTGCTGGGCCGCGACGACCTCGCCCGCATGATCGACTTCGCCGGGCGGCTGCATGTCGCGCCGCCGCTGCACGACTACCTGGTGCGGGTCGTCGCGGCCACCCGCGAGCATCCCGACCTGCGGCTCGGCGCGAGCCCGCGGGCCGGCATCGCGCTGCTGCGCGCGGCGCGGGTGCGGGCGGCGGCGGCCGGGCGGTCCTACCTCGTCCCCGAGGACGTCAAGGCGCTCGCCGTCCCGGTCATCGCGCACCGGCTGATCGTGACGCCGGAGGCCGAGCTGCGCGGACGCTCCGGCGCCGACGTCGTCGGGGAGGCGCTGGGGAACGTACCGACCCCGCAGGCCGCCGGTGTCTGAGGAGCGGGTGTGACGACGTGCTGACACCGCTCGGATGGGGGACGGCGGCCGTCTCGGTGCCGCTGTACGCGGCGGGCTGGTGGCTCGGCTACCCCGAGCCCGCGATGCTGGCCCTCGCCGGGCTCGCGGCGGTGGCGGGCGCGCTGCTGTGGACCCTGCCGAAGCCGAGCCTGGACGTCCGCCGGGAGATCGCGCCGGTGCGGGTCGAGCGGGGAGAACCCGCCGTCGCCGTCCTGCACGTGGTCAACGGGGGACGCGCGGTCAGGGGGCTCAGCGCCCGGGACGCGGCCGGGCCCGCGGACATCGCGGTGGACATCCCGCGGCTGCGGCCGGGCGGCAGGCGCACCGTGACCTACCGGCTGCCGACCGCCCGGCGCGGCGAGATCCCGGTGGGGCCGCTGCGGCTGGTGCGGGCCGATCCGCTGCGGCTGGCCCGCCGGGTCCGCGAGTACGGCGCACCGCGGGTGCTGCTCGTCCGGCCGCGGACGGTGCGGCTCGCGGTGCTGCCGTCGGGCCGCGCCCACCACCTGGAGGGCCCGACGAGCGACCGGTCCCCGGCCGGGACGGCGACGTTCCACGCGCTGCGCGAGTACGTGGTCGGTGACGAGATGCGCCACATCCACTGGAAGTCGTCGGCCCGCACCGGGACGCTGATGGTCCGCCGGCTCGTGGACGCGAGCCTGCCGACGACGACGGTCGTGCTGGAGACGCGGTCCGGGGCGTGGCCGGAGCCCGACGACTTCGAGCTGGCCGTGGACGCGGCGGCGTCGGCCGCGGCCGGGGCGGCGTCGGCGGGCTTCCCCGTCCGGATCCTCACCGGCGGCGGCCCGCTGGCCGCCACCCGGGGCGGCCCCGGCGACGTGGAGACCCTCCTCGACGGGCTCACGCCGGTCGGGACGGGGGAGGGGCCGCGGCCGGCCGTGGACGCGGTGCGCGGTGTGCCCGCGGGCGGGTCCCTGGTCGTCGTCGCGAACGGTGCCGCCGAACTGGGGCCGGTCGCGTCCGTGCGGTCCCGGTTCGACCGCGTCGTGGTGCTGCGGGTCAGGCCGCCCGAGCCCGTGCCGGCGCCCCCCGGCGTCCAGGTGATCGATGTCCACGACCTGGACGGGCTGGCGGAATCGTGGCGGCGGCTGGGAAGCGCCCGGTGACCCGGTACGTCTCGCTCGCCGTGACGGCCTGCCTGGTCGCGGTCGCGGGCCTGTCGTTCCAGCGCGTCTTCGGCCTCGGGCCGGTCCTGCCGGTCGCGCTCGCCGCCGCGGCCGTCCCGGCGGTGCTCTGCGGGCTGCTGTCCGGCCCGCGCCGCAAGGCGCCGTGGCCGCTGTGGATCTCGCTCGTGCTGACCGTGCTCGGCTGGGCCGCAACGGTCTCGCTCACCGTCCTGCGCCCGGCCCTGTCCGGCGGGACGCTGCCGCAGGCCCTCCGCGAGGGCGTGCTCGGCTCGTGGAAGGCGGTCTTGACCACGCTGCCGCCCGCGCCCGCCGAGCCCGAGCTCCTCGTCCTGGTCGCCGTGGTGGTGTGGCCGGCGGCGTTCGCGTCCGCCGAACTGGCGCTGCGGACCTCGCTGCGCGCCGCCCCGGCCCTCCCGGCGCTGGGGGTGTGGGCGGTCGCGCTGCCGCTCGGCGTGGACGGCCCCGCGCACACCATCCCGCTCGCCGCCGTGAGCGTCGTGCTCATCGCCGTGCTGGTCCTCGTCCGCGCGGACGGCCCCGACGCGCCCGTCCCCTGGCGGACGCTCGCGCCGGGGGTGCCGGCCGCCGCCGTCCTCGGGGCGCTGGCGTTCGCCGCCGGCCCGCTCGTCCCCGTCGCCGCCGACCCCTACGACCCGCGTGAGCAGGTGCAGGCTCCGCCGCCGCGGCAGCGCGACGGTGTGAGCCCGCTCGACCGCGTCGGGGGCTGGCTGCTGAGCCCCGGCCAGGTGCTGTTCACCGTCCGGTCGCGGCGCAGCGAGGTCGAGCGGCTCGCCGTGCTGGACCGGTTCGACGGTGTGACCTGGTCGTCCACCGCCCGGTTCGTCCCGACCGGGGGCCGCGTGCCGCAGGGGCCGGGGCCGGGCGGGCGGCACGAGGTCGAACAGCACATCACGATCCGGGACCTGCCCGGCGTGTGGGTGCCGGCGCCCGACCGTCCCCGGCGGGTGGACGGGCTCCCCGTCGTCGTCGACCCCGGCAGCGGCGCGCTCGCCGCGGCCGAGCCGCTGCGCCCCGGCCGGACCTACCGGGTCGGCGCCGCCGTGCCCCGGTGGACGGCCGGCGACCTGGCCGGCGTGGCGATCGCGACCGGCGCGGAGGCGGACGCGACGCGGGAACTGCCGTGGGGGCCGGGCGCGGAGAGGCCGCCCGTCCAGCTCGCCGAGTTCCGCAAGTTCGCGGAGGCGGCGACGCGAGGCGCGGGGACGCCGCTCCAGAAGGCCGCGATGCTCGCCGAGTACCTCAAGGGGTACGCCAAGTACGATGTGACCGCGCCGCCAGGGCACAGCTACCGTCAGCTCGACTACTTCCTGGGGGAGGGCAGGCGCGGCACCCCCGAGCACTTCGCCACCGCCTACGCTCTGCTCGCCCGGACGCTCGGCCTGCCGTCCCGCGTCGTCGTGGGGTTCGAGGGTGGCGAACGCGCGGGCGACACCGTGCGGGTCCGTTCCGGGGACGTGGTGGCGTGGCCCGAGATCAAGTTCGACCGTCTCGGCTGGATCCGCTTCAACCCGCTCCCCGACAGCGCCCGTCCGTCCAAGAGGAACGACGGTGTCGCGGCAGGGGAGACGGAACAGAACCTGGAGCAGGCACAGAAGGCCGCGGCTTCCCAGGAGCAGGACCCCGGCTCGGGCAAGACGGCGCAGAAGCAATCCCAGAGACCAGCCCCCGCCCACGACTCGCCCACACCGTGGTGGGTTTTCGCTTCGATCGCGGTAGGCGTTCTCCTTCTCGGCTATTTGTCCGCCGTCCTCCTCGCCCCCGCATTGCGCAGGCGACGCCGCCGGACGGGCACACCCGCCACCCGCATCATCGGTGCCTGGCATCAGGCGCTCGATCATCTCGCCGACGTCGGCCTGACCACCGTACGGACGCTGACCGCGCACGAGGTCGCGCGGTTCGGCGCCGCCGGCATCGGTGCGGAGGCCCGCGGCCATCTGGGGCCGCTCGCCGAGCTCGTCGAGCAGAGCCGCTTCGCCGCGTCCCCGCCCGGCCAGCGCGCCGCCGACCGGGCCTGGCACCACACCGACGCGCTGGGGCGTCTCGTCACCGCCAGGGCCGGACGCCTGCGCCGGATCCGGCGCCGCCTGCACCCGCGATCTCTCCGGGGGACGGCACGCTGACCGGGATCTCGCCGCCCGGCACCGCGCCCGCCTCCAGGCTCACGCCCCGCTCGGCGGTCTCGGCGGGGGAGATGTCCCCGGCCCGGCATGATCGCTACCGTAGCCGTATGCGAGGGAAACATGGCCGGCGGAAGACGCCGGGCCTAGGGAAGATTCTGGGCATCGCCGGGTTCATCGGCGTCACCGCGGCCGGGACGATGGTCGTGCGGGCCGGGCGGCGCCGCCGCTCCCGCACGCCCGGGGAGATCCGGAACCGGCGGCACGGGCGGCCGGTCGAGGCGTCAGGGAGGCGGCCGTGACGGCGCGCCCGGTCCGGATGCCCGGCCCGGGCGACCTGGACCGCGCCTGGCAGGCGGTGTCCGCCGTGCTCGAACCCACGCCGCTGATCCCGTCCGGCGGCCTGGCTCCGGACGCGCTGCTGAAGCTGGAGACGTTCCAGCCGACCGGCTCGTTCAAGGCGCGCGGCGCGCTCGCGGCCGTCGCCGCGCTGCCGGAGGGCGTGCCGGCCGTCACGGCGAGCGCGGGCAACCACGGGCTCGGCATGGGCTACGCCGCCGCGCGGTCCGGCGCCGAGGTGACCGTGGTCACCTCGGCGCGGGCGTCCATGGCCAAGATCGACAAAATCGGCGCGTATCCGGTGCGGCTCATCCTGCACGGCCAGACCTACGACGAGGCCGAGGCGCACGCGATGACGCTGCCCGGCCACTACGTCTCCCCCTACAACGACCCGGCGGTCATCGCCGGGCAGGGCACCATCGGGCGTGAACTCGACACCCAGGTGGACGGCCCGCTCACGGTCATCGCGCCGGTCGGCGGCGGCGGGCTGCTCGCCGGCCTCTGCCTCTGGGCGCGAGAGCGCGGGGACGTGCGGGTCGTGGGCGTCGAGTCGGCGGTGTCGCGCGGCGTGTCCGCCTCGGTGGCGGCCGGACGCGTCGTCGAGGTCGAGGTCGGCGAGACGTTCGCCGACGGCCTGCCCGGCAACCTCGAACCCGGCTGCGTCACCCCGGCGGTGATCGGGGACACCGCCGAGCTGACGTCGGTCACCGACGACCAGCTCCGGACGGCGCTGCGCTGGCTCTTCCACGAGCACGGCCTCGTCGCCGAGGGCGCGGGCGCCGCGGGGCTCGCCGCCGTCCTCGCCGGCAGGACGGAGGTCACCGGACGCACCGTGGTGGTCGTCTCCGGACGCAACATCACCGTCCCCACCTATATCGACGCGATCCGCGAGAGTTGATCTTTCCGGGCGAAACGCGGGTCTCCCCGAGGGGGGACCCGCTACGGTGTCCCCTGCGAACGGGGCGGGTGAGAACACGTGCGCGTGTCATTTCTGGGGTCTTTGTTCCGGCGTGACCGGTTGACGGGGCAGATCGCGGTCGGGCTCGCCGGCGTGCTCGTGGTCGCCGCCGCCGTCTACGGGGTCGGCGTCGCGAGCGCGAAGTACCGGCTCGCCGACGTCGGCGCATGGCTGACCGCACGCGGCAAGGGCCTCGTCGTGCACGTCAACGGCCCGGCCGCCAAGGTCGACGGCAAGACCGGCGTGATCCCGCAGATGCGCGGCCACAACATCAAGGTCGTCCAGGACGGCGCCACGGTGCTGATCATCGATCTGGACACCGGTGTGGTCAGCCGGCTCGACCCGTCCCAGCTGGACATCGGGACGAGCCGCCCGCTCGGCAAGGGCATCCAGGTCCTCGCCGGGGCCGGGAAGGCGTACACGGTCGACTCGGTCAAGGGCGTCGTCCAGCAGATCGACCCGGTGGGCCTGACCCCGGTCGGCGCGTCCGCGACGCTGCCGCCGATCCTCGGGCAGGCCGGCATCGACGCCAGGGGCACCCTGTGGGTGCCGGTCTCGGGGAACGGGGAGGTCGCGGCGTTCAAGGACGGCCGTCTCCAGCCGCCCGTCCGCGCCGGGAAACCGGGCGACGGCCTCGCGCTGACCATCGCGGCCGGGGACCCGGTCGTCACCAACTCCGCCGCCGCCACCGCGACCGTCGTCAAGCCGTCCGGGGCGCGGCTCACGGTGAGCCTGCCGACGACCGTCCGGCAGGCGGGACGCGGCGGGGTCCTCGCGCCCGCCGCCACCGACGGGAAGATCGTCCCGCTGCTGGTGCCCGGCACCGGGTCGCTGGTCACCGTCGACACCGACGCCGGGCGGTACTCCAGCACGCGGCTCGCGATGCCGGCGCACCGCTACCGGCCGCCGCAGGCGCTCGGCGCGAAGGTCTACATCCCGGACGAGACCGCCGGCGCCCTGCTCGTGTACGACTCGGCGGCCAACCGGTTCGAGAGCCCGGTCCCGGTGACCGGGCGGCCCGCCCGGCTGGACGTCTTCGTCCGCGACGGGATGCTCTGGGCGAACGACCCGTCCGGCCCCCACGCCGTCGTGATCGACCGGCAGGGCGGCGAGAAGGGCATCGACAAGTACACGGACCGGGTGCCGGGCGGCCCGAAGCGCCGCACCCTCCCGCTGCCCGGCGGCGAGGCCCCGCCGCCGCGCACGCGGCCGCCGTCCCGGCGGCCGAACCGGCCCGGCCCCGGGGAGCCGCCGAGCGCACCGTCCAACGTGTCCGTCACGCCCGGCTCGGGCACGATGCGGATCGACTTCCAGCCCTCGCAGGGCGACGGCGTCCTCGGCTACGTGCTGAAGGACGTCCCGTCCGGCATGACCGTGAGCCCGTCCGCGATCCGGCCCGGCGCGGGGCCCTTCACGTTCACCGTCCGGGGCGGCGACTGCGGGCGCGAGTACCGGTTCCGCGTCGCCGTCCGCTACCGGGACGCCGCCGGCCGGACGCGCGAGCAGGTGTCGGCCGCCGGCGACCCCGTCCGGCCGTGCGTGGCGCCGGGCGCGCCGACCGGCCTCACGGCGCAGGCCACCGCGTCCGGGGCCAGGGTCGCGTGGGCGCCGCCGCCCGGCGCGGGCGCGGTCACCTACCGGCTCGCCTACAGCGGCCCGGTCAGCGGCACCGCGACGGGATCGCGCACGTCGGTGACGCTCGGCAACGTGTGGATGAACGGGGCCTACACCTTCACCCTCACGGCCGCGAACGACGCCGGCGCAGGCTCGGCGACCACCCTCGACACCACGCTGACCGGCCCCACGCGCAACTACGCCGTCCAGAGCAACGGCAAGTCCAACGCCTACATCCGGGCGACGCCCGACGGCAACAACGGCGCGATCGTCGCCACCATGTACGACAACAACGGCGAGATGGTCGCCGTCCACTGCAAGGAGAAGGGCGCCTACTACCGGCACCCGCGGGACTCCAGCCTCGCCGGCGACATGTACACCAAGATCACCTGGCGGGGGAAGACCGGCTACGTCCTCGGCTACCTGATCAGCACGCCGGGCGGCTGGACGAGCTACGCCGGCCCCACCGTCTGGAGATGCAAGTAGCCGGTCAGTGCCGCTTCGGCTTCTTCCCCGGCTTCCTCCCCGGGGGCTTGCCCGAGCGGATGCACGCGGGCGCCGACCACGCCACGTCCGGCGCCCGGCCCTGGTTGAGGCGCAGCACCGCGCCGACCTTGAAGCAGTAGGCCGTCTCCGGCCGCAGGCCCGGCAGGGTCGCCGAACGCGACCCGGCCCCGACCGTCACGATCGGTTGCGAACCGGCGGGCTGCCGCTGGACGAGCAGCGGCAGTCCCCGCGCGGCGGGCGGCAGCGCCCAGGTGAGCGCGGCCGTCCCGCCGGCCTGGCGGACGGCGAGCCGGCGCGGGCGCGCC
>NZ_BCQQ01000168.1 GCF_001552155.1 Actinomadura formosensis NBRC 14204 | reverse complement strand
TCGGCGGCTCCGGGCTCGTCCCGCTGGTCGAGGAGTACGCCCGCCGGTACGTCGAGCGGGGACGCAGCCCGGCCGACGACGCCCCATCACGACCCCTCTCCGAGGAGGAGCAGACATGGCCCCGATGAGCTCCCCGAGCCCCGCACATGACATCGGCGCGCGGGACGAGGACGCGCTCAAGGAACTGATCGCCGGTGAACTGGGCGCGGTGCGCGACCGCAGCTTCGGCCTCACCACCGGCGTGCTCACCGAGGACGACCTCACCGCGCAGGTGTCACCGCTGATGTCGCCGCTCGTGTGGGACCTCGCCCACGTCGGCAACTACGAGGAACTGTGGCTGCTGCGCGCGGCGGCGGGCCGGGAGCCGATGCGGCCGGAGATCGACCACCTGTACGACGCGTTCGAGCATCCGCGCGCCGAACGTCCGGCGCTGCCGCTGCTGCGGCCGGAGGAGGCGCGCTCCTACATCGGCACGGTCCGCGCCAAGGTGCTCGACTCGCTGGCGTCGGCGCGGTTCGACACGGCGAATCCGCTCATGTCCGGCGGCTTCGTGTACGGGATGGTCGTCCAGCACGAGCACATGCACGACGAGACCATGCTCGCCACCCACCAGTTGCGCAAGGGCGCGCCCGCGCTGCTCGACCCTGCGGCCGAGCCACTGCAGAAGCCTGCGGAGGCTTCCCCGGTGGACGAGGTGTTCATCGAGGCGGGCCCGTTCCAGATGGGGACCTCGGACGACCCATGGGCGTACGACAACGAGCGTCCCGTGCACATCGTCGACTTGCCCGCCTACTACATCGACGTGGAACCGGTGACCAACGCCGCCTACCTCGCCTTCATGGAGGCCGGTGGATACGACGATCCGCGTTGGTGGGACCCCGCTGGATGGGAGTGGCGCACCAGTACCGGCAAGCGTGCCCCCGCCTTCTGGAGCCGGGCCGGGGGGCAGTGGGTCCGGCGCCGGTTCGGACGGACGGAACCCGTCCCGCCCGGCGAACCCGTCCAGCACGTGTGCTGGTACGAGGCCGCCGCCTACGCGCGGTGGGCCGGCAAGCGGCTGCCGACCGAGGCCGAATGGGAGAAGGCCGCCCGCTGGGACCCGGCCACGCAGCGCTCCAGGCGCTACCCATGGGGCGAGGTCTACGAGGAGGGCCGCGCCAACCTCGGTCAGCGCACCCTGCGTCCGTCCGAGACGGGCTCCTATGCGTCCGGTGCCTCGGCCTACGGAGTCAGGCGCCTTCTCGGGGACGTATGGGAATGGACGTCTTCTGACTTCCACGGCTACCCCGGCTTCCGGTCCTTCCCCTATAAGGAGTACTCGGAGGTCTTCTTCGGTCCCGACTACAAGGTTCTGAGGGGCGGCTCCTGGGCGACGCACCCGCTCGCCATACGCGGGTCGTTCCGCAACTGGGACTACCCCATCCGCAGGCAGATCTTCTCCGGGTTCCGGTGTGCGCGCACCCCAGAGGAGGCGCGCTGAATGTGCCGCCATCTCGGCTACATGGGACCGGAACGCACCCTGCATTCGCTCGTCTACGACGGTGAGCACTCGCTGGAAACCCAGGCGTACGCGCCGCGCATGACGCAGGGGAACATCCTCAACGCCGACGGGTTCGGCGTCGGCTGGTATCAGGACGGCGCGCCGGTCCGGTTCCGCCGTGCCCAGCCCCTCTGGACCGACCAGTCGTTCCGCGAGGTCGCCGGGGCCGTCCGGGCGTCCTGCGTCGTCGCGGCGATCCGGTCGGCGACGGCCGGGTTCCCCGTCGACGAGTCGTGCGCCCAGCCGTTCCGCGCCGGCAGGTGGCTGTTCAGCCACAACGGCAAGGTCGAGGGCTACGGCGGTGTCGAGGCGAAGCTCCGCGAACTGGCCGGCGACGTGGCCGAGGTGCCCGACGCCCGCGCCCCGGTCGACTCCGCGCCGCTGTTCGCGCTCGCCGTCCGGTACTGGCGGGACGGCCTGCCGCTCGGCGACGGCCTCGCCGTCGTCGTCGCCGCGATCACCGCGCTCGCCCCCGGCCGCTACAACCTGCTCGCCTCCGACGGGACGTCCCTGGCCGCCACGACCTGGGGCGACTCCCTGTTCGCCCGCGAGGACGCGGACACCGTCCTGCTCGCGTCCGAGCCGCTGGACGGCGACGCCGCCTGGCAGGCCGTGCCCGACCGATCGCTGGTCACCGCCGGGCCCGGCACCGGCGTCCGCATCGATTCACTCTGAAGGAGAACCACGTGGACCGGTTCCTGACCGCCGACGACCTCGCCAAGACGCTCCGCCAGGACGTCCGGGAGGGGCTCACCGGCACGCCCAAGACCCTGCCGCCCAAGTGGTTCTACGACGAGCGCGGCAGCGCGCTCTTCGAGGAGATCACCAGGCTGGAGGAGTACTATCCGACCCGCCGCGAGCGGGAGATCCTGATCGCGCGGGCGCCCGACATCGCGGCCGCCACCGGCGCCCGGACGCTGCTGGAACTCGGCGCCGGGTCGGGGGAGAAGACCCGGCTGCTGCTCGACGCCCTGTCCGGCACGCTCCGCTCCTACGTGCCGGTGGACGTGAGCGGCGACTTCCTCGAAGGGGCCGCCGCCGGGATCGCCGCCGACCATCCGGGGCTGACCGTCCGGGCCGTCGTCGCCGACTACGAGCGGCACCTGCCGCTGCTGCCCGGCGGCGAGCGCCGGCTGATCGCCTTCCTCGGCGGGACGATCGGCAACATGCCGCCCGCCGAGCGGATCGGGTTCCTCGGCGGCGTCCGCGCCACCATGGACGACGGCGACTTCCTGCTGCTGGGCGCGGACCTCGTGAAGGACGCGGGCCGTCTCGTCCGCGCCTATGACGACGCGGCCGGGGTCACCGCCGAGTTCAACCGCAACGTCCTGTCCGTCATCAACCGGGATCTGGACGCCGACTTCGATCCTTCGGCGTTCGAGCACGTCGCGGTCTGGGACGAGGCGGAGGAGTGGATCGAGATGCGGCTGCGGTCCACCGCCGACCAGGACGTCCGTGTCGGCGACCTCGACCTGGCGGTGTCGTTCGCGGCAGGGGAGGAGATGCGCACCGAGATCTCCGCCAAGTTCCGGCGGGAGCGGCTGGAGGCCGAACTGAGCGCGGCCGGGATGGAGATCGCCGGGTTCTGGACGGACGAGGCGGGCGACTTCTCCCTCACCCTCGCCCGTCCCGCGGGCTGAGGCTCAGCCTTTCCGGACCGGGTGGGCAAGGCCCATCCGCTTGATGTCCGCGGCCAGGCGGGTCGCCACGTACCGGTGGCCCGTCTGGTTCGGATGGGTGCGGTCCCTCTTGACGAGCCGGGCCGCGTTGCCCTGGCCCGTCAGCCGGTCACCGGTGATCCACTGCTCGCCGATCGGGTCGACGAACGGGATGCGGAGCTGGTGCGCCAGGTTCTTCAGCGCGTCCCGGACGGCGAGCGCGCCGGGCATCGGGGAGCCCGTTCCCCACAGCGGGCCCATCAGCACGATGTGGGTGCCGGGCCAGCGCTGCCGGGCGCGTTCCAGCAGCAGCCGCGCCGCCGCCGCGACCTGCGGTGCCGGGGTCCGCCAGTCGTTGTGGCCGCCGGACACGATCAGCATGTCGGGCGCGGGCCGCCAGCCGAGCTGGCTCTCGAACAGGGAGAGGAACGCCTCCCGCCCGCGTCCCGTCGCGACGAACCCGGTGCCGGCGCGCCCGCCGACGACGGCCTGCCAGCCGAACAGGCGCGCCGTGGCGGAGGCGTACGTCGTCTCCGGCTGGACGCCCCGGTCGCCGACCGTGTAGCTGTCGCCGAGGAACATCACCACGGACGACGCCTTGCGCGGCTCGTCCTTGCGCGGCTCGCCCCCGGCGGGGCCGTCCGCCGCCGCCGACTTGTGCACCGAGCCCGCGAGCACGGAGCAGCCGGTGGCGAACGGCGCCGCCACCAGGCTCAGGCACAGCATCAGAGTCGCCGCGCCGCGTCGGGCGCGGCGAGATGTCATGGAGGACCGTCCAAAGGTTCCGGGGGGTGCATCCGGCATCTTACTGATCCGCCGCCGCCGCGGGGGGCGCGTCGCGTTTTACGTCGCCTCGGGAGCCACGGCGGCACCGTGACTCAGGCGGCGGGCGGGCGGTGTGACACGTCAGTGGTGGTGTGCGCTGAACAGGATGTGAGCGTCCGGTCAAGGCGAGCGGGCTTCGACTGGACGCACCCCCTCCGGCGGGCCCGGATCCCCCGGCCGGGCTCGCCGGGGGATTCCCCGGGTGCGGGGGCGTCCCGTCAGACCGGGTCTTCGGGCGGTCGCAGTTCGTCGGTGTAGCTGACCGTCAGGCGACGCATCACTCCCGACTCGTCGATGGAGTACTGGCCGAGCCGCCATAGCGGCGGCGAGTACGCGTGGATCGAGACGCTGGCGTCCTCCACCCCGGTGAGCCGGTGGATGTGGTCGGGGCCGAAGCAGAACGACAGCCCCTCCCCGACGACCGTCCGCACGGGGTCGCCGCCGATGCGCGGGTTGCTCTCCTCGATGGCCCCGGCGACGACGCGGACGGCGCCCGACGAAACGTCGTGGTCGTGCCATCCGGTGTCGTTCCGGGGCGTCCAGCACAGCAGCCAGACGTCCACGTGCTCGTCCCGGTGGAGGGACGCGTAGTGGCGGCCTCCCCCGGGGAACGCGACGTGCTGCCGCCACAGATCGGGGCGCTCCGCCAGGCCGTCGACCAGCTCCCGCAGTTCGCGCTTGTCGAGGGGGCGGCCGGGCAGGTGCTCGAAGCCGGCGGCGCGGGGCAGGACCTCCGAAGACATGGGTTCGCTCCTTTCCGTGCATGGCGGTGAAGTCGCTGGACAGCGCATACTGAACCGCATCAGTTAACCGTTTCAGTGAAGCGGTTCAGAGATCGGGCCGTCAAGGTCGATCCCCTGCTTTGTCGGTGGCGGCATCTAGGGTTGGGAGGATGCCGGACAAGCGCAAGCGCACGACCATCCGGGAAGTGGCACAGGCGACGGGACTGTCGCCCGCGGCGGTGTCGTACGCGCTGCGCGGCATCCAGACCTCGGAGGAGACGCAGGAGCGGGTCCGCGCGGCGGCGGAGGAACTCGGCTACGAGGCCCATCCGATCGCGCGCGCCCTCGCCAGCGGCCGCACCGGCCAGGTCGGCCTGCTGTGCGGCTCGCTGGAGGACTACTGGCAGCAGTCCCTCGCGGTCGGCATCGGCCGGGCGCTGCTCGCGCGCGACCGCTACGCCCTCATCGTGGACGCGGGCGGCGATCCCGAGCGGGAACTGGCCCTCGCCCGCCGGCTCCGCGACCAGCGGGTGGACGGGCTCATCGTCCAGCCGCTCGACCCGTCCGCCGAGCTGTGGGCGGAACTCGCGGGGACCGTCCCCGTCGTCTCCATCGGCGACGCGCTGCACGGCGGGCAGGCGCAGGGCGAGGTCGTGTTCGACAACCGGCGCGGCGTCACGCTCGCGCTGGAGCACCTGCGCGACCTCGGCCACCGGTGCGTCACCGTGTTCACCCCGACCGGCGACAGCACCCCCGACCGTCCCGCCGACGTGCACGTCAACGCCGAAGCCGAGCGGCTCGGCCTGCGGGTGGACGTGGTGGTCGTGCCGCAGTCGCTCGCCGAGGCCACCGAGGTCGCGACGCGGGTGCTCGGCGGGCCCGTCCGGCCGTCCGCCGTGTTCTGCTTCGCCGACTCGATCGCCTACGGCGTCTACGCCGCCACCCGCGAGCTGGGCCTGGCCGTCCCCGGCGACGTCGCCGTCTGCGGCTACGACAACCATCCGATGTCGGCGCTGCTCACCCCGCCGCTCACCACCGTCGACTGGGACATCGACGGCATCGTCCACTCCGCCGTCCGGCTCGTCGTGGACGTCATCGACGGCAAACCGCGCAAGCGCCGCGTCGTGCGCGAGCCGTCCCTGCGCGTCCGCGCCTCGACCGCCGGCCCGGCGGGGTGAGGGCTAGGGATGCAGCCGGGCCAGCCGGGGGAGGAGGTCCGCCGCGGCGGCGATGTCGGTGTCCAGCGGGCGGTCCTCGACCCGCGGGTCGAGGACGGCGCCGGCCAGGTCGGCCGCCGACCTGAGCGGCCCGCCGGACGGCGCGCGCCCCTGCATCCGCAGCGCCCGGACGGCGGCGACCAGTTCGCAGCCGAGCCCGAGCCGGTAGGCGGCGACGGCGTCGGTGGTCGCGCGCGCCGACTGGGTGGAAAAGCCCGCGTGCTCCTCCACGCCGCGCGACAGCACCGCGCTGCCGAGCGCCGCCGGGGTCGCGAGGCGCCGCACGTCCGCGAGGCACGAGTGCGCCACGTACTCCAGGATCATGATCCCCGAGGACGCCTCGGTCGCGGCCTGGAACGGGTAGAGGCCGGTGAACGAGGGCTCGGCGAGCGTCCCGAGGCGGGCGGCGGCGAGCGCCATCGTCTGGAACAGCGCGGCGCGGGCCGAGTCCAGGGCGAGGCCGACGTAGGCGGTGTGGAAGTTGCCGTTGTGCCAGACCGTCCGCCCGGCGATGTCGACGAGCGGGTTCTCGGCGGCGGCGTTGATCTCCCGGGTGACGACCTCCTCGGCGTAGCCGGCCGCCTCCAGCGCGGGGCCGTGCACCTGCGGGAACGCCCGGTACCCGTACGGGTCCTGGATGCGCGCGGGCGTGGGCCGGTCGAAGGCGAGCAGCGTCCGCAGCGCCGCCGCCGCGTCCCGCTGGCCGGGGTGCGGGCACGCGTCCTGCACCGGTTGCGCGTACGGCTCCTCCGACCCCCGGACGGCGAAGTGCGACAGCGCCGCCACGACCGTGGACGCGCGGAGCGACTCGCGCAGGTCGGCCACCGCGAGCGCCGCCTCGCCGAGGGTGGCGGCGTTGGAGCTGATGAACGCGAGCGCGTCGGCGGAGCGGAGCCGGTAGCCGGGGCCGCGCTCGCGCAGGCCGTCCGGCCCCGGCAGCCACGGCCGCTCGCCCAGCAGGCACAGCGCGGTCGACGCCAGCGCCGTCAGGTCGCCCGTGCCGATCGCCCCGTACACCGGGACCGGAGGAAGAAGGCCCAGATTGAGGACGTCCGCGAGGGCCCGCAGCGCGCCCGGCTCCACTCCCGACCCGCCGGCCGCGAGCTGGTTCAGCCGGACCGTCAGCATCGCCCGGACGATCTCCGGCGCGACCAGCGGCCCCGCCCCGGCCGCGTGGCTGCGCAGGAGGCGCAGGCCGTGCGCGTCGGCGTCCTCCCACTCCACGTCCACGACGCGGTTGGCGCCGACCCCGGTCGTCCGCCCGTACACCGGCTGCGACCCGGCGGCCTCGCGGGCGACCCGCCAGGCGGCGCGCGCCCGCTCGACGCCCTCCGGGGCGATGGCGACCGCCACGTCCTCGCGGGCGGCCCGCACCACGTGGGCGCAGGTGAGCGCGGTCCCGTCGATAACGATTCGGCTGTTCTCCACGCGGCAACGCTACTTTCGCTGGATTTCAGGAAGGTACCTGCAAGTTGTGAAAATCCGGACACGCCGGGCCATCGAGGTGACCGTGCCCCGTAGTTACGGTTGGGTAGTAGGCCGAAATCGATCATCGGCGTCGTGGGCGCCCGACGAGGATGTGAATCGTTGATCACCTTTGAGGGCGTGACCAAGCGCTACCCCGGCGGCACCGTCGCGCTGGACGACGTCAGCCTCGAATGCCCCACGGGCCGCATCACCGTGTTCGTCGGCACGTCCGGCGGCGGTAAGACCACGGCGCTGCGCACCATCAACCGGATGGTGGACCCCACGTCCGGCCGGGTCCTCATCGACGGCCGGGACGTCCGCGAGCGCAGGCCCGCCGAGCTGCGCCGCGGCATCGGCTATGTCATCCAGCACGCCGGGCTGTTCCCGCACCGCACCGTCCTCGACAACATCGCCACCGTCCCGTACCTGGTCGGATGGAACAAGAAGAAGGCGCGGGAGCGGGCGCTGGAACTGATGGAACGGGTCGGGCTCGAACCGGCGATGGCGAAGCGCTACCCGTTCCAGCTGTCCGGCGGCCAGCAGCAGCGCGTCGGTGTCGCGCGGGCCCTCGCCGCCGACCCGCCGATCATGCTGATGGACGAGCCGTTCAGCGCCGTCGACCCCGTCGTCCGCGCCGAACTGCAGGACGAGTTCCTCCGCCTCCAGGACGAACTGCACAAGACGATCGTGTTCGTCACCCACGACATCGACGAGGCCATCAAGCTCGGCGACCGGATCGCGGTGTTCCGGACCGGCGGCAGGCTCGTCCAGATCGACAGCCCCGAAGACCTCCTCGCCCGCCCCGCGGACGACTTCGTCGCCGGCTTCATCGGGCGCGACCGGGGCATCCGGCGGCTGTCGTTCGTCCCGGCGTCCTCCGCGCCGCTGACCGACCGGGACGTCCTGCCCGCCGACACGCCGGTGGAGCGGGTCACCGCCGTCGGCTGGATCCTGGTCGTGGACGCCGGCCGCCGCCCCCTCGGCTGGGTCTCCGCCGACGCCCTGCCCGCATCGGGCGCCCTCGGCGACGCGCGGCTCGCGCCGGTCGGGCCCACCTTCGACGCCGAGACCGACTCCGTCCGGGCCGCGCTCGACGCCGCGATCCTGTCCCCGTCCGGCCGCGCCGTCGCCGTCGACGGATCGGGGCAGGTCGTGGGCGTCGCCGACCAGCACGACCTGACCGCGGCCATCCGCCCCGCCGCCCCGCTGGCGAAGGACGGTGTCAGCGGCTGATGGACATCGACTGGGGCTGGATCGGCGACCACACCGACACGCTCACCGAGCACGCGCTCCTGCACCTGCGGCTCGCGCTGCTGCCGGTGCTGTTCGGCCTGCTCATCTCGCTGCCGCTCGGCGTGCTGTGCCGGCGCTGGGGCTGGCTCTACCCGCCGGCGCTGACGATCGCGAACGTGCTGTACGCGATCCCCTCGCTCGCGCTGTTCATGATCTTCATCCAGTACACCGGGCTGACGCCGTCCACGGTCATGATCCCGCTGACGCTGTACAGCCTGTCGGTGCTCGTCCCGAACGTGGTGGACGGGCTGGCGTCGGTGTCCGAACCGGTCCGGCAGGCCGCCACCGCGATGGGCTTCGGGCCGCTGCGCCGCCTCATGCGGGTCGAACTGCCGATCGCGGTCCCGGTCGTCATGGCCGGGACGCGGGTCGCCGCCGTCTCCTCCGTCAGCCTCGTCGCCGTCGGCCAGCTGATCGGGCAGGGCGGACTCGGCGAGGACATCATCCGCGGCTACCAGCTCCAGTTCCAGACGCAGATCGTCGCGGCCACCGTGCTGATCATCCTGCTGGCCCTGGTCACCGACACGATCCTCGTCACCGTCCAGCGCCTGCTCACCCCGTGGGCCCGAGCCCGGGGGGCGTCCTCGTGAACGACCTGTGGAACCAGATCGACCTGTGCTGGACGTGGCTGACCGCCTCGTCCCAATGGCACGGCGCCGACGGCATCCCGCACCGCCTGCTCCAGCACGCCTACTACAGCGGCGTGTCCCTGCTGTTCGCCGCCGTGATCGGGCTGACGCTCGGCCTCCTCATCGGCCACACCGGACGGGGCGGGTTCCTCGCGATCACGCTGGCCAACTTCGCGCGGGCCATCCCGACCTTCGGGCTCATCCTGTTCGTCGTCGTGATCGAGTACAGCATCACGCCCGTCCTGGTCGCGCTCGTCGCGCTGGCCGTCCCGCCGATCCTGGTGAACACCTTCGAGGGCGTCCGCGGGGTCGACGCCGATGTGAAGGACGCCGCCCGCGGCATGGGCATGACCGGCCTGGGCGTCCTGTGGCACGCGGAGCTGCCGATGGCGCTCCCGCTGATCCTGCTCGGGCTGCGCACGTCCGCGATCCAGGTCGTCGCCACCGCCACCATCGCCGCCTACCCCGGATTCGGCGGCCTCGGCCGCTACATCATCGACGGCCTGGCCCGCAACGACTACCAGCTCGTCGTCGGGGGCACCGTTCTCGTCGTGCTGCTCGCCCTGGTCGTCCAACTGGTCTTCGCGGCGCTGCGCCGCGTCGTGATCTCGCCGGGTCTGCTCGGCTCCGCCCGTTCCTCCTGACCGAAGGAAAAGGACAATGAAGAAACTGATCCGTGGCGCGGCCGTCTGCCTCGTGGCCGTCCTGACGCTGTCCGCCTGCGGCGAAGAATCGTCCGGCGACGAGAAGAACCCGCTCGCAGGGGGCGGCAAGAGCGGCACCGTCACCGTCGGCGGCGCCAACTTCCCCGAGAGCAACCTGCTCGGCGAGATCTACGCGCAGGCACTCGAAGCCAAGGGCGTCAAGGTCACCCGCAAGTTCAACATCGGTGCCCGCGAGGTCTACTACGACCAGGTCGTCAAGGGCGGCATCAGCGTGATGCCCGAATACAACGGCGCCCTGCTGACCACCTCGGTCGACAAGACCAGCACGGCCGCCACCACCGCGGACATCAACGCCGCCCTCAAGGCGAAACTGCCGTCGTCGGTCGAGATCCTCGATTCCTCGCAGGCCGAGGACAAGGACTCCGTCACCGTCAACCCGCAGACGGCCGCCAAGTACAACCTGAAGTCCATCGCCGACCTGAAGCCGGTCGCCAAGGACCTCGTCATCGCCGGCCCGTCGGAGTTCAAGACCCGCCAGCAGGGCCTCGTCGGCCTCAAGAAGGTCTACGCCCTCGAATTCAAGAAGTTCCAGCCGTTCGACGCCGGCGCCCAGGCCACCCTGGTGAAACTCCTCACCGAGAACAAGATCCAGGCCGCCGACCTGTTCACCACCGACCCGACCATCCAGCAGAACAAGCTGGTCGTTCTCGAAGACCCGGAGAACGTCTTCAGCGCCCAGAACGTCACCCCGCTGGTCAACAAGGCCGCCGTGGACGACAAGGCCAAGGCGGCGTTGAACGCCGTCTCCGCCAAGCTCACCACCCAGGACCTCCTGGACATGATGAAGCGCATAGCCATCGACAAGGACGACCAGGAAGAGGTCGCCAAGGACTGGCTGCAGAAGTCCGGCCTGGTCTGACGCTTTTCCCCGGGAAGCCCGCCGTCTCTCCAGAACGGCGGGCTTCCGCGCGTCCGGACGACCTCCGGTACGGCGCAGAGGATTTCACCACCTCTCACGACACTGTCCGAATAACCGCCAATACCACGCGCACCGCGAAAATCACCCCGACTGGCGGCTCGGGACAAGAATAATTCAACCGACCCTCGACCCAACATTTACTTTTCCCCGACGATGGCCGTAGATCTTAAATGGGAAGATCATCCTAGTCCGAGTGTCCTGGGGACTGGCGCCGTTTCACCCATCGAACGGCGGGCGAGCTGGACGGACCAGCGCTCTCCTTTTCTGTGAGGTCTGCGAACATGCCATCTCTGCGTGCCGGTAAATGGTCGGCATCTCTCGCCGCGCTCGTGCTCGGTGTGGGCTCGTTCACGCCGGCGCCCGCGAACACGGCCCGAACCGGGAGGACGCGGTGGTGCGCGCGCTCGACCGGGGCGCGCATCCCCTGCTGACCGCCGAGCCGAACCGCGACCTGCGCGACCTGCGCGCACTGGGCCGGATGATCGGTGCGGCCCCCGTGGTCGGCCTGGGCGAGGCCACCCACGGCACGCACGAGTTCTTCAGCCTCAAACAACGCGTCTTCGAGTACCTGGTCAAGGAGAAGGGATTCACCACGTTCATGCTGGAGCTGAACTGGGGCACCGGGCTTCAGCTCAACGACTACGTCCTGTACGGCAAGGGCGATCCGGCCAGGATCATGCGGCAGGAGTTCCAGCAGAACTACCGGCTGTTCGCCAACCAGGATTATCTGCGGCTGATCAAGTGGATGCGCGCGTACAACGAGGAGCATCCGAAGCGGCCGCTGCAGTTCATGGGCGACGACATCTACTTCCCGCACGTGCGGATCTTCGAGGACATCTTCAGGTATGTGCGCGAGCGCGGACGCCCCGACCTGGTTCCCCGGCTCAAGGCCCTCTACGACGGGCTGATTCCCACCACCGACTTCAACACGTGGGAGAAGCGGTACGACGCCAAGCCCATGAGCGAGCGTCAGCGGGTGCAGCGCCAGGCCGAGAAGGCCCTGCGGCTGGTCACGAGCCTGCGCCGAGGCGCTCCCCCCAAGGCGGCGACATGGGCCGAGCAGCAGGCGAACGTCGCGTTCTGGATCGCCAAGGCGCACGCCGCCGAAGACTTCTCGGGCCCGCGCGACGAGGCGATGGCCCTGAACACCGTCCGGTGGCTCCGCCACATGAACGGCAAGATCCTGCTGTCCGCCCACAACGCCCATGTCGGCTACCTGGGGGAGTTCCCGCCACACACGTTCAAGCGGCAGGGGACCTGGCTGCGTCAGATCCTCGGCCCCCGCTACCGAGGTGCGGGCCAGTGCTCCGGCCTTCAGGCCGGGTGAAGGCCCGCGCGGGAGGGCCGCCGGGTCCGGGTGTGTGTTCTAGCCGAACTGGTTCAGCGGGCGTGGTGGTCTTGGCCGGCGGTTTCGGCGGTTTCGGCGG
>NZ_BCQQ01000167.1 GCF_001552155.1 Actinomadura formosensis NBRC 14204 | reverse complement strand
ATAGCCGCGCCGGGTGTCGGCATCGGGAACGGCTTCGGTGCCGTCACGTTCGGCGATGACGTCGCGGATGCGGCGGCCGAACGAGGCGACCTTCCCGGCCGAGAAACCCTGCTCGACCATGCCCAGCAGGACGTCTTCGGCCTTGGCGCAGTCGGTGTCGTCCAGGTGAAGGACGGCATCGGTGATCGTGGTGGCGTACCCGTAGGACAGTTCTCCGCAGGAGAGTCGCTTGGCGACGCCGGTGAGGCGATGCCGCTGGCGAGCGAGGTTGACGCGTTCTCTGGCGCGGGCCTCGCGCATGCCCAGATGGTTACGCAGCCACGCCCGGGTGGACGGCAGCCCCCACCGGCGCATCTCCCCGGAAGCGTCCACCCGGCCGATCAGTCCGGCGAGGGCGCTCTCGTGCAGGTCGGTGGCCCGAGCAAGCCTTTCGGCGGCCTCCATGCACTCAGCCGAACTGCCGGGCGGATCCCGATGAGCGAGTTCGGCCGCGATCAATGCCGCCGCGTCCACCAGCTCACCGGTGGACATCGACGCCACATCGATCTCCGTCGAACACATATCCCCATAATATCGAACACCTCAACACCACACCAACAATTCTAGGTGAGAATAATAAGACCCTCCAGACACCCAACACGGGCAAGATCCAGAAAAATATACAGACCACCGCAACCGAATTGCAGGGTCCACCGAAGAACGATCCCCCGCTATTCGCCAACGTCGCAGCAGCAGGAACCGGCGCGTCCCGAAGGGACGCGCCTAGAGGAGCCTGCACAAACCCGCACGTTGAACACCTACAGCGCCCGACCAAGCCCAACCGAAGTGACCTCAGCCCACAGCGACCGCACTGTCCGCACTGGCCCGCAGGGGCCACCGCAACGGGACACCTACCGAAACCACACTAATCCGGTAAAAGACCACCGCAACTAGAAAATAGCAGCAGAATTCGCATGGCTTCAGCAGCAGGCGCGATTCATCCTGGCGGCGACATGCCTCTCGATCTCTTCGTCCGTGTCACGGCTCGTCCCATCCGCAGCAGAGCGCGGCGTAGTCCTCGGTTCGCAGGAGGCCCGGTACCGCCTGTGCCTCATATTCGATCATCGAGTCGGCGTCGGCTTCGATCTCCACGAACGGACGGAACCACTCCAGGTAGGAGCTTTCGATCAGACGCTTCCCTAGGCGGGCGAGGGCGCCGCCCATGTTGAGTGCCCGGTCGCAGTCCTTGATGAAGGACGGCTTGGGGGGTGCGCTTGCCGGTCTCGATCATGGCGATCGGGGAGGACGAGATGTAGATCATCCGAGCGAACTGCCCTTGGGTGAGATCCGCTTCTCGCGGTGGCAGCGCAGCGCACCGCCCCAGTAGGCGAGTGCCGCGGCACCGGCCACCGGGGTCAGGGTCTTCTTCGATGCCATCCATGCATCCTCACCTGGTCGCCATGGCCCCGCCTTGCCACCGTGTCCTCACTTGGTCGGCCTGCCGGTCACGACCGGTCCACGCGAGGACCATTTCCGCGCTCAAGGTGGCCAGAAGGATTCACCCTGTGTGGCACGAACGGTACTTCCGCACTTGAACCTCTGCCCGTCGAGGTCACCGAGCCGGCCACCGAGCACGCGCCGCGTCTCTTCGCGCTCTGCTGGATCGACGCCGGGGATGACGACGGCGGCGTCATCGGATGGTGGCTCGATTTCGGCGAAGGCAAGGCCGTCGTCTGCGGCAACTCGGGGATCCGACTTCTCGGACGCTTCTCGGACGCTTCTCGGACGCTTCTCGGACGCCGAGCAGGCCCGTCGGCCGTTCGGCCGGTCGCGGAACGTGGTGGTCATCCGGCTGGACGGTGCCAGGCCCGCTCGTCCGGACGTCCCCGCCGTTACCGGCGCGCCGCAGGTCAAGAGGACTGACTGACGGCATGAGGGCGGACAGATCACCCGGTCCAGGGGCACCTACCGGTTTCAGCGGACTCCTGAGAGGGGGTCATGAGTCCGTCTTCTCTCCAGCCCCACGCCCCGGCGCACGGATGAGCACACTCGGCACCGCGGACGTAGCCCGCGCCCTCGCCTCCGGCGGGTTCATGGGCCGGACAGATGGTGATGTAGCGCCGATCAGAAGGCGTAGGCCGTTCTGCAACTGGAGGTGGCGCCTCGAAGAGGCTGGAAGGTGCCGTCCGACACTCTGTCGAAGGAATCGATGCCATTCAGGCATGCGTAGTTCGGGGTCTCGTCGCCCACGAGGCCGATGACGATGCCCACGTGCGGGTCGCGCCGGATGGTGTGGATCACGTGCGGCGGCCTGCCTTCGGAGAAGGAGAAGAACACCGTGCTCGGCGGTTCGTCTTTCTCCAGCATGCCGTAGCCGGTGCGGCCGTCCTGGTTCATCACGGCGCTGGTGACCGTCCTGGCGTCGGCCGGTTGGCGGAACAGGATGCGGCCTCCGCGCAGCTCGGTGCCGGGGGCGTTCGTGTCGAGGGCGTGGACGGTGACGTTCTTGATGCCGCGTCCGCTCGGTGGGACGTTTCCGGGTGGGGTGGCGGGTTGGGGAACGTCGCTGATCGTGTAGCCGAGCGTGCGGCTGTCTCCCGCCCAGATGATCTCGCCGATGACGGCGGGGGTCTGCGTCGTCCAGGTGCGGCGGTCGCCCGAGCCGGTGTCGAGGACGGTCACGGTGGCGCGTGGTTCCGTGGTCGTGCAGGGGGTCGTGGTGTACGCGAGGTGGCGGCCGTCCGGGCTCATCGCGAGCCCGGCTAACAGGGCGGGGGCGGCGCTCCTGCCCAGCGGTTCGATCTTCCGCACCCGGCCGCCGCCGGTCAGCGTGAACGTGTAGAGCCGTGTCTCGCAGGGCCGTTGCCGGGAGGCGGACACCACGAAGGTTCCGTTCGGGCCCGCGATGATCTCCCGTGCCTTGCCGGCGGACGGTGATGGCGCGCGTACCGAATCCACCGGCCGGACGGAGCCGTCCTGCTGGTACGAGGCCACTCGAAGCCATGGCGCCGGTTTGGTGCCGGACGAGCCGGCGGCCGGTTCCGTCGTGAGTTCGAAGCGCGGCTTGCGAGGGGTCTGATAGGACGTTTTCTGCTGAGCCGGGTAGGGCGTGGCCGATGCGCGTTCGTGCGGTGTCAGATGCACCGCGCCAATGGACGCCGCTACGGACAGGGTCAACGTGGCGGGGGCCGCCCAGCGACGTATCCGCCACGAGAGACGGTCGGATTCTGGGAGCATTCGCCGATCATGCCGTCTTCCTGCCTGCCGTGTGATTGCTTCCGTTTCTGCGATCGACAGGTGGCGGGCTTGCATCGGTATTCGGCGAGGATTGCGACGGCGTCACGGGTCCGATAGGCGCGGATCGGCCGATGGAGTTGCGAGATTCGATGATTTCGCCGTAGCAGAGAAAACAGGGAGAAATTTTTCGCTCCGGGCCGGCATTCGCGCGTGGTCAACTCCGGGCGGTCGCCACGGCGGCTTGGCCGAGGCTGATGCCGCCGTCATTGGGCGGGACGCGGTGGTGGGTCAGTACGTCGAATCCGGCGTCGGTCAGGCCGGATACCGCGCGTTCCAGCAGGAGCATGTTCTGGAACACGCCGCCGGAGAGAGCGACCACGGCGAGCCCGGTCTCCTCGCGGATACGGGACGCCGCGTTCACGATCAGGGCGGCGACGCCGTTGTGGAAGCGGGCCGCGATCACTGGGACGGGGGCACCGGCGCGCAGGTCGGCCACCACCGCGTCCAGCAGGTCGGCGCCGGCGATGGTGAAGGGGGCCGTTCCGTTGAGGGCGGCCGGATACGCGGCGGATTCGGACGGGTCGGCGCGCTGCTCCAGTTCTATGGCGGCCTGGCCCTCGTAGTTGATCCGGTCGCGGATGCCGAGGACCGCGGCGACCGCGTCGAACAGGCGGCCCATGCTGGAGGTGAGGGGCGCGTTGACCCGGCGTTCGGCCAGGGCGGCGACCTTGGGCCAGTCCGGACGGCGGGCCACCCGGAGGTCTTCTGGGACACCGTAGGCGGCCGCCATTCGCCAGGGTTCGCGGATCGCGGCGGCGCCGCCGGGCATCGGGACCGGTTCCAGATGGGCGGCTCTTTCGAAGCCGCGCAGGTCGGCTATGAGGAATTCGCCGCCCCAGAGCGTGCCGTCCGTTCCGTATCCGGTGCCGTCGAACGCCACGCCGATGACCGGGTCGGCCACGCCGTTGTCGGCCAGGCAGGAGGCGATGTGCGCATGGTGGTGCTGGACGGCGATGGACGGCAACTCCCGGTCGAGCGCGTATTTGGTCGACAGGTATTCGGGGTGCGGATCGTAGGCGATCACCTCGGGGGTGATATCGAAAAGCCGCTGGAAATGCTCGATGCCCTCTTCGAAGGCGCGGAGGGTTTCGTAGTTCTCCAGGTCGCCGATGTGCTGGGAGACGAATGCGCGGCCGTCGCGGGTCAGGCAGAACGTGTTCTTCGACTCGGCGCCGCATGCCAGGACGGGGCGTCCCTTCGCGATCGGCACGGGTTCCGGTGTGTAGCCGCGTGATCGGCGTACGGGAAGGGTCCGGCCCCGGAAGACCCGCACCACCGAGTCGTCCGTCCGGGTGTGGATCGGGCGGTCGTGCAGCAGGAACGCGTCGGCGATGCCGGCGAGGCGCTCAAGGGCGTCGCCGTCTCGGTGGGCGATCGGCTCGTCCGACACGTTTCCGCTGGTCAGGACCACGGGGTTGGTCACGAGGAGGTGATGGAGGGGGGTGTAGGGCAGCATGAGCCCAAGGTGCCGGTTGCCGGGTGCGACGGCGTCGGCGAGCGCCGCGTCCGGGCGGCGGCGGGCCAGGACGATCGGACGCCGCGGGCCGGTGAGCAGTGCCTCCTCGGCGTCGGAGAGCACGCACAGCGTCCGGGCGGCGGCCAGGTCGGGGACCATGACGGCGAACGGCTTGTCCTCGCGGTGCTTGCGCGAGCGGAGCGCCGCCACCGCGTCCTCGGCGGCGGCCCTCGCCGCCAGGTGGTAGCCGCCGAGGCCCTTCACCGCGACGACGGCGCCGCCCGCGAGCATGTCGCGGGCGGCGGTCAGCGGGTCGCCCGCGTGCGGGCGCAGCGTGAGGGACGGCCCGCAGGACGGGCAGCACACCGGCTGGGCGTGGAACCGGCGGTCGGCCGGGTCCTCGTACTCGGCGGCGCACTGCCCGCACATGGGGAAGCCCGCCATGGTCGTGGAGGGACGGTCGTACGGGACGTCCTTCACGATCGTGAAGCGCGGCCCGCAGTTCGTGCAGTTGACGAACGGGTACCGGTAGCGCCGGTCGGCGGGGTCGGTGAGTTCGCGCAGGCAGTCGTCGCAGGTCGCGGAGTCCCAGGAGACGAGCGCGCGGCGCTCTCCGGACGTGTCGCTGCCCACGATCGCGAAGCCGTCGCGGCCCCGCGCGTCCAGATCCCGGGTGGTGACGCGTTCGACGACGGCGAGCCGGGGCGGACGCGTGCGCAGCCCGTCCAGGAATCGTCCGACCGCGTCGGGAGCGCCCTCGATCTCGATGAACACACCGCCCGCGTCGTTGCCGACCACCCCGGACAGCCCGAGGCCGGTCGCGAGCCCGTGCACGAACGGCCTGAACCCGACGCCCTGCACGGCCCCCTCGACGCGAACGCCGACTCTGACATCCACCCCGTCATTCTGACACGGAAGGTAATCGTTCAGATGCAATGAGCATCCGCCCGGGGGTCGTCCAGTCGATCTCACCCGACCCCGGGGCAGCGTCACCGCCTGAAGGTCATCCCGTCTCCCCGGTGTAGGCGGCGATCGTGCGGTCCGCGCAGGCGCGGGCGGCGGCTTCGTCGGCGCCCGCCGCGATGTGCGCCGCGTACCAGGCGTCGCCGCTCTGCCGGATGAACTCCTTGCCCTCGTCCGTCAGGGACCACTCCGGTCCCATTTCCGAAGGGATGTCCCTCCCGGACGCCAGGTGCAGGGCCAGGCCGAGAAGCCCCTGGTCCCAGCCGATGCCGACGGCACCGGGCCCGAACCGGTCCCACATATCGTCGTCGACGTGGGCGATGTGCTCCAGTTCGAGGCGGGCCCGGCCGTCCGGTTCGGGGGTCAGCCGGACCTCGATCCAGCTGACCTGGCCGCCGAACTCCCAGGTCGCGGAGAAGCTCTTGGGCGGGTCGCAGCTCTCGACCGTCCCGGACGCGTTGCCCTCCAGCTGGTAGCGGCCCCCGAGCCGGAGCTCGCCGGAGATCGGCAGGAACCAGCGGGGAATCCGCTCGGTGCTGGTGACGGCTTCCCACAGGTCCTCGACATCGGTGTCGTAGACCTGGCTGACCGTCGACGTCCGCGCGGTGCCGGCCTCCAGCACCCGTTCGCCGACCTTGCGGCGCACCGCGTTGATCTGCCCCGTCACTTCGGTCATGTCTCGCTCCCTGGGTTGTGGCGGCGTGCGCGCTTGCCCCGGGCGATCTCGGTCGCCAGGGCGTCCAGGTGCGGGGTCCAGAACCGGCGGAAGCGGTCGAGCCAGGCGTCGACCTCCTGCAGGGGGGCGGTGTCGACGGCGTAGAGCCGGCGCGTCCCCTCCGCCCGCACGACCGCGAACCCGCTGTCGCGCAGCACCTTCAGATGCTGCGACACGGCGGGCTGCGAAATCCCGAACTCCTCCCGGACAACGGCCGTCACCTCTCCGGAGGATCGCTCACCCTCGGCGAGCAGCTCCAGAATCCGGCGCCGTACCGGGTCACCCAGAACATCGAACGCGTGCACGACCCCAAGCTACAGCCCAGGCTTATATAAGCCAAGACTTAATTTCAATGTCCGCCGGCGAGCAGCTCCTCGAACGGGACGGGGTGGGCGTACGGGTCGTCCTTCGGCGGGGCCGGGCGGGCGGACATCAGGGCCGCCAGCTCGGCGCCGGCGCGGGTGATGCGGTCGGGCAGCGCGGTCTCGCCGCTCCCCCAGTCCTCGGACGCCGCGTAGACCGCGGTGGGGACGACCGCGGCGCGCAGGTAGGCGAACAGGGGACGCAGGGCGTAGTCGATCGCCAGGGAATGCCGGGGCGTGCCGCCGGTCGCGCCGAGCAGCACCGGCTTGCCCTCCAGGGAATCCCGGTCGAGGACGTCGAAGAACGTCTTGAACAGTCCGCTGTAGGAGGCGTTGAAGACGGGTGTCACGGCGATGAGGCCGTCCGCGTCCGTCACCGTCTCGACGGCGGTGCGGAACGTCCCGGACGGGAAGCCGGTGAGGGTCGCGTCCACCATCGCGTGGGCGTGGTCGCGCAGCTCGATCGTCTCGACGGCGGTGTCCGGCCCGAGGGCTTCGGCCGCCGCCGCGGCGAGGCGGTCGGCGAGCAGCCGGGTCGAGGACGGCTGCCCGAGCCCGGCGGAGATGACGGCGATCATCGGACCTCCTCGGCGAGCCGGGAGGTGTGGGTCGGCGCGGTCGCCGGGACGTGCGCCGGGCGCAGCGCCTCGAACTCCTTGCGCAGCACCGGGACGACCTCCTCCCCCAGCATGTCGAGCTGCTCCAGGACGGTCTTCAGCGGCAGCCCGGCGTGGTCCATCAGGAACAGCTGGCGCTGGTAGTCGCCGAAGTGGTCGCGGAACGTCAGGGTCCGGTCGATGACCTGCTGGGGGCTGCCGACCGTGAGCGGCGTCTCGGCGGTGAACTCCTCCAGGGACGGCCCGTGCCCGTAGACGGGGGCGTTGTCGAAGTACGGGCGGAACTCGCGGACGGCGTCCTGGGAGTTCTTCCGCATGAAGACCTGCCCGCCGAGGCCGACGATCGCCTGGTCGGCGGAGCCGTGCCCGTAGTGCTCGAAACGCTGCCGGTACAGGCCGACGAGGCGCTGGAAGTGCTCCTTGGGCCAGAAGATGTGGTTGGCGAAGAATCCGTCGCCGTAGTAGGCGGCCTGCTCGGCGATCTCGGGGCTGCGGATCGAGCCGTGCCAGACGAACGGCGGCACGCCGTCCAGCGGGCGCGGGGTCGAGGTGAACGACTGCAGCGGCGTGCGGAACCGGCCCTCCCAGTCGACGACGTCCTCGCGCCAGAGCCGGTGCAGGAGGTGGTAGTTCTCGATCGCGAGCGGGATGCCGTCGCGGATGTCCTTGCCGAACCACGGGTAGACGGGGCCGGTGTTGCCGCGTCCCATCATGAGGTCGACCCGGCCGTCGGCGAGGTGCTGCAGCATCGCGAAGTCCTCGGCGATCTTCACCGGGTCGTTGGTGGTGATCAGCGTGGTCGCGGTGGACAGGATGAGCCGCTCGGTGCGGGCCGCGATGTAGCCGAGCATCGTCGTCGGGGAGGACGGCACGAACGGCGGGTTGTGGTGCTCGCCGGTCGCGAAGACGTCGAGCCCGACCTCCTCGGCCTTGAGCGCGATCGCGACCATGGCCTTGATCCGCTCGGCCTCGGACGGGACGCGGCCGTCGGTCGGGTCCGGGGTGACGTCGCCGACCGTGAAGATCCCGAACTGCATGCCGGCCTCCGAAATAGTAGAACTTTCAATAATCCTACCGAACCGGGCGGGGCGAGAGCGTATTCCGGCCCGTCAGGCGAGATCCGAGACGTCCCGTTCGAGCGCGTCGATCAGCCAGGAGCTGATCGTCCCCGCGGTGGCGGGCTCCCCGGTGACCTCGCCGAACAGCGTCCAGTACCGGCGGACGCGGGGGTCCTGCTCGGTGGCGACGGCGGGCAGCAGCGCGCGCCGGAACTCCGGCGTATCGCGTTCCCGCCGGCCCGCCGCATGGGCCGCGACGAAGAGGTCCAGGGCCGGGCCGGGGGCCGGTTCGCGGCCCGCGAGCACCAGCGGCGCGGCCAGCGCCAGTGCCTCGCCGTGCCCCGCGATCAGCGTCGGCTCGTCCCGCACCCGCTCGGCGTTCGCCCGGCCCCGGGCGCGCAGCTCGCGCAGCAGCGCCCGGTCGCTCGCCACCGCGACCATCCCGGCGTAGGCGACGACCTGCCCGGGCGTCGGATCGGCGGGCGGCTCCGGGACGCTCATCTCCAGGAACATCCGCATCGCCTCGTCCGGCAGCGAGACGAGGACGCGGCGGCGCCAGAAGTCCAGCAGGACGTCCCGCGCGGCCGGGCCGTCCCGCACGGCGGCGAGCAGGTCGAGGCGAGCGGCGCGGTCGGCCGGGCTCGCGTCCTCGACCGCGCGCAGCGACGCGCGGCGCCAGGCGAGCGCGGCCAGCGCGGCGTCGGCGGCGCGCCGCTCGGCGGTGACGGCCTCCTCCAGCGACAGGTCCCCGGTGAGGACGGCGACGATGCCGGGCAGGCCGAGCCCGAGACCGCGCAGCCGCCGCACGAGCCGCAGCCGGTCCACCGCCGAGGCGTCGAACCGGCGGTGCCCGCCCGCGCTGCGCCCGGCCTCGATGACGCCCTCGTCGCAGTAGAAGCGGATCGTGCGCACCGGGACGCCGGTCAGCGCCGCCAGATCGCCGATCCCCAATGTCCTGTCCTCGGTCACAGGGGCTTGAACCTCCACCTGACTGGAGTTCCTACTCTACGGGCGCAACGAGAACCCAGGAGAAGGGGAAGGACGTGCTCGACCCGGAACGCATGAAGGAGGGGCTGCGCGAGCAGACCCGCGGATTCGCCGAGGCCGCCGCCGGGCCGGACCCGTCCACGCGCGTGCCGACCTGCCCGGAGTGGACGCTGCGGGACCTGGCCGGCCATGTCGGCCAGGCGCACCGGTGGGCGGCCCATCTGATCCGGACGGGCGGCACCGAGGTCGTGGACGAACTGCCCCGCACGATCCCGGACTCCCCCGCCGGCTGGCCCGGATGGCTGCGGGACGGCGCGGCGGACCTGATCGCGGCGTACGAGGCGAACCCGGACGGCACGGTCGAGCACGCGATCATCGGGACGCAGCCGACCGTCATGTGGCTGCGCCGGATGCTGCACGAAACGGCCGTCCACCGCGCCGACGCGGCGTTCACCGCGGGCGTCCCGTTCACGCCGGCGCCCGACCTCGCCGCCGACGCGATCACCGAGTTCCTGGGGCTGCTGACGCGGGCGTCGGCGACGGCGTACAAGCCGGAGCTGGCCGAGCTGCGCGGGACGGGCCAGACGCTGTGCCTGCGTCCGGCGGAGCCGACCCTGCCGGGGTGGCTGATCACCCGCACACCCGCCGGGCCGTCCTGGCGGGACGAGGCCGGGGACGCGGACGTGACCGTCACCGGGCCCGTCCGGGACCTGCTGCTCGTGTTCGCCCGCCGGCTCACCCCGGACGAGGCCGACGTGAAGACGACCGGCGACGCGTCGCTCGTGCGGCACTGGCTCGCGCACACCGCGGTCTAGGCGCCGCCCTGCCGGGGCGGCGCGGGAGCGGCGCCCACGGATCGCCTCTGGTCTGATGGGGCTCCTTGGGGGAATGCTCGGGGACATGATCGGTGAACACGTCCTCGCCGGATACGTCCCCGACGCCGGCGGCAGGGAGGCGCTGGAGCTCGCGCACGGCATCGTCGCGCTGACCGGCGGCCGGCTGAGCGTGGCGACCGTCCATCCGCCGGGCCTCCCGGCCGCCGCCGGCGAGGCCCGGGCCGTGCTGGAGCAGCTGGCCGGCCGGCTGGAGGACCGGCCGGCGGACCTGCTCGTCCAGGAGGGACGCAGCGTCGGGCGCGGGCTCACCGTGCTCGCCAGCCGGATCGGCGCCGACCTGATCGTCGTCGGCTCCCCCGAAGGCGGCGCCCACGGCCGCATCGGCGTCGGCGCCGCCGCCGACCACCTGCTGCACTCGGCGACCGAGGCCGTGATGCTCGCCCCGTCCGGCTACACCCCGCCGGACGACCTCGGCCGGATCACGGTCATGTACGTCCGGCGGCCCCAGTGCGACGAGGCCGTCATCCGCGCCGCCCAGGCCGCCGAGCGCCTGGAGGTACCGCTCCGGCTGGTCACACTGGCCATCGGCGAAGTGTCCGCCGAGCCGCTGCGCGACGACCTGGCGCTCGCCATCCGGCTCGCCCTGGACTCCGCCGACCTGCTCCCCGAGGACGTGTCCGCCGAGGTCGGCGAAGGCGACGACGTCGCGGACGCCCTGGACGACGTCGACTGGCCCGAGGGCGAGCTTCTCGTCTGCGCGTCCAGCGAGGACGCCGCCGCCCACCGCGTCTTCCTGGGCGAGGTCGCGCTCAAGGTGCTGCGCGCGGCCTCGTGTCCGGTCACCGTCCTCCCTCGTGGCTACTACTGAGTGGTCCCTTTTAACCTGTTCAGCGGAACGGCTTGCCGCCCGCCATTTACCTCGGCTACATTCCGTCGAGATCGGAACGTGACATTGGAACGCGGCACGTCCGGTCCCCGGTCGGGCGTCACCCTGCCCGAACGAGCCAGGCGCAGGGAGCGAGATGGACCCGATCGGCAAGAAGCTGCTCGACATCGCCAAGAAGGAACTCGGCTACACCGAGAAGGGCGACGGCTACACCAAGTTCGGCGACTGGTACGCCAAGAACATCGACGGCGACCACGACGAGTACTTCAAGACCGCCCCCTGGTGCGACATGTTCCTCGCCTGGGCCGCCGACAAGGCCGACGTCACCGACCAGGCCGGGCAGTTCGCCTCCACCATCGACCACGCCAAGTGGTTCAAGAAGAACGACGCCTGGGGCCACGACCCCGAACCCGGCGCCATCGTCTTCTACGACTGGAACGGCTCCGGCGACATCGACCAGATCGACCACGTCGGCATCGTCGAGAAGGTCGACGGCCACACCCTCCACACCATCGAGGGCAACGCCGACGGCTACAAGCTCATGCGCAAGACGCGCGACACCGGCTCGGTCGTGGGCTACGGGTACCCATCGAAGATCAAAGTCGAGGCCAAGTACACCCCCAAGCACGCCGCCCCCGCCACCACCGTCGACAAAGTCGGCGCCCCCCTCACGTCCACGAAAACCCACGAGGCCGAGCACAGCGCCCCCACCGCCGAGCAGCTCCCCACCCAGGAGGTCGTCCTCGGCGGCATCCTCGCCTTCGTCCTCTGCGGCACCGTCGCCCTCGCCGCCGGACGCGCCGCCGCCGCGAAAGCCCCCACCACGCCGCCGATCCGCGTCCGCAAACGCGGCAAGCACCACCGCCCGGCCGCCCCCGTCACCCTCCCCGCCGACGTCACCCCGGCCGACCTCGACGCCGCCGACGCCGGCACCACCATCATGCCCGCCCTCTCCCTCGCCGCCGCCCACGAGGCCGAAGACCGCGAGTTCTGGGGCCGCATCGCCCACCTCGAAGAGGACACCGAACTCGCCTTCTGGAACTCCCTCCACTCCGATGTCACCGAAGACACCCCGGCCCTGTACGCAAGCACTCCAGGATTCCGCTAGAGTTGTCCATGCAAGCCCGGGGGGCGACCCCCGGACCAGCACGCGGACGTGGCTCAGTTGGTAGAGCATCACCTTGCCAAGGTGAGGGTCGCGGGTTCGAATCCCGTCGTCCGCTCTGAGAGGCCCCATCAGGCCTCGCTCTGGTGGAGTGGCCGAGAGGCGAGGCAACGGCCTGCAAAGCCGTGTACACGGGTTCAAATCCCGTCTCCACCTCGCAGCACACGCAA
>NZ_BCQQ01000166.1 GCF_001552155.1 Actinomadura formosensis NBRC 14204 | reverse complement strand
ACCAGGCACGGCACGAAGTCGTCCATGCCCCACCGGCCGGTGACCAACCGCACGAACCGCCGCACCTCCGCGACCACTCTGAGGTCCTGCTTCACCACCATCTCGTGCTCCGCCGCCTCGCCCACGATCATCTCCTCACTGTGTGTGGCGAACGCAACACAATTAGCAAGGTTTCGCTGTACGATCGTGTTGCCAACCTCGCTTGGTGACGACTGGTGACAGCCGTTCCTTTTTGGCGAGGTACCGAGGAAGGAAACTTCGCGAGCATGCCCCCACGACGCCAACGCCCCAAAGAATCCCCCGCCTTAATCGCCTTCGGTGGACAGATGCGCCGGATACGCGAGGCGAAGGGGGTCACCCAGCAGTCCATCGCAGATCACACGAACATCAGCAAGGCGCAGGTGAGCCGTATCGAGAACGGCACCAGGCGTGCCACGCGCTCATTCGTGGAGCAGGTCGACCGCCTCCTCCGCGCCGACGGCGCACTGATCAAACTCTGGGAAGACCTGAACAGGAACGGTCACCCGGTCCCGCTCTGGTTCGACTGGCCGAAGATCGAAACCGATGCAGCCATGCTGGTCTGCTGGGAACACTCCCTGATTCCTGGCCTGGCTCAGACTCCGGCTTACGCGCTGGCAATCCTGCACGGCAACCAGGAGGCCGCCGACGCTCGCCTCAACCGCCAGGCGATCATCTCAAAGCAGGGAGAGAAGGATCCACCAACTCTCGTACTACTGATCGACGAGCAGGCGCTCCACCGGCCAGTCGGCACGCCCGAAACAATGCGTGAACAACTCGAGCACCTCATTGAGCTGAGCATGTTGCCCAACGTCACGGTTCAAGTAGTGTTGACAAGCGGCGAGCATGATGGCAACACAGGCGCATTCGTGGTCGCGACGATGGACGATCGAAGCGAGGTCGCATATGTCGAGACAGCCATACGCGCCATCACGACAGACGACCCCGCAGACCTGTCCATGCTGGCACGAACACTCGTCGCCCTCCGCTCGCGCACGCTCACGGAAGACATGTCACGCGAGCTAATCAGGAAGGTAATCCAGGAAAAATGGATCTGACAGGCACCAACTGGCGCAAGAGCAGCCACAGCGCCTCCAACGGAGGCAACTGCGTCGAACTGGCGGACGCGGCCGGTGTAGTAGCGGTGCGCGACAGCAAAGACCCGAACGGCCCCATCCTCCTGCTGACCCGCGCGGCCCTGCGCAGCGCGGTGCGGTCCACCCCCACAACCCGCTGACCGATCCCCGACCGTCCCTCGATCCCGCACATCGTTGAGTCGCGGCGAGTCGCCCCCATCCCCCACCCCAGGCGACCCGCCGCCCAGCGACAAACACCCCAAAGCCACGACCGCACCCGGCCCAGCGCACTTCACCCCCCTGACAAACCGCGCACCGCGTCCGACACTGGCCCCATGAACCTGAAAAACGCCCACTGGCGCAAAAGCAGCCACAGCGGCTCCAACGCCGCCGAGTGCGTAGAACTGGCCAGCATCCCGGACACCAACTGGCGCAAGAGCAGCTACACCGGCTCCAACGGCGGCAACTGCATCGAGCTGGCGGACGCGGCCGGGGTGGTCGCAGTACGCGACAGCAAGGACCCGGACGGCCCCATCCTCCTGCTCACCCGCACGGCCCTGCGCAGCGCACTGAACTCCACACCCAAAACCCGTTGACCGGCGGACGACCGTCCCCCGATCCGCACATCGCAGTTCATCCCCGGCCTGCCGGTGACGTCACCGCTCACACTCGGCTGCGGTTCGCCCGCCGCCCGGCGCCGGGTCTCAGGCGGGGGTTTCCGCCGGGACCCGGAACGGAATCAGCCCTCTGCGTGCGCGGCACCGTGTGATGGGCCGCGCTCGGCTGCGCGGGCGCGCAGATAGGCCGCGACGCCGCTCGATGCCGACCACCGGCCCGGCCGAGGCGACCCCTTCGCCTTACCGGCCGGGGGCGCGATGGTGAGTGATCAGACGCGCCCGTGTGCGGGTGCGTTGCCGTACTTTTCGGCTGTACAGCAGCGCTACGGACCGCCCGGGTACGGGATCGCCGCTACAGGTCCTCATCGTCGTTCAACGCTCGCATGACCCAGTCGAGAGAGCCGGCCTTCTGCGCCTTCTTGGCGAGACGCCTGGCGGACGCGGTCTGGAGCTGGGCGAGTGAGCTGTCCACCCACGGCCGGGTGTTCTGGTTGCCGTGCTCCCGGTACTCGATGGCCTGGATGAGACACTCCAGTTTGTCCGCGTCACGGGCGCATATCGCCTCGGCACTGGTCTTGCCCTCGTACTCCGCGACGGCGCCCGTGACCAAAGCGGCAACCGCCTCCGGCAGGCCGCGCGTCTGACGCTCGGTGACCTCCTCGTTGGACGCCTTCGTCACGTACGGCCTGGCCAGGTAAGGGATATCGGTGAGACGCGTCTCCTGGCTGTCGTGGAAGAGGCTGAGCAGCGCGGCACGCTCGGGATCGGCGCCCTCCATCACGGCCAGGACGCTCGCGATGATCGCCGTACGGAGCGAGTGGTCGGCGATGCTCTCCGGGTCCTTCACGCCCGCGACAAGCCAGCCCGTGCGCTTATAGCGCTTGAGGAGCCCGATCTCGTACAGGAAACCCGCCAGCCGCTCCGTCTCGTTCGCCATGCCCGTCCTTACTCTCAACAACCGCCCGCCATACGTAGACCGTAGAGGCTGACACGCCGCCGAGGTGCCCACACAGGACTACAGACAGGCGAGCAAGGCCACCCACCGGGCGAACCCGCGCTGCCCTGCGGGTCCGGCCACGCCGCGAACGGCAGGACCATCGCGGGCACGGCAGGGACCTTCGCCCGTGGACGCGGCCACCCGGACGGCCGATCATGAAGGTGAGAGACGGAGGCCGCCATGCCCAACGGGAAGCCCGATCCAGCGCTCCACGATCGGCTCGGTCGCTGGGTCGCCGCAGGGTTGATCGACGCGGATCAGGCCGCGCGGATCGAGGCGGCGGAGCGGGCGGACCGCCTCCGCGGCACACGGGACGGCCGCACTCCGCTGGTCGTCGAGGCACTCGGCTACCTCGGCGGCGCGCTGGCCGTCATCGCCGGATTCCTCGCCGTCAACGAGTTCTGGCCGGACATCCCCACCGTCGCCGAACTGGCGTTCGCCGCGGCCGGCGCGGCGGCGCTGCTGCTGGCGGGCGCCGCCGTGCCGGCCGGCCGTGACCCGGCGCTGGAGCGTCTCCGCGGCGTCCTGTGGCTGCTGTCGACCGCGTGCCTGGCCGCGTTCACCGGACTGCTGGGCGCCAAGGTGTGGCACCTGGAGCCGACCAGCACCTGGACGCTGGCATCGTCGGCCGCCGCCGTGTACGGCATCGTCCTGTGGAGACGGACTCGCTCGCCGTTGCAGCATCTGGCGGTCTTCGCCGCCCTGGCCGTCGCGGTGGGATGCGGGATCGCGCGTGCCGACGCCGACCTGGTCCTGTGGGGACCCGGGCTGGGCGTCTGGGGCCTGTCGGCCCTGTGGGGGCTGGCCGCGCGCAGGGGCCTGGTACCGCCGCGCACGGTGGGCCTCATCGCCGCGGCGGTCGGGCTGCTCGTCGGCGCGCAACTCACGATGGAGACCGCGGCCGGGCACGTGCTCGCGCTCATGACGGTCGCGGGCCTGGTGGTCGCCGGGGTGATGGCGCGCAGGGTGTGGCTCGTGGCGTTCGGGGCTTACGGCATCGTCCAGATTCTCCCCCAGACCGTGTCCCGCTACCTGCCCCAGTCCGCCGCCGCCCCCATCGCGGTGTTCTCGGCCGGCGTGGTCCTGCTCGGCGCGGCACTCTGGCTGGCCAGGCACCGCGGTCCCGGCCAGGACCTTCCCCGTCCGCCGAAAGCGCCCTCGGAGCCACCGGAAGCGACTCCGGACGTGCACCGGACCCGGCGGACCGGACATCCCACAGGAGGGAAACGCAGCTAACCGAACGCAAAGCCCGCGACGTGATGCCCGCACCGCCGGTGACGGTGAACGCGACGCGACCATCGTCGAGGCCACCCCGCTCATTGACATGCGCCGGGCTCGGCCAACCGGCGGCGGATCTGCACGGTAAGCCGGGCGATCTCAGGGGAAGCGCAGTGCGGGCTCGGGACGTTGGTGCCACAGGTGCACCCTCAGAGATCAATCTTGCGGCGCGCACCGGCGGAGTGGGGCCTACGTCGCGGCACTACGACTGCGTCGATGTGGAGCGAGGGTGGCGTTCTGGTGGCCGGATCGTGCCATCTGGTGTCGCTCAGTCTTGGTGGCAACGTGGTGGCAAATGATCAGAGGCCGGTCTAGGATCTCTCCTGAACCGGCCTCTGACCTGGGTGTTCCTGGTGGACCAGCGGCGAGCCTACTCGAACATAAAGTGGCAGGTCAGGCAACTCGAGGGCCTGCTAGCCAAGATGCCGAAGCTGGATGGGCCAGTCACCCCTGTTGTCAAGCGACCGAAGCCTGGCCGGATCAAGCGGCTCAGCGAGGAGCAGGTACGGCAGCTCGTGGAGGAGTACAAGGCGGGAGCGACGGTCTACCAACTGGGCGACCGATTCGGGATAGCTCGGCAGACGGCGAGCAAGATCCTCAGGCGCCAGGGCGTCACGATGCGGATGCAGGGGCTGACGAGCGAGCAGGTCGACGAGGCGGTACGGCTCTACGAATCCGGCTGGTCACTGGCACGGATCGGAAGCAAGTTCGAGGTCGACCCTTGGACGGTGCGGGCTCGGGTGGTGGAGCGTGGGGTGAGGATGCGGGATACCCACGGACGGCAACGGTAGTCCGAAGTAATAGCCTCATCGCGCGATGAAGCTATTACTTTGGTGCTCCTCCCAGAATCGAACCGAGGACACAAGGCTCTTTAGGCCTCAATCACCGATGAAAAACCCCGCTAGTCCTCATTCGGCACCATGAAGGCATCCAGGCTATTGATGAGCGCGGTCGCCGCCACGAACAGGTCTGAGAACGCGCGCGACTGTCCCTTCTCATCAAGATCAAAGTGCCTGCTGGCCCGCTCGTAAGTCTTGCCCTTCACGTGGGCCGGTCCGCTGCGCAAGTCATTCAAGTTGCGAAGAAGCGTGATGAGCGCCTGCCTGTCGGGAAACTCCACTACATCAAGATACTTCTGGAACTTGGTAATGCCCTTGTCGTTGGGTTCCACCGTGATGTGCTTTGTAATCGCCCGCTCGTTCAGCCGCTCAACAAGCACCTTCGACAGCGCCATGACCTGATCGTCGAACTCTTTCTGATTTTCACTCGCAGGTACGTGCAGCGTGGTCCAATAGTGCTCGTCCTCAGGCCTGAGTGGCTTGAACAGATCCCACCCGAACTGCTTGTGCCAACGATCACGGAAGCGCCGATACGACGCTTTGAAGGCAAGCGCCGGCTCATCGGCATCCGTCCACTGCCCCAGAATGCTTCGTCGAAACGCAACATCGCTTACATTGCCGTCGGGCACGACGTTGAAGCTCTTCCAGTAGAGCTGTTCCTTGTGCGCTAGCTTGCCGAGGTCGCCGAGGTAGACGACGACATAGTCCCGATGGTTGTTGTCGAGCCGCAGCCCCCAGTACCCGCCGCAGTGGAGGTTGCTATCCTCCACGCGGTACTTCGCCGGGTCGTTGTAGTACTTAGCCATGACGGCTTTGTCGAAGAAGACAGGTGTCAGGTAGTGAGGAGCGTCGGGATTCTTCCCGAAGTAGTTCGCCAACTTCTCCTCGTCGCACGTGAAGTGGACGTTATCACCCTCCTCATCGACACCGATGATGAACTCCTCGTACTGCCGACTCTCACGGTCCGAGAACATCGATGGGCGGTAGTTCTCGGATCCCTTAACCATCTTCTTGCCCATGAATCGGGCGTAGGTCTTTCGGGCAGGGTCGGTCATACCAGGCACTACGTCCACCCACCTGATATATCGGTGGCTCTTCTTCTGTACGTCCTCGCTCTGCTTCTCCATGCCAAGCTCCTCCAGCGTCTTCGACGACCAACGGTCGAAGTCGAAGAAGAGGAGCATCACCATGTCGCGAGCGGCCAAGTACTCCTTGAGGAACTTGGCTCGCACCTGCACCTTCGACGGCGTCATGCGGATGACTTCCACGTCATCACCGCTGTCGTCCAACGCAGTGAAGATGCCCTTCCTACGATCCTCGTAGAGATTGTGGAAGTGTCGGAACTCTTCCGATACCTCAACGTACGACGGCTTAAGGCCGTGGAAGTCCCGGTCGATAATGAACGGCTCGACGCCGTTATCATCACCAAACCGAAGGTACTCGGATCTGCCGTCACCATAAAAGACGAAGCCAGGCATGCCGTGTCCGATATGTAGATCCCACGACGCGTCGCCGAGGCACTGCTCCACCATCCCAGGACGCACAAGACCGCTGTAGTAGCTCACTTGCTCTTGTTCCGTCTTGGTGTACTCGTAGACGGTAATCCATGGCTCGCTGCCAAGTTTGCTGGCTACATACTCCAAGCGATCGGAGAATTCAAGGAAAGACTGTTCATCCACAGGGGGCATTCTATACTAATACCACAATACCGGAAACCCGTTTTTCTTTCGGATTCCCCACGCGTCAATCATTAAGTTCAATAGAAAATCACGTAACCGCAGTCCTGTATGCGTCAGAACGTCCTACGAGAAGAGCCCGGCCGCCTCATCAAAATCGTCAACAATCTTACCACTGCGCTCGGTGAAGTCGAGTTCTCCACGAGTGTCCCTATCAGTCCAGTACCTTCCCTTCATGCGCCTGACAGGACTTCCAGAAAGATCAAGGGTCGTCGACCCGTGATGCATTCGGCTACGCGACTCGTAGCGTGAGTCAGGTTTATTCAGATAGAGATACAGTAGTTCGTACGAACCATCTTCTAGATTGATCGTGGCAAAAGCAGATGAGGAGCGAGACTCATTTGTCAGCAACTTAGCTGATACGTGGCTTGCTGACTGCCTGATCACCAGATACACCTTCTTAGGATCAGGACTTGTTCCCGTCTTTGGGTCGACCCAAAAAGTAGTGAGAACGCCTTGCCAGGTTCCCCGTATACACCGAGGCGTCCCAGGGATTCGTTGGGCCAGCGGAAGCCGCCACAACCAGAAATCCCACAGAGTGAGGAGGACGGTAGCGGCCAAGACAGCCGCAGAGAAAACTTTCGACAGTCCGAAGTTGGGCTCGCCGCTTTGCACCCAAGTCTGGATGAAGAGAACGACGACAACCACGCCGACAATGACACGAATCAGGACGTTGCGTTTCATTTCCCAAGCTCCAGGTAGTTCCACGCGGCATGTGCAAAGTCTCGTCCGTCCTTGCGCGTCCAATCCTGGGTACTCTGGAAGAGGTACTTGCACTCGCTTACCTCAAGCCACCGCTCAGTCACATCTGTCGGTTCAGTACCTTCGAGATTGCTCCATATATGATAGATGATGCCCTTAATGGCGCTGGTCCAGGTCGAACGCCGGAACAAGTCATCTAGGCAGTTGTAGACCAAACATTCGACGAAGAACGATGGCACCACGCGGTGCACGCCGTTCTCCACCATCAGGTTTTCGACCCGCTTCATGATGCGCACCGCGGACTTGTAGTCGTCACCGGTTCGGCAATCTTTAGCTTCTCCGTTCTCAAGTTGCTGACGGGAGTAGTTCACCAAGCTGGTGCCATCCTTCTTAAATACCTTGGCGCCGTCACGGATCTCTCCGCTAGAAAGGTAGTAGCGGTAATCGAAGCACGGCACGACGTCGGCATCCACGCGAGCAGAACTGGAGTTAATCCTGAATGCCGTTGAGCCTGAATCATCGACCTGAGAGTCGAATTTCGCTTCCAGCGCCTCTTTCAGTTCCGAACGCAGACGAGTGGGCGTCCAAATTCCATTATACGGAGTGCCGGCGGGCTTCGTTCCCGGCTTTGCCTCATCGGAGTACAGAGCCTCATTACACTGCACAGCGACATCCACGTCGCTGTCGGCCCGTACATTGGTTTTGTTTGCGTACGAGCCTTTGACGTAGACTTCGATGTCGTAGCCCTCGAACGCCGGATGGGCGTCGACAGCGTCACGAATCATGCGCTCCGTGCGGTCTTGTTTATCCTGCTCGGTTGGACTTGAGACATCCGTCCAACCCGCAAATTTTTCTTCGAGTGTCATTGCTTTGCTCTCACTCGGGGCCCGTCCAGTATACTGACACGTCGTTCGCGGAAGTGGGTCTTTGCGGTGAACGTACGTGTGATTCCGTCACCTTTATAGTGACCCGCCAGTGCCGCGTCGAGTGTGTGGGTACCTTGGTGGTCCTAGTTGACCCCCAAAGACCGACACTTCAACATAATCCCGCCATAACCCATCAATCAACCCATATCTCTCCTTCGCCGTCGGCTCCGGTGTCTATCTGCCCGGGTGACGTACGGAACAGGTCTGGGCTCGGGGGCACGGCGATCGGCTTACCTTCTCTACGCTCCTCGTGCCAGCGAGGTGTAAAGTAGTCAGATTCCCTCAGTGACCGGATCCGTGGCGATCGTCGAGGTCCCAGCCACACCCACCAGCGAGCAAATGAGGCAAGTGGGACCTAACGCGCCGTCTCGCAAGACGAGCTGGTCGGCTCTTGCGAGGCAGCGACTTCCAGTCGCCATAGCCGTGTGTGAGAGAGGCGAGAGATGGCTGGACGCTACATCGAGCAGTTTATGTGGGGCTACCAGAGTCATTTTCGCATGGCCCTCAACGTCGAAGTCAACTCGGTACTAGATTCTCTCGGCATCCATGGTGAGCCGAGGACAATACTCGTAGGCTTCCAGGTGGCCGGTCAACATGAGTTCGATATTTGCATCGAACAGGGCGAGGGAAATCTTCACCCCTCCGATTTTGCCGGCGTTCAGCAACTGGCAGGGCAGAAGTATGACGATCACCCCGAGCACAACGTCTTCCATTCACACCCTCAAGCCCAAGAGAATCACCAGCTAAGGCTCCGTCGCAGTGCGTGGACTGAGGCACTTAAGGAAGCGCTGGCGTCGCTACCGGGTCAAGAAAAGCGAGTGTTCTTCGCGGCGAACTCGGTACGAGTGGGAGACTACCTGGTACACGTAGTCATCAGCGTGGATCAGGCAGTCCTTGCAAGGGTGCCGCAGATCAAAACAACCACTAGAGATCGCTTTGCTATTTATCCCTCACTGTTTCATTCTGCCATGGGCAGGGTGCTCAAACTCGCCGCCCAGTCTCTATACCTACCCGAGCCAGGCGCTGGTCTGAATATTCTAGGTGTCAGCTCCAGCGAAGTAGTGCGTACAGCAACCGAGTCCTTTGTGCGTGATATCATGTACTGCTCTGGCTATTGGTTCGGCAGTAATACCGACTTGTTGATGAACAACCTGGCCGCGTTGCCATATGAAGGGCGCACAGGCTCCGGGCGTCTGGTATTCGCACCCTCATATAGTCCGGCTATTGATTTCGTAGTCAAGCTTCACTCCCCTGTTGATATACGTAAGCCGTTGGCCGTTCGCAAGCTTCTAGAGGCCAGCGGACCAAGCGCGGATGTCCTGTCCGACGGGGAGAAGGTATATGGCCTAGGGCATATCCGAGCTGACTACGACCCTGCCACCGAGACGATTTTCGTCGTGACCTTCACTACCCGTGGCGCGTGGGAGCTTTCACATGCGGACGTGCCGCTTCTTGCCGTCAAGGACGGCGTCCCGAGCTTGCCAACTCGCATTCTGGATGAAGACTACTTCTGCGACCTGGTCGACCGACTTTTTCCAGAATGTGACACCGTCGCATTGCTGGAGGCGGCTAGGGCCGCTGGAGACCATCGACACGGTGCCATGCTTGTTATTTCTAGCAGTGCTGCCGAGGAAGCACAGCGACTGTCGCCGCAAGCTTGGTCAGTGGAGCCTACTTGCCTCCCGCCAGAGCTGGTTACCCAGCTCACTGACATGGATGGTGCCCTCCTCATGGATCCGAGCGGTCAATGTCACGCTATTGGAGTTATCCTGGACGGCACGGCACGCGGAGAAGGCGATCCAGCACGAGGCAGCCGGTTCAATAACGCAGTGAGATATCTCGGGAGCGAGCCGCCTTCTGCGGTCGTGGTGGTGTATAGCGCGGATGGAGGAGTAGACATTCTTCCTCAGCTACCTCCGCGCGTACACAAAGAGGATGTCGATGAAGCTGTTGCTTCATTCCTGGAGTTTGCAGCTCAGCGCCCTCCGAATTTTGAAATCACCTACCACGCCTGGGAGATTGTACAAAGCTTCAGCTTTTACCTCTCCCAAGATCAATGCGATGCCGTGAACCGCGCGCGTGAAGAGCTGGAGGATTTGCGCATGGCGGAGACCGGCATGAAAGTCGAGGGAGGCTCGCTAAAGCCTCATCCGGCTATGAATAAGACCTATTGGATCTAAAGCCAAAGAGTCATCCATTTGACAGTCGCTTCATCTGTGCTGCGAGGACCGGGATCGCCTTAACCTTCTCCGGCGTGAGATCATCCCAAATCAGCCCCAGGGGCCGGCGCCGGCTCGCGCACTCGATCACCTCGTCCGGCGTCACGATCACGTCCACGCTGAAGTCGTGCTCGGTCTCCGGGATCTCCTCGTCGACGACCTGGAGCTGGTGGACCGGCGCACCGATGATCGTCTCGTCCGTCACCAGGGCTGCCTCAATGAGCAGCGCCACCTCAAGGTCGGAGTAGCCCGCACCCTTGCCGATCCGTGCCCCGGAGCGGTTCACCGCCACGCTGCCGCAGACCACGATGTCGATCGGCCGCATATGCCCTACGCCGACGCGACGGGCGACCTGCGTCGATTACATCATCGTCTACAAGCTGTCACGCATGGCTCGCAATCGACTCGACGACGCTATCGTCATGGCGGATCTCCGGAAGCGCGGCGTCACGCTCATCTCCGCCACCGAGTCAATCGACGACTCACCGGTCGGCCAGCTGATGCACGGCATCCTGGCTACCTTCAACGAGTACCAATCACGCGAGTCCGGCGCTGACATCGCCTACAAGATGGGACAGAAGGCCAAGAACGGTGGCACGCTGGGGCGTGCGCCTCTCGGCTACCTCAACGTTTTTGATCGCTTCGAGGGTCGCCAGATCCGCACTGTCGCCGTCGACCCGGAACGCGCGCCTTTCGTCCGGCTAGCATTCGAGCTGTATGCCACAGGAAGTTTCACACTTGCTGATCTTTCCGACGAGCTGTACGACCGAGGGCTGCGTACTCGGCCTACCGCGCGCTACCCCGCTCAACAGGTATCGATCAACAAGCTATCCGAGATGCTGCGCGATCGGTACTACATCGGATACGTCACCTACAAGGGCGAAGAGTACACGGGCCGTCACGAACCGCTCATCGACGAAGACCTCTTCGAGCGTGTTCAGGAAGTCATCGAAGCACGCTCCACCGCCGGGGAGCGGCGACGAGTGCATCATCACTACCTCAAGGGGTCACTCTTCTGCGCACGCTGTCGGAAGGTAGGCATCAAGCAGAGGCTGATCCTCCAGCGCACGGTCAATGCTCGCGGCACTGAGTTCTGCCGAAACAGGCAGGACGGCTCCTGCCTGTCTCCCCACGTTAACGTCCTCCTCATCGAGGAGGCTGTCGAGCAACACTACGATCGCATCCGCTTCACCCCAGAGTTCATCGCCGACGTCCGTGGCCATATGGCCGAAACCATGGACGAGACGGCAGCAGCCTCCCACCTCCTCCGCCAGCAGCTCACCACCGAGCTACAAGGGTTGGACGCCCGCGAGGAGAACCTCATCGACCTGGCAGCAGACGGTACCCTCCCGCAAGTCAAGATCAAGTCCAAGCTGCGCGAGATCGAGCGCCAGCGGCAGCACCTCAAGGAACGTCTCAAGGAGACCGACCAGGACCTGTCCGAAGGGGTCCGCTTGATCGAAGCCTGCTTGAAGCTACTAGAGAACCCCCAGGAGCTTTACCGGCGTTGCGGCGACGAGGATCGCCGCCTGCTCAACCAGGCGATCTTCCATGGGCTGTACGTGGAGGAAGACGAGGTGACCGAGGGTGCCTTGAAGGCGCCGTTTGCCCGGCTGCACGCGCTTCAGGGGGCACACAGCGGCCCGGAACACGCGGAAGAGGATGCAGCCACCGAGGAGAACTCGGCACCCACCACAAGGCCCCAGAACGCCAGCAGAGCCCCTCTCCCGGAGGAGAAGGGCTCTGCTTGGACGGATACCGTGGAAGTCCTGCTAGGCGGCCTTGATTCGGCCATTTGTTCTAGTAAGCCTTCCTCGGTGGAGCTGAGGGGATTTGAACCCCTGACCCCCTCGATGCGAACGAGGTGCGCTACCGGACTGCGCTACAGCCCCGAGGACTCCGTAAGGTTAGCAAACATCGGGGGGTGCTCGCGCACCGGTTATTCGCCGACAGCGCGGCGGTCGTCGGCGTACTGGTCGAAGACCTCGTCGGGGGTGACGAGGTCGATGACCTCGGCGGGTTCGGCGGTCTCGGCGGCACGGCGGGCTTCCCGGGCGCGGGCGCGGGCCGCCGCGCGGGCCTGGGCGG
>NZ_BCQQ01000165.1 GCF_001552155.1 Actinomadura formosensis NBRC 14204 | reverse complement strand
CCGCAGGACGCCGTCGGCCCGCGCGGGCGGTTCCCGCCGGGGCGCCCCGGCCCGCCGCCCGTCCCCGCGACCGGAACGCCCCGCCCCGCCGCCCGTCCCCCCGCATGACGACGCGCCCTATGACGACGCCCCGTACGGGGACGCGCAGTACGAGGACGCCTCGTACGGGGACGCCCAGTACGGGGACGCGTACGAAGCCTCTCCGCCCCCCGGTCCGCGCGGTGGGAAGGCGAAGAAGCCCGGCAAAGCGAAGAAGGCTCGCAAAGCGAAGAAGGCGGACAGGCCCGCCGGGCGTTCCACCGGGCCGGGGCCGAAGCTGTACTTCGGCGCGGCGGCCGTCCTCGGCGTGCTCATGCTGATCGGCCTCGGCGTCTGCGTCCTGCCGCGTGGCGGAGACAGGCCCGCCGCCGGTCACCCCGCCGACGCGAAGATCGGTGAACCCGCCGGGAACGGGCCTTCGCCGGCGTCCTACTCCAGTTCGCCGTCGACCTCGGCGTACGCGGGCATCACCACCCGCCGCGCGGACCCGGGGCCGCTGACGGCCGGGGAGGTGTTCCCGCCGGAGGCGGCGACGCTGCCCGTCCCGGGCGGGAAGGCCAAACTGAAGCTGCGCGCCAAGCGCCTGGACGGTGACTGCGCCGCCGCCGTGTGGGGCCGGTCCGTGGGCGCCGAGCTGCGCCGGGGCGGCTGCACACAGGCGGCGCGCGGGCTCTACTCCGATACGGGACGCGGCTACGCGCTGGCCGTCGCGGTGTTCAACCTGAACGGGTCGGCGGATGCGGACCGGTTCGTCGCGAAGCTGGAGGAGATGATCGGCGCCGGATTCGTCCTGCCCCCGCAGGCGCCCGCCCCACTGGACGGCTTCGGACGCGGCTTCGGCATGGCACGCGGCCTCGCCATGGGACATTTCGCCGTCGTCTCGTGGGCCGCGCGCCTGGACGGCAAGGGCGACGAGACGGACGAGACGCTCCTGTCGCTGCTGATCGAGGGCGGCAAGTCCCCGGCGGTGCTCGGCCGGGCCGCCCGCGCGTCCCACTAGCCGCCCGCGATCCGGCCGGGGAATCTCCCGGTAGGTCATCGGCGTCCGGTGGTAAACATCGCGTCTTGGTGACGATGCTCACCGGGGGCCGGTGCGCGGGCCGGTCACGGCGAACCATTAGCCTGGTCTAAACCACTCGGAGATGACGCATCCGGGATCACCACCGAGAAGTTTCGCGATCGGGTGTATTCGGGCATGTTCCCGACAGTGATGTAATGTCATCCCACCGCAGCAGGGCCAACGTCGTCCCACGACTGCACTGACATCGAAGCAGTGACACGAGACGACGACGGGAGGGTTGATGGCCGCTGTTGCCTTCACACCTGCTGCCCGCACGCAGGGCCGCCCCCATGCGCAGGGGCTGTACGACCCGGCCAACGAGCACGACGCCTGCGGCGTCGGCATGGTCGCGGACATGCACGGCCGCAAGAGCCATGACATCGTCCAGAACGCCCTGACCGTACTGAAGAACCTCGACCACCGCGGCGCGGTGGGCGCGGAGCCGGACGACGGTGACGGCGTCGGCATCCTCATCCAGATCCCGGACGCCCTCTTCCGCGAGGTCTGCGACTTCCCGCTCCCCGAACCCGGCGCGTACGCGGCCGGCATCGCCTTCCTGCCCGCGGACGGCGACGAGCGCGCCGCCGCGGTCGCCCGCATCGGGACGCTCTGCGCCGAGGAGGGCCTGTCGGTCCTCGGGTGGCGTGAGCTCCCGCACGACCCCGACTTCACCGGCCCGGCCGCGCGCCGGGTCATGCCGCACTTCGCGCAGCTGTTCCTCGCCCCCGCCGAGGGCGGCCCGCACGCGGGCAAGACCGGCCTGGAGCTGGACCGCGTCGTGTTCTGCATGCGCGAGCGCGCCGAGCAGGACGTCCGGGTGTACTTCCCGAGCCTGTCCAGCCGGACGATCGTCTACAAGGGGATGCTGACCACCCCGCAGCTGGAGCCGTTCTTCCCCGACCTGTCCGACCGCCGCCTCACCAGCGCGATCGCCCTGGTGCACTCGCGGTTCTCGACCAACACGTTCCCCGCCTGGGAGCTGGCCCACCCGTACCGGTTCATCGCCCACAACGGCGAGATCAACACGGTGAAGGGCAACCGGAACTGGATGCGGGCCCGCGAGGCGCTGCTGAAGTCCGACCTGATCCCCGGTGACATCTCCCGGATCTTCCCGGTGATCGACATCGAGGCGTCCGACACCGCCTCGTTCGACGAGTGCCTGGAACTGCTGCACCTCGGCGGGCGGTCGCTGCCGCACGCGGTGCTGATGATGATCCCGGAGGCGTGGGAGAACCACGCCGAGATGGACGCCGGCCGCCGCGCGTTCTACGAGTTCCACTCCACCCTGATGGAGGCGTGGGACGGCCCCGCCAGCGTCAGCTTCACCGACGGCACCGTCGTCGGCGCCGTCCTCGACCGCAACGGGCTGCGTCCCGGCCGGTACTGGGTGACCGATGACGGCCTGGTCGTGCTGGCCAGCGAGGCCGGTGTGCTCGACATCCCGGCGAGCAAGGTCGTCCGGAAGGGCCGGCTGCAGCCCGGCAAGATCTTCCTGGTCGACACCGCCGCCGGGCGGATCGTCGAGGACGACGAGGTCAAGGCCGAGCTGGCGGCCGAGCACCCCTACGGGGAATGGCTGCACGAGGGCCTGGTCCGGTTCGAGGAGCTGCCGCGGCGCGAGCGGGAGGTCCCGACCCACGAGACGCTCGTCAAGCGGCAGCAGATGTTCGGCTACACGCTCGAAGAGCAGCGGATCATCCTGACGCCGATGGCCAGGACCGGCGCCGAGCCGATCGGGTCGATGGGCACCGACACCCCGATCGCGGTGCTCTCGGAGCGCCCGCGGCTGCTGTTCGACTACTTCAAGCAGCTGTTCGCGCAGGTCACGAACCCGCCGCTGGACGCCATCCGCGAGGAGCTGGTGACCTCGCTGCAGTCCACGCTCGGCCCGGAGGGCAACCTCCTCGCGCCCGGCCCGGACTCGTGCCGCCGTCTCGTCCTGCCCACCCCGATCCTGGACAACGACGAGCTGTCCAAGATCATCCACATTGACGACGAGGGGGCGCTGCCGCACCTGCACGCCCACGTCGTGCACGGCCTGTACGAGGCCGTCGGCGGGGGAGAGGCCCTGGAGGCCCGCCTGGAGGAGATCAACTCCGAGGTGAGCCGGGCCATCGCCGCGGGCGCCCGCATCATCGTGCTGTCGGACCGCGGCGCCGACTCCGCCCGCGCCGCGATCCCGTCGCTGCTGCTCACCGGGTCCGTCCACCACCACCTGATCCGGGAGAAGACCCGCACCAGGGTCGGCCTGGTGATCGAGACGGGCGAGGCCCGCGAGTGCCACCACATGGCGCTGCTCATCGGGTACGGCGCGTCCGCGATCAACCCGTACCTGGCGATCGAGACCGTCGAGGACCTGGTCCGCGCCGGCGTCATCGAGGGCGGGGAACCGGGCGGGGCCGTCCGGAACCTGGTGAAGGCGTACGGCAAGGGCGTCCTGAAGATCATGTCGAAGATGGGCGTGTCCACGGTCGCGTCCTACACCGGCGCGCAGATCTTCGAGGCGATCGGCCTCGGCGCGGGCGTGGTGTCCCGCTGCTTCACCGGCACCACGTCCCGGCTCGGCGGCGTCGGCTTCGACGTGCTGGCCCGCGAGGTCGCCGAGCGGCACGCCCGCGCCTACCCGCCGGGCGGCAACGAGCCGGCGCACCGGACGCTGGAGGTCGGCGGCGAGTACCAGTGGCGCCGCGAGGGCGAGCCGCACCTGTTCAACCCGGACACGGTGTTCAAGCTGCAGCACGCCACCCGCACCCGCCGCTACGAGATCTTCAAGGAGTACACCGCGAAGGTCGACTCGCAGGCCGAGAAGCTCATGACGCTCCGCGGCCTGTTCCGGCTCAAGGAGGGCGAGCGGGAACCGGTGCCGATCGAGGAGGTCGAGCCCGTATCGCAGATCGTCAAGCGGTTCTCCACCGGCGCCATGTCGTACGGCTCCATCTCCGCGGAGGCGCACGAGACCCTCGCGATCGCGATGAACCGGCTCGGCGGCAAGTCCAACACCGGCGAGGGCGGCGAGGACCCGGCGCGCTTCACCCCCGACGAGAACGGCGACCTGCGGCGCAGCGCCATCAAGCAGGTCGCCTCCGGCCGGTTCGGCGTGACCTCGGAGTACCTCACCAACTCCGACGACATCCAGATCAAGATGGCGCAGGGCGCCAAGCCCGGCGAGGGCGGCCAGCTGCCCGGCCACAAGGTGTACCCGTGGATCGCCAAGACCCGGCACTCCACCCCGGGCGTCGGCCTCATCTCGCCGCCGCCGCACCACGACATCTACTCGATCGAGGACCTGGCGCAGCTCATCCACGACCTGAAGAACGCCAACCCGGCGGCGCGCGTGCACGTCAAGCTCGTCGCCGAGGTCGGGGTCGGCACGGTCGCGGCCGGGGTGTCGAAGGCGCACGCCGACGTGGTGCTCATCTCCGGGCACGACGGCGGCACCGGTGCCTCGCCGCTGACCTCGCTGAAGCACGCGGGCGCGCCCTGGGAGCTGGGCCTCGCCGAAACTCAGCAGACGCTGCTGCTGAACGGGCTGCGCGACCGCATCGTCGTGCAGACCGACGGGCAGATGAAGACCGGGCGGGACGTCGTCATCGCCGCGCTGCTCGGCGCCGAGGAGTACGGCTTCGCGACCGCGCCGCTGGTGGTGTCGGGCTGCATCATGATGCGGGTCTGCCACCTGGACACCTGCCCGGTCGGCGTCGCCACCCAGAACCCCGTCCTGCGCGAGCGGTTCTCCGGCAAGCCGGAGTTCGTCGTCAACTTCTTCGAGTTCGTCGCCGAGGAGGTCCGCGAGTACCTGGCGGCCCTCGGGTTCCGCTCGCTGGACGAGGCGATCGGGCAGGTCGAGATGCTCGACACCCACGCGGCCGTCGAGCACTGGAAGGCGTCCGGGCTGGACCTGACCCCGATCCTGCACATGCCCGAGGTGCCGGGCGGTGCGTCGCTGCGCCGGACCGCCGAGCAGGACCACGGGCTGGAGAAGGCCCTGGACAACACGCTGATCCAGCTCGCCGAGGGGGCCATCGAGCATGGCGGGCAGGTGAATCTCGAACTGCCCATCCGCAATATCAACCGCACGGTCGGGACCATGCTCGGCCACAAGGTGACCCTGCGACGGGGCGCGGACGGGCTGCCCGACGACACCATCGACATCACCTTCACCGGGTCGGCGGGCAACTCGTTCGGCGCGTTCGTGCCGCGCGGCATCACCCTCCGGCTGATCGGTGACGCCAACGACTATGTCGGCAAGGGCCTGTCCGGCGGGCGGCTGACGCTGCGTCCCCCGGCGGACGCCGGGTTCGCGGCCGAGGAGCAGATCATCGGCGGCAACGTCATCCTGTACGGCGCCACGTCCGGTGAGCTGTTCGCCCGCGGGGTCGTCGGCGAGCGGTTCTGCGTCCGAAACTCCGGCGCGACCGCCGTCGTCGAGGGAGCCGGCGACCACGCCTGCGAGTACATGACCGGCGGCCGGGCCGTCATCCTCGGCCCGACGGGACGCAACCTCGCGGCCGGCATGTCCGGCGGCATCGCCTACGTCCTGGACCTGGTGCCCGAGCGGGTCAACGGCGAGATGGTCGACCTGGAACCGCTCGACGGCGACGACGTGGACGTCGTCCGGTCGCTGACCGAGCGGCACCTGGCCGAGACCGGTTCGCAGGTCGCCCGGCGGCTGCTGGACGACTGGGACGCCGCCGCGGCCCGCTTCACCAAGATCATGCCACGTGACTACCGGCGCGTCCTGGGCGCCATGGCCGAGGCCGAGGCCGAGGGACGCGACGTCGACGAGGCCGTCATGGCCGCGGCGCAGAGCTGAGAGGGGGACTTGCGACATGGCTGACCCGAAGGGTTTCCTGACCGCCCGGCGGGAGCTCCCGAAGCGCCGCCCCGTCGACGTGCGGATCAAGAGCTGGTCCGAGGTCTACGAGGACTTCGGCCGCGACCGGCTGGAGCGGCAGGCGAGCCGCTGCATGGACTGCGGCATCCCGTTCTGCCACCAGGGCTGCCCGCTCGGCAACCTCATCCCGGAATGGAACGACCTCGTCTACCGCAAGGACTGGCACGAGGCCGCCGAGCGGCTGCACGCCACCAACAACTTCCCGGAGTTCACCGGGAGGCTGTGCCCGGCCCCGTGCGAGAGCGCCTGCGTCCTCGGCATCAACCAGGAGCCGGTGACGATCAAGCGGATTGAGGTCGAGATCATCGACCGGGCGTTCGCGGAGGGCTGGGTGCGCCCGCGGCCGCCCGCCGTCAGGACCGGCAGGACGGTCGCGGTCGTCGGCTCCGGGCCCGCCGGCCTCGCCGCCGCGCAGCAGCTCACCCGCGCCGGCCACGACGTCACGGTGTACGAGCGCGCCGACCGGATCGGCGGCCTGCTGCGCTACGGCATCCCCGAGTTCAAGATGGAGAAGCGGCACCTCGACCGGCGGCTCGCCCAGATGCGCGCCGAGGGCACCGTCTTCCGGACCTCGGTGAACGTCGGTGTCGACATCACCGCGGACGACCTGCGCGCCCGCCACGACGCCGTCGTCCTCGCGGGCGGCGCCACCGCGTGGCGGGACCTGCCCGTCCCCGGGCGTGAGCTCAAGGGCGTCCACCAGGCGATGGAGTACCTGCCGCCGGCCAACAGGGTGCAGGAGGGCGACTACGAGGAGTCGCCGATCTCCGCGCAGGGCAAGCACGTCGTCGTCATCGGCGGCGGCGACACCGGTGCCGACTGCGTCGGCACCGCGATCCGGCAGGGCGCCGCGTCCGTCACCCAGCTGGAGATCATGCCGCGGCCGCCGGAGTCCCGCCCGGACGCCCAGCCGTGGCCGACGTACCCGGTGCTGTTCAAGGTGGAGAGCGCCCACGAGGAGCTCGCCGGCATGGGCGGCGAACGCGTCTACGCCGTCTCCACCAGCGAGTTCACCGGCGACGAGGACGGCAACGTCCGCGCGCTGAAGCTGGTGGAGGTCGGCGGCCCGCAGACGGGGTTCGCGCCGGTCGAGGGCACCGAGCGGGAGATCCCCGCCGAACTGGTCACGCTGGCCATGGGCTTCGTCGGCCCGCAGCGCGAAGGGCTGCTGGAGCAGCTCGGCGTCGAGCTGGACCGGCGCGGCAACGTGGTCCGCGACCGCGACTACCGGACGTCCGTGGACGGCGTGTTCGTCGCGGGCGACATGGGCCGCGGCCAGTCCCTGATCGTCTGGGCGATCGCCGAGGGCCGCGCCGCCGCCCACGGCGTCGACGCCCACCTGACCGGCCGGACCCACCTGCCCTACCCCATCCCGCCCACGGCCCGTCCGATCGCCTGATCGGCGGGTGCGACGGCACGGGCCCCGGGGGCGGACCGCCTCCGGGGCCTTCGCCATGCGAGCATCAGGGGCATGGGAATCGCGCCGTCCACCCCGGGCACCGGGACGCTGCGCCGGATGAGGGCCGCCCGCGACACCATGGACCGCGACTGGGCCGAGCCGCTCGACGTGGCCGCCGTCGCGGCCCGCGCCGGGTACTCGCGCTACCACTTCGTCCGGCTGTTCAACGAGGTCTACGGGGAGACTCCGGGCGCCTACCTGGCCCGCCGCCGCATCGAACGCGCCCAGGACCTGCTGCGCACGGCCAACCTGACCGTCACCGAGATCTGCATGCTGGTCGGCTTCACCAGCCTCGGCACGTTCTGCACCCGTTTCAAGCGGCAGACGGGGATGACGCCGACCGAGTTCCGGCGGCACGCCCGCACCCCCGGCGCGTCCTCGATCCCCGGCTGCTTCGTGCTGCTGTGGGCGGGCGGTTTCCGCGCGGACCGGGGCTGCGCAATTATCGAGAAGCCCGCCCGGCCGGCCGCCTCCTACGGTGATGCGTGATCGCCCTTCACGAAGGAGACAACGGCATGATCACAAAACTGGGGCTGGCCACCGTCTGGGTGCTCGACCAGGACTCGGCCCTGGAGTTCTTCACCGGCAAGCTCGGCCTGGAGGTCCGTGACGACATGACGCTCGGCGAGGGCGGCATGCGCTGGGTCACCGTCGGCGCCAAGGACCAGCCCGACCTGAGCCTCGCCCTCATGGTGCCCGGCCCGCCGACCATGGACCCCGACTCGGCCGCCGCCATGAAGGCGCTCATCGCCAAGGGCGTGCTCGGTGCCGGCGCGTTCAACACCGACGACTGCCAGGCCGAGTACGAGCGGCTGTCGGCCGCGGGGGTCGAGTTCGTCCACAAGCCGGAGCGGCGCCCCTACGGCATCGAGGCCGTCTTCCGCGACGACTCCGGGTGCTGGTACAGCCTCACCCAGCCGTTCGGCGAGCTCGACGAATCGGTCTCCTGGAACGGCGGCGCCGGCTGAGGAGGGGCCGGGGAAACCCGGAGGTCTCACCGGGCCGGGACGGCGCCGCGGTCGACGTCGAGGCCGCCGTCCCGGCGGATCTCGTCTCCCGCCACGTCCCCGCGCTCCGCGACTGGCTGGCGAGCCGGGACGCCGACCCGGAGCACCGGCCTGAGCCGCCCCCACCCAGGCAGGTCTGATCGGCGTCCTGTACGGGGCCGAGCAGGGCGGCGGCCCGTCGGGGACGGGTACGGCTCCGCGGCCCGCGCGGAACCGCCACGACCCGGGCGGCCCCGGCCCCCTTGTGGTCTTGAAACCGGTCGGCTACCGTCCCGCCAGGGTTCACGCGCGGCGGCCGGACGGCCCCGTCCCGTCACGCCGCCGTGGGCCACGCGCTCCCGCACCCCGCAACGCGGGACATCAGGGGCCCGGCCACCCACCGCTGGGGTGGCCGGGCCCACCGCGTCCCCGGCCCAGGACGTCCGTTTCCTGCAAGACGGGCCGGACGCGGCCGCCTACCGTCGAGGGTATGAGAGTCCTGCACGCCACCGACCTGGCCCGTGCCGAGCGGTTCATGCTGCTCAACGCCCGCCTCATCGACCGGCACCGGTTCGCGCTCCACTTCCGCGGCGGGCCCGCCGCGCCCGTCCTTGCGGCACTCAGGGCCTACGAGAACCCCGACGGCGGCTACGGGCACGCCCTCGAACCCGACCTGCGCGGCGAAGGCAGCCAGCCCGTCCCCACCCAGCACGCGCTCCAGTTCCTGCACGAGGCCGGTGCGGACGGCGACCCCGCCGTGGCGCGCGCCGGCGGCTACCTGGCGTCCATCACCGGGGCGGGCGGGGGAGTGCCGTTCGTGCTGCCCACCGTCCGCGACGCCCCGCACGGCCCCTGGTGGCAGGCGCCCGGCGAGCCGTTCAGCCATATCAACCCGACCGGAACCCTCGCCGGGATGCTCCACCGGGCCGGCTCCGACCACCCCTGGCTCGGGCCCGCCACCGGCTTCTGCCGGCGCTACCTGGACGACCTCACCACGGAGCCCGGCGCGTACGACGTCCTGGCCGTCCTGGCCTTCCTCGACCATGTGCCCGACCGCGATCGCGCCGAGGCCGCCTTCACCCGTGTCCGCGAGACCCTCGCCGCCGCCGCGCACAGCGACCACCAAGGGCCCCTCGACTTCGCTCCCGCCCCGGACGGATACGGACGCCGCCTGTTCACCGGCGACGTCATCGACGCCGAACTCGACGCCCTCATCGGCGCCCAGGGTGAGGACGGCGGCTGGGACATCGCCTTCCCCAGCTGGACGCCCGTCACCCGGCCCGAGTGGCGCGGTTTCACCACCGTCGAGCGCCTCCTGACGCTGCGCGCGTACGGCCGGCTCAAGCCGTAGCTCCCAGCAGGTTCCGGAGGGGCTCACCCGCCAGGTCGCGCACCTCGTGGGCGAAATGGGCCTGGTCGGCGTAGCCCGCCGCATACGCGGCGTCCGCCCGTGTCCGGCCCGCCCGGACCAGTCCCAGCGCCCGCTGGAACCGCAGCACCCGCTGCAGCGTCTTCGGCCCGTACCCGAACGCCGCCAGCGACCGCCGCCGCAGCTGCCGCTCGCCGATGCCCAGTTCGTCCGCCACGTCCCGCACCGAGGCCCGCTCCAGCGCCGCGACCACCGCCGGCACCAGCGGATCGGGCGGGGGCATCCGGTCCAGCACCGCCGCGACCAGCGCCGCGCGCCGGTCGCCCGCGTCCGCCACGGTGCCGGCCAGCCGGTCCGCCTCCGCGCCCCACAGCTCGCGCAGGGGGAGGCGCCCGTCCCGGATCGCGTCCGCCGGGACGCCCAGCACCGGCGGCGCCGTCCCCGGCCGGAACCGCACCGCCACCATCGCCTCACCCGGCCGGACGGTCGCGGGGACGGGGCCCGTGTCCGGCCCCGCCACCAGGATCCCGGCGTCCGACCAGATCAGGTCGACGCAGCCGTCCGGCACGACGCGCTGCACGAACGGCTCGGCGTCCGGCGGCAGCGCCGCCGTCCACGCGCACGCCAGCCCCGGCGCCCGGTACTCGCGATAGCCGGTCGGACTCACCCCTCCTGCATACCACCCGCCCCTCGGGGCAGGAGCCCATGAAACCCACCAAATGCAGGAGAAATCATGTCGAACGATCTCCAGGGCAAGACCATCGCGTTCCTGTGCGCCCCCGAGGGCACCGAGCAGGTCGAACTCACCGAACCCTGGACGGCCGTCGAGCAGGCGGGCGGCACCCCGCGCCTGGTCTCCACCCAGTCCGGCCGCCTCCAGGCGTTCAACCACCTCGACAAGGGGGACACGTTCCCCATCGACACGACCGTGGACGTGTCCGGCCCCACCGAGTTCGACGCCCTGCTCCTGCCCGGCGGTGTCGCCAATCCCGACTTCCTGCGCACCGTTCCCAAGGCGGTCGCGTTCGCCAGGTCCTTCTTCGACGCGGGCAAGCCCGTCGCCGTCATCTGCCACGGCTCGTGGACGCTCATCGAGGCCGACGTCGTGAGGGGCCGCACCATGACGTCCTGGCCCAGTGTCCAGACCGATCTGCGCAATGCGGGCGCCACATGGGTGGACGAAGAGGTACAGGTGTGCGAGGACGGGCCGAACGTCCTCGTCAGCAGCCGCAAGCCCGACGACCTCAAGGCGTTCTGCCAGGCCGCCGTCGAGGTGTTCAAGCGCTGAAGGGCCCTATGGTCTAGACCTCTGCCCTAGACCAATCGATGAACCGGAGGCGACCATATCCTGCACGAATATTCGTACCGCCAAGTAACTAAGTACGGTTGTGCGCGTGACCCGTCGAGCGAAGATTGTCAGCACCATCGGTCCCGCCTGCTCCAGTGCCGAGCAGATCCACGCCCTTGTCGAAGCCGGCATCGACGTGGCGCGCCTGAACATGAGCCACGGCGACCACGCCGTCCATGAGGAGGTCTACCACCGGATCAGGGCGGCCGCCGACGCCACCGGGCGCGGCGTCGGCATCCTCGCCGACCTGCAGGGCCCGAAGATCCGGATCGGGCGCTTCCCCGACGGGCCGGTACGCCTCACCCTCGGCGATGAGTTCACCATCACCACCGAAGACGTCCCCGGCACGCGCCGCGAGGTGTCCACCACCTACCAGGGGCTGCCGGGGGACGTCGGCCCCGGCGACACCGTCCTCATCGACGACGGCCGCGTCGCCCTCAAGGTCGTCGACGTCGACGGCTGCCGCGTCCGCACCACGGTCACCGTCGGCGGCATGGTCTCCGACAACAAGGGCCTCAACCTGCCCGGCGTCCCGGTCAGCGTCCCCGCCCTCACCGAGAAGGACGAGCGCGACCTGCGCTGGGCCCTGCGCCTCGGCGTCGACCTCGTGGCGCTGTCCTTCGTCCGCACCCCGGCGGACGCCGACATCTGCTACCAGATCATGGAGGAGGAGGGCGTCCGGGTCCCCCTCATCGGCAAGATCGAGAAGCCGCAGGCGGTGGAGCGGCTGCCCGAGATCGTCGCCGCCTTCGACGGCATCATGGTCGCGCGCGGCGATCTCGGTGTCGAACTGCCGCTCGAACAGGTCCCGATCGTGCAGAAGCACGCGATCGAACTCTGCCGGGAGAAGGCCCGCCCGGTCATCGTCGCGACCCAGATGCTCGAATCCATGATCTCCGCGCCCCGGCCGACCCGCGCCGAGACCTCCGACGTCGCCAACGCCGTCTTCGAGGGCGCCGACGCCGTCATGCTCTCGGGCGAGACCAGTGTCGGCCAGTATCCGATCGAGTCCGTGCTGACGATGAGCCGGATCGTGCAGACCGCCGAGCGGGCCGCCCTCCAGGCCACCCACACGCTGGAGCGCATGCCCGAGACCGTCGGCGGCGCCATCGCCCGCGCCGCGGCCGAGGTCGGCGCGATCGTCGGCGCCGAGGCCCTCGCCGCCTTCACCATGTCCGGCGAGACCGCGCGGCGGCTGTCGCGCTACCGCTCGCCGATCCCGCTGCTGGCGTTCACGTCGGTCCCGGCCGTGCGGGGACGCCTCGCCCACGTGTGGGGCGTCGAGACCTTCATCGTCCCGCAGGTCGACCACACCGACGCCATGTTCGGCCAGGTCGAGCAGGCTCTCCTCGAACTCGGCCGCTGCCAGAAGGGCGACAAGGTCGTGGTCGTGGCCGGCTCGCCTCCCGGTACCCCCGGCTCCACGAACGCCC
>NZ_BCQQ01000164.1 GCF_001552155.1 Actinomadura formosensis NBRC 14204 | reverse complement strand
AATCTCCGTGAAGAATGCAGCTACTTCCAAGATACTGAAACGCTGTTGAGGTCCATCGGGATTTTTGCTGTCACGCATGGCTATCTCATCTGGAATGCGCGCAACCTCTACGCAGTTTTCTCCATTCGCGGTAGTGCGTGACGCCTTGCGCCACTTCATTTCATCCATTGCCCTGCGACCCTCCGAATAAGCTCTACGGTCTCGTTCTGCCTAAGAGCGTCTGCTCTGAATAGTTCAAACATCCTGCGTAATGCCGCGATATCTTCGGGGCGCTCTATTACCTCCCCACTGATAGCACCATCGGGAAGGGCGTCGGTCCACGTCCCGCCCCACACAGCCACAGGGAGCCGGGGAGCCACCCCCCAGTTCTGGCCAGGCCGCACCTGACTCACCGCGACTCACGCAGGACGTAAGCACAGTTCAGAGGCCACATGACATAGCCTGGAGGCCGGCCTGGACCTGGAGGAGAACGCCTGGCGCACTGCGGCCCCCTCCGCCGACCGCCGCGAGGGCATCGCCGCCTTCAACGAAAAGCGCAAACCCAACTGGCCCTCCTGACCCGTCTCCCCGCTGCGGGCGCTTCAGGGTCTTGGCCGGGTGTGTCGGTGCTTCGGGGGCGGTCTCGTCTACGGGAGGGGCTTCGCCATGTGGACGGCGTGGCGGCCGTCGATGTCCTCGCGGCCGGTTTCGTGGTAGCCGAGGGACTCGTAGAGGGCGATGTTGCTGGTCATCAGCTCGTTCGTGTAGAGGCGCAGGCGCGGGAGGGCGAGCGAGCGGGCGTGCTCCTCGGCGAAGGACAGCAGGGCGCGGCCGATGCCCCGGCCGTGGAGGTCCGGGGCGACGGCGACGTTCTCCACGAGCAGGACGCCGTCCTCGGGGATGAGGACGATCAGCCCGTCCGGGCCGCCGCCGGTCACGAACACCTGGCCGGCACGGATCAGGGTGGCGTAGTCGGCGTCCATCGGGATCGGGCGGGTGCCGATGATCCGGGCCCAGGGCGTGTAGGCCGCTTCGACGATCTCTTCTATGCGCGGCCGGTCGGCTTCCGCGGCGAGTCTGGTCAATTTCCTCATCCCGTGTTCTGGAGGCCGGCGGCGACGCCGTTGACGGAGAGCAGGAGCAAGTCTTCCAGGTGGGCTCGTTCGTCGGCGCTCTCCACGCCTGCTCTCAGTGCCTTCAGGGCTCGTAGTTGCAGGTGGGAGAGGGCGTCCACGTAGGGGTTGCGTAGTTCGACCGCGCGGGACAGGACCCTGCGGTTCTCCAGGAGGCGTTCGTGGCCGGTCACCGCGAGGACGAGGCGGCGGGTGCGGTCGTACTCGGACAGGACCGCCTCGGAGAGGTCGGGACGCTCGCCCAGCGCCAGATAGCGCTCGGCGATCGCCCGGTCGGACTTGGCGAGGCTCATCTCGGCGTTGTCGAGCAGGGTGTTGAACAGCGGCCAGGCCTCGTAGGCCTCGCGGAGTTCGGCGAGGTCGCGGCCGTCGTCGCAGACGGCGGCGAGGCCGCTGCCCAGGCCGTACCAGCCGGGGAGGTTGACGCGGGTCTGCGTCCAGGCGAACACCCAGGGGATGGCGCGCAGATCCGCCAGGCCGCGGGCGGCCTTGCGGCGGGCCGGGCGGGAGCCGATGCGCAGTTCGGAGATCTCCTCCAGCGGGCTGACCCGGGCGAACCAGGCGGCGAAGTCCTCGGTCTCGATCAGGCCGCGGAAGGCGGCCTTGGCGGCTTCGCTGATCTTGTCGGCGAGCGGGCGGAACCGGGTGGCGGCCGCGCGGGCGCGGTCCTGGACGGGGTCGGTCGAGGCCAGCAGGACGGCGCTGGTGACCTGCTCGACATGGCGGCGCGCGATCTCGCGCCGGCCGTAGCGGGCGAAGATGACCTCGCCCTGCTCGGTGACCTTGAAGCGGCCCGCGACCGAACCGGGCGCCTGGGCGAGGATGGCGCGGTTGGCCGGGCCGCCGCCGCGGCCGAGGGAGCCGCCGCGGCCGTGGAACAGCGTCAGCCTGATCTCGTGCCGGGCCGCCCACGCGGCGAGGGCCTCCTGGGTGTCGTAGAGGCGGAGGGTCGCGCTGGTCGGGCCGAGCTGCTTGGCGGAGTCGGAGTAGCCGAGCATGACCTCCAGGCGGCGCCCGGTGTCGTCCAGGCGGCGGCGGACGGCGGGGATCCGCAGCATCCCGTCCAGGACGGCCGGGGCGCGTTCCAGGTCCTCGCCGGTCTCGAAGAGGGGGATCACGTCCAGGACGGGGGCGCCCTCGCCGAGGGACTCGGCCAGGGCGTGCACGTTCGCGATGTCGTCGGCGGAGCGGGTGAAGGAGACGATGTAGCGGTGGCAGGCGCGGACGCCGAAGCGCCGCTGGATCCAGGCCACCACGCGGAGGGTTTCCAGGATCTCCTCGGTCATCTCCGAGAGCGCGCCGCCCGAGCGCACCTCCTCCAGTGCCTTCTCGTGCAGCTCGGAGTGCTGGCGGATCTCCAGTTCGGCGAGGTGGAAGCCGAACGTCTCGACCTGCCAGATGAGCTGCTGGACGCGCCCGTAGGCCTGCCGGACGGCGCCCGCGGCGGCGAGGGAGTCCTGGACGGTGCGCAGGTCGGCGAGCAGCTCGTCCGGGGAGGCGTAGGCGAGGTCGGCGTCGCGTTCGCGGGTCGCGGCGATGCGGGCGGCGGCGTGCAGCAGGAACTGGCGGTGCTGCTCGCCGGGCGACCGCTTGGCGATCTCCCGGACCAGCGACGGGTGGGCGGTGCGGGCGGCGGCGAGGGCGCCCAGCAGCTCCTCCGACGCGGGGGTGGTCGCCTCGTGCACGGTCAACTCCCGGCCGATGCGGCCGCAGGCGTTCTCCAGGGCGCGCAGCACATGGTCCGCCTGGATCACGACGGTGTCGCGGGTGACCTGCGCGGTGACGTAGGGGTTGCCGTCGCGGTCGCCGCCGATCCAGCTGCCGAAGCGCAGGTAGGGGCGGGCCTTGGGCGGACGGGTGCCGTCGCCGTCCAGCGCGCGGTCGAGGGACCGGTAGATCCGCGGAACGACCCGGAAGATCGTCTCGTCGAACGCGGCCATCGCGGTGCGGACCTCGTCCAGCGGGTCCATCTGGGCGTGGCGGCGCAGCGCCGTCCGCCAGAGGAGGTCGATCTCCTCGCGGAGGGTGCGCTCGGTCTCCTCCCGCTCGGACGCGCCGGGACTCTCGTTCAGGTGCGCCAGCAGGTCGCTGATCCGCTGGATGGCGGTGACGACGGCGCGGCGGCGCGCCTCGGTCGGGTGCGCGGTGAAGACGGGGCGGAACTCCAGGCCCTCGATGATCCCGTCGAGCCGCCCGTCGCCGGACGCGCGGATCTCCTCGACCGCGGCGGCGACGGAGCCGGGGACGGTGCCGCCGGTGTCACGTTCCCGCAGCGTCCGGATGCGGTGGTGCTCCTCCGCCAGGTTCGTCAGGTGGAAGTAGACGGTGAAGGCGCGGGCGACCTGCCCGGCACGTTCCAGCGTCCAGCCGTCGACGAGGGCGGCGACCTCCTCGATGCCCGCCTCGCCGCGGCGGGCCGCGATCACCGCGTGGCGGAGCCGCTCGACATCGTCCAGCAGCCCCTTCCCGCCGTACTCCACGAGGGAGTCGCCGAGCATGGCGCCCAGCAGCCGCACGTCGCGGCGCAGGGGTTCGGGCATGTCCTGACGAAAGGTGTCACGCGTCTTCGTAGCCACCTGTCCAAGCGTAACGAGCCGTGACAAGGCGGAGTCCATCCCGTTGGCGTCCTCTCCCGCCTGAAGGCGGGAGATTCCCTCCCTGGCGTCCGCTGAGGCGGCTCGCCTTGAGTCGGGTTCCTGGTTCACCGGGCCGTGCCTTCCGCTAGGCGGAGGGTCTTACCGGCCCTCCGCAGGCGTTTGGGGTCTCCGCCCGCCCGGCGGCGACCATGTGTTGTGCTTCGGCTCGGATGTTGCGGGCCGCGTTGATGTCCCGGTCGTGGACGGTGCCGCAATCCCGGCAGGTCCACGTGCGGACCGCCAGTGGCTTGGGCCCGTCCCGCGACCCGCAGGCCGAGCACAACTGCGAGGACGGGAACATGCGATCGATCCGCTGGAAGACGCGCCCGTACCGGGCGGCCTTGTACTCCAGCATGTTCACGAACGCCGACCAGCCCGCATCGTGCACCGACTTCGCCAGCCGGGTACGGGCCAGGCCGTTCACGCACAGGTCCTCGACGTACACCGCTTGGTTCTCGCGGATCAGGGCCGTGGACAGCTTGTGGTGATGGTCCCGCCGCGCATCGGCGACCCGAGCGTGCGCACGGGCCACCTTCACGACGGCCTTCTCGCGGTTGCCCGAACCCCTGGCCTTTCGGCTCAGGTTCTGCTGTGCCCTGCGAAGTTTCCGCTCGGCGCGGCGCAGGAACTTCGGCGCGGTGACCTTGCGGCCATCCGACAAGACCGCGAAATGCGTCAACCCCAGATCGATGCCGACCTCGCCCGTCGTGTCCGGCAGCGGCTCGTCGGACGTCTGGACGACGAACGAGGCGAAGTACCGGCCCGCCGCGTCCTTGACGATCGTTACCGATGACGGATCGGACGGCAGTCCCCGGGACCAGCGCACCCGGACATCGCCGATCCTGGCGATGTTCAACCTGCCGTCCGGTCGCAGCCGGAACCCGTTACGGGTGAGGCGGATCGTCTGCCGGTTGTCCTTGCGGGACCGGAACCGAGGCGGGGCGACGTTGCGGCCTTTGCGCTCACCCGACAGCGAGGCGAAGAAGTTGCGGTAGGCGGTGTGCAGATCGGCGAGCGCCTGCACCAGGACGACCGAGGAGACCTCGGCGAGCCATGCCCGCTCCGGTGTCCGCTTCGCAGTGGTGATGACCTGTTTTTGAAGGTCGGTGTCCCTGATGTGCGGCAGCCCGGCCGCGTGGGCCTCCCGCCGGATGCGCAACCCATCGTTGAACACCGTCCGGGCGCACCCGAACGCGCGGGCCAGCGCCATGCGCTGACCCGGCGTCGGGTCGAGACGGAAGTTGTATCTGAGCTGCACAGTACTCATAGTACCTCTGGTACTCAAGGTACTCATAGGTACGATCGGCCTCGTGAGTACCGAACGCATCGCCACCAACGACTTGCGCGCCCATCTCGGCCGCCGTATCGACGAAGCCCACTTCCGCGGCGATCATCTGATCGTCGAGAAGAACGGCGAACCCCGCGCGGTGCTCGTCCCCTACAAGTGGTGGCAGGAAAAGCAGGCTGCGGCCGAACCCGGGCTCACCCCGCCCTGAAGGACCCGGGCCTGCACCCTCTACGCCCGGTCACCGGTACCCGGCCGCACCCCTCGGGTCAGCGTCCGGTTACCCTGACCGGCATGGCGACGGAAGCCCCTGAACCCCCGGTGGAGTACGACGTCCACACCACGGCGGGAAAGATCGCGGACCTGGAGCGGCGCCGGCACGAGGCGGTGCACGCCGGCTCGGCGCGCTCGGTCGAGAAGCAGCACGCCAAGGGCAAGATGACGGCCCGGGAGCGGATCGACGCGCTGCTCGACCCCGGCTCGTTCGTCGAGTTCGACGAGCTGGCGCGGCACCGCTCCACCAACTTCGGGATGGAGAGGAACCGCCCGTACGGCGACGGGGTCGTCACCGGGTACGGGACGGTGGACGGACGCCCGGTCGCGGTGTTCAGCCAGGACTTCACGGTCTCCGGCGGCTCCCTCGGCGAGGTCTTCGGCGAGAAGATCTGCAAGGTCATGGACCACGCGGTCAAGACGGGCTGCCCGGTGATCGGCATCAACGACTCCGGCGGCGCGCGGATCCAGGAGGGCGTGGTCGCGCTCGGTCTGTACGCGGAGATCTTCAAGCGGAACGTGCACGCCTCCGGGGTGATCCCGCAGATCTCGCTGGTCATGGGGCCGTGCGCGGGCGGCGCCGTGTACTCGCCGGCGATCACCGACTTCATCGTCATGGTCGACCAGAGCTCCCACATGTTCATCACCGGGCCGGACGTGATCAAGACGGTGACCGGTGAAGAGGTCACGATGGAGGAGCTGGGCGGGGCGCACTCGCACAACTCCAGGTCCGGCGTCGCCCACTACCAGGGGTCGGACGAGGACGACGCGATCGAGTACGTCAAGGCGCTGCTGTCCTACCTTCCGTCCAACAACCTGTCCGACGCGCCCGCGTTCGACGTCCCCGTGGACGTGACGGAGCTGGACGCGGAACTCGACACCCTCATCCCCGACTCGCCGAACCAGCCGTACGACATGCACGTCGCGATCGAGCGCGTGCTGGACGACGGCGAGTTCCTGGAGGTCCAGGAGCAGTTCGCGCCCAACATCATCATCGGGTTCGGGCGGGTCGAGGGCCATTCGGTGGGCGTCGTCGCGAACCAGCCGATGCAGTTCGCCGGGACGCTCGACATCGACGCGTCCGAGAAGGCCGCCCGGTTCGTCCGGACCTGCGACGCCTTCAACATCCCGGTGCTGACGTTCGTGGACGTCCCCGGCTTCCTGCCCGGCACCGACCAGGAGTGGAACGGCATCATCCGGCGCGGCGCGAAGCTGCTGTTCGCCTACGCCGAGGCGACCGTCCCGCTCGTCACGGTCATCACCCGGAAGGCGTACGGCGGCGCCTACGACGTCATGGGGTCCAAGCACCTCGGCGCCGACATCAACCTGGCGTGGCCGACCGCGCAGATCGCGGTGATGGGCGCGCAGGGCGCCGTCAACATCCTGCACCGGCGCGAGCTGGCCACGGCGGACGACCCGGACGCCCGCCGCGCCGAGCTGATCACCGAGTACGAGGACACGCTCGCCAACCCCTACATCGCGGCGGAGCGCGGTTACGTCGACAACGTGATCAAGCCGTCCGAGACGCGCGGCCAGGTAGTGCGGGCGCTGCGGGCACTGCGTGAGAAGCGCAAGACGCTGCCGCCCAAGAAGCATGGGAACATCCCACTGTGACCGCCTTTCGGGTGAGTCCCGGAAGTCCGGGGTTTCCGCCCCTCGAAGGGACTCTGGCCCCGACACTCCCAGGAGGTCAGGTTCGTGAGCGCTGAGCAGAAGCCCTTCCTGCAGATCGTCCGGGGCGACCCGGGGCCGGAGGAGATCGCGGCGCTGGTCGCCGTGCTGACCGCCCGCGCCCGGGCCGCGACCGCGGCCCGGGACGGCGCTGACCAGGCTCGTCCGTCCCGCTGGGCGGACCGGTCCAGGCTCGTGCGCACCGCGTTCGCGGGCGACCTCGGGCCGCGCGGGCCGGGCGCCTGGCGGGCCAGCGCCCTGCCCCGCTGACCTGCGTGCGAGCCCCCCGCCGGGCCGCCAGAAGCGACATGTAACGGTCGTTCGCTCCCAGTGGGGGGCTCCGCACGAATAAGGTGGAAGGCCATGGCCACCTCGGAGTACGTTCCCCAGCCCGCGCGATACGCGATCTTCGTCGACGCGGGGTACCTCTACGCGGCCTCCGGGGCCCTGCTTCTCGGCTGCGGTTCCCGGCGCGAGTACCGGGTCGCCGCGGAGAAGCTGATCAAGGCGCTGACCGATCACGCCGACGAGCAGCGGCGCGGTGAACTGCTGCGGGTGTACTGGTTCGACGCCGCGCCGAAGCGGCAGCCGACGGTCGACCAGCGCGTCATCGCGAACCTGCCGCTGGTGAAGCTGCGCCTCGGCAACCTGAACGCGCAGGGCCAGCAGAAGGGCGTGGACGCGCAGCTGCGCGCCGACCTGGAGGCCCTCGCCCGGCACCGCGCGATCACCGACGCGGTGCTGCTGGCCGGCGACGAGGACATGCTGCCCGCCGTGGAGGCCGCGCAGCGCTACGGCGTCCGCGTGCACCTGTGGGGGGTCGAGCCCACGCACGGCTCCAACCAGGCCGAATGGCTGGTGTGGGAGTCCGACACGGTCGAGGTGCTGCCCGCCGAGTTCCTGCGCCCGTACTTCACCAAGGCCAAGGCGCTGCCGGTGCCCGCACCGGGCAGCGCCGCCGCCGTCCGGGACGCCGCGGCCGCCGCGCAGCGCGCGAACCCCGTCCCGTCGCCGTCCCAGGTGTTCGCGGGCAAAGCGCCGTCGGTCAAGCCGGTGCCCGCCGCCGTCCGCGCGACCGTCCCGGTGCCGGGCGGGGCGACGCCCGCCACGGTGGCCGCGTCGATGAACTCCGCCACCGCGTCCCCGGCCGACGGAAAGCTCGGCCCCGACCGCGACCACATGCTGGAGATCGGCGAGCACGTCGCACAGAAGTGGATCTTCGAGCGGGGCCGGGACAACATCCGCGACCTGCTGCCCGGCCCGATCCTGCCGCCCGTCATCGACAAGGAGCTGCTGATCGAGGCGGAGAAGGAGCTCGGCGGCTCCCTGCGCCCCTACCAGGAGGCCCGCACCTGGCTGCGGGACGGCTTCTGGGAACGCGTCTACCGCGAGTTCGGCATCGGCATCGGCACGTCCGACTGACCCGCGCCGGCGACTGACCCGCGCCGGCGACTGATCCGCGCCGGCCACGGCGGCACCGGCCGGCACCGCTAGCGCGACCCGACCCGGTGCCAGTCGGGGAGAAGCTCCTCCACCAGTGCCTCCGTCTCGGGCTGTAGCTGGTCCAGGAACCGGTCGCGGGCGGCGCGGGAGCGGAGTTCGTCCACGACCACGCGCACCTGGGCGACGTCGCCCGTCGCGTGGGTCGCGCGGAGCAGGTCGCGCCACAGGCCCTCGTCCTCGGGCGCGAGCCGCAGCCCGGCCCGCGCCGCGCCGACCGCGCCGTGCGCGTCGCCCTCGTCCAGCCGCAGCACGACGAGCCGGTGCGCGACGTCGATGACCCGCGCGGTCGCCTCGTACTCCAGCTCGTGGTCGGCGAGCCACGCGTACCGGCCGCGCGGCCGGCCGGCGAGCAGCGGGCCGCGCACCAGGTCCAGCGCGTACGCCATGTAGGCGGTCTCGGACGCGGGCTCGGCCGCCGACCGCCACACCAGCCAGCGGAACACGGCGATGTCGACCCGCACCTGCGAGCCGAGCCTGATCCGGCCGCGTTCGTCGTAGTACAGGTTGGGGCGGCCCCGCCCGTCCCGGCCGAGCCAGTCCGACACGCGAGCCACGCACGCGTCCCGGACCCCGGCGCTGACGCCGCGCGGCCAGACCGCACCGGACAGCACCGTCGGGTGGACGCCCTCCGGGTGCACGGCGAGGAACACCAGCAGCTCGGTGCAGAGTTCGCGGCGGCTCTCGTCCATCGGGCCGGGCGCCTCGACCTCGATCGGGCCGAGCAGCCGGACCTCCACCGACGACTGCTGCGCGGTCGGCGGCTCCGCGCCGCCCGCCAGGTCGGGCAGCGGCACGGAGTCGAGCCGCCCGGCCCCCCGGAACAGTTCGAACACGCCGCGGTAGTCGTCGTCCGCGACGAGCTGCGCCGCGACGTCGAAACCGAGCACGCCGGCCCGGAGGCGGCCGCCGGCGTCGACGTCCCACGTCCAGGTGGCCCCTTGGACTTCGCCGGGGACGATATAGCCGGCGGCCATCCGGGTTCCGGTGCGGGCGAGCGCGACGAGCCGGTCGGCCTCGTCGTCCTGCGGCTGGTCCGCCATGATCAGGTAATGCGGCATCCACGCCTCGCCGAACACGCCGCGGCAGCGTCCGGTGAGGACGGAGTCGACACCGGACGCGGCGAGCGCCTGCCGCACCTCCTCGCTGCGCCCCTCCAGCTCGGGCAGCGCGTCCCGCAGTGTCGGGACGCACCGGACCCGGTCGGGCGCGATCTCCCTGAGCCCCTCGCCCAGCTCCGCGTCGAACCCGACGAGCGTGATCCGCATGTGGTCGGACCAGCGGTTGGTCGCCAGCTCCAGCGCGATCGCCGACAGCGCCGCCCGGCGGACGTCCGCGGGGCCGCGCAGCGCGATCAGCCCGTGCGCGGCCTCCAGATCGACGAGGATACGGCCGTGGTCGTTCGTCCCGATGGACACCAGGCCCGGGTAGGGGGCGAGGACGTCGTCGAGGCCGGACGCCTCCAGCATGGGCAGCGCGTCGGCGCGCAGCCGCCACACCTGACCGTCGTCGAACGCCTGCCAGGGCGCGGGCGGGTTGCGGTCGGCGGGCGCGATCCACAGGTCGAGGCTGCCGCGCCCGAGATGCACCCCGTAGACGGTCGGCAGCGCCCGGCCGCCCGCCGCCATCGACTTCGACATGTGCCGCAGGCCGAGGTCGAGCAGCTTCACCGCGTCGTCGTCGGCGCCGATGCGCAGCGCCCGCTCCGTCTCGGCCGCCTCCCCCTCCGGCCGGACGACCATGTGCCCGAACGCGCGATTCCACAGCTGGGTGCGCCGGCGCCGGCCGAGCGCGCCGAGCAGCCCGGCGGTGAGCAGCGACGCGGCGGCGAGGCCCTGCGGCCAGCCGAGGTCGAACTTCGCGCCGGTCTCCTGGTACCGCGGCGCGTCCTCGCCGGGGACCTCCGCGCCGTCGTGCGCGGGCGGATGCGCGGGCTCGGACTCCTGCGGCGGCGCACTCTGCTCGGGCGCCGAGCTCTGCTCAGGTGCCGGGCTCTGCTCGGGTGCGGAGCTCTGTTCAGGCGCCGGGCTGTGCTCGGGCGCCGGGCTGTGCTCGGGTGCCGGGCTCTGCGATACGGACGGCTCCGGTGAGGCCGGCGGCGCCTGCGATGCCGGGGGTTGTGATGCCGGTGGTTGCGTCGGCTCCTGCGGCTTCGGGTCAGGGTCGGGTTGCGGCGCGGGCCGCTGCGGCTCGTCCGGGACGGCGTGCCCGTACCGGAAGTAGTCGGGCAGGTCCTTGGCGGGGATGACCTTCGCGCCCTTCGCGTCCGCCGGCATCTCCAGGATCCAGCCCGGACGGATCAGGCTCGCGATCGTCAGACGCGTCCCGTCCGGCTGGACGTGGTTCTTGTTGAGCGCGTAGATCTCCTTGTAGCGGCGGCCCTCGCCGAGACACTTCTCGGCGATCTCCCAGAGGCTCTCGTGGTGGCGCCCCTCCGGCGGCTGCACCCGGTAGATCTTCGTGGTGGCGGTCTTCTCCACCGGGGCCTCGGCCGTCTGCGCGGCGGCCCGGTCGGCGGCCGCCGGCTGCTCCGGCGCGGCCGGGACGCGGTGGAACTCCTGCGACTGCGGCTCCATCCGCACCGGCGGACGCTGCGCCAGCCCGCCGCCCGAGAACGCGGGCATGATCGCGGTCGTGGCGGTGAACAGCAGCAGCGCGGCCACGACGAGCCGGTGGACGAGCGACTGCGTCCCGCCCGCGAGCGGTACCCGCGCGGGCACGCCGACACCGCGGATCCCCGCGTACACCTCGACGACCACGCACGCGGCGAGTTGCAGCCAGGCGAGCCACACCAGCGCCACCAGGATCGCCATCAGCGAGCCCGGCCCCACCTTGTGCGTGAGGTCGGACATGGACGGCACATGGCCGGGCAGCGGCGACCCGAACACCGTCAGCAGCGCGAACGGGACACCGGCCATCAGCGCGGCCAGCGCGACGACCGCGCCGATCCCCGCCACGACATCGCCCGCACTGCGGCGCCCGTTCACCCGGACGGGCTTCCTCTGCCCCTGCCGCGTCACCATCGTGCCCCTGCCGTTTCCCCGGACGTCGCCCACATCGTCACTCTGTTCTCGCGTTCGCTCACGGACCGTCACCTCCCGTGACGGGACGGGCGGTCGCGGAGGAGGTCAGCTGGAACTCGCCGAACCCGGGGATGATCCCGAGGAACTGCGGCCGCACGCCGATCCGCACCGAGACCGCGACCTCCTGCTCGTTGGCGTCGCACCGGGACGCGGTGACCTGGTCGCGGTAGGCGGCCAGCAGGTCGCACGCCGCCGCGCGGGCCCGGCCGGGATCGAGGACGGGCTTGCCGGTCTCGCGGAGGGCGTCGGTGTCGATCTGGTTCGCGCCCGCCCGCGCCGCCTGCTCGGCCATGTCCGCGGCGCGCTGCCGGGCGTGGATGGCGAGGCCGCCGTCCACCAGGAGCCCGGCCAGCAGGAACACGACCGGCGTGAACAGCACCGTGTACATCGCGATCGTGCCGCGGTCTCCGCGTCCGGCGGTCATGGCGCTTCTCCCGGGGTGTCCGTCCCGCGGTCGGTGAAGGTGTCGATGGGCGCGATCGCGTGGCCGCGCAGGCGTTTGCTGCCGGGCAGGCCGATGAACGCGAGGTCGCCGAGGTCGACGTCGCAGGTGACCGTCACGCCGACGCGCCCTCCCGGGGCCCAGCCGGACACGTCCGTCTGGACGCTGGGACCGCCCGAGCACCACACGGTGCCGCGCATCCCCGCGGCGGCGGTGTCGGCGGCGAGGCTCTGCGCGGACGCGGCGCTCCGCGCGATCGACGCGGCGCGGGCGGCGTCGCGGGCGGCCCCGTCCACCTGGCTTTTGGCGTCCACCATCCGGCCCGCGCCCGCGAGGAACAGCAGGAACGCGATGAAGATGGGCGTGACCAGCACCATCTCCAGCGACATCGAGCCCCGCTCGCGCATGCGCGGGGCACCGCGCTCTCTCACGGGGCGGCTCCCCGCTGGCAGGCGGTGCCCGCGCCGACGTCGGGACGGAAGCACTCGATCGGCCCCTGTGACCGCTGCGACACGTGGAACGTCAGGAACGGGACGACCTGGACCGCCTCGCCGCTGACCTCCACCCACCGTTCGTCGTTCTGCTCGCCCGCCCGGACCTGGAGGCCGCCCAGCAGGTCCGGGCCGATCTCGCGGACGGACCCGGCGGCCTTCGCGGTCGCCGCGTCCTGCCAGCCGCCGCCGACCGGCGACGTCCGCGCGACGCGGGCGCCCG
>NZ_BCQQ01000163.1 GCF_001552155.1 Actinomadura formosensis NBRC 14204 | reverse complement strand
GGAACTCGTCGGTGAGGGCGTTGACGACGGGGACGGTGGTGCCCGCGGCCATCTCCTCGATGCGCTCCTGCCCGGACGTCCGCCACACGATGGCGCTGACCTGCCGTTCGAGGACGCGGGCGGTGTCGGCGATGGTCTCGCCGCGGCCGAGCTGGCTCGTTCCCGCGTCCATGACGAGGGGGTTGCCGCCCAGTTCGGCGATGCCGATGGTGAAGGACACGCGGGTCCGGGTGGACGGCTTGTCGAACAGCACGGCGACCGACCGCGGGCCGTCGAGCGGGCGGTGGGCGAACCGGTCCTGCTTCACCTTCGCGGCGAGGTCGAGCACCTCGGCCTGCTCGGCGGGGGTCAGGTCGTCGTCCCGGAGGAAGTGCCTGGCCATCATCCCTCCCGTCCGTTCTGGGCGGCGTCGAGGATCGCGGGGAACGCGCCGGTGAACGACCGCGCCTGCTCGGCGGTGAGGACGAGCGGCGGCGCGATCCGCAGCGCGTCCGGCTGCAGCGCGTTGACGAGGAAGCCGGCGGCGCGGGCGGCTGTCTCCACGGCGGCCGCGTGCGGGCCGGTGAGGACGGCGGCGCGCCACAGCCCGCGGCCCCGCACGCCGGCGAGCAGCGGATGGTCGATGCCGTCCAGGCCCTCGGCCAGGATCTCCCCCACCGCGGCGGCGTTGGCGAGGAGCCCGTCCGCCTCGATGGTGTCGAGGACGGCGAGGGCGGCGGCGGCGCTGACCGGGTTGCCGCCGAACGTGCTGCCGTGGTCGCCCTTCGCGAACAGGTCGCCGTGCGGGCCGAACGCGATGCACGCGCCGATCGGCAGGCCCCCGCCGAGCCCCTTCGCGAGGGAGAGGATGTCCGGCTTGGCGTTCTCGTGCTGGAACGCGAACCACGTCCCGGTCCGCCCGATCGCGGACTGGATCTCGTCGGCGACGAACAGCGCGCCCGTCGCGTCGCAGATCTCGCGGGCGGCGGTGAAGTACCCCTCCGGCGGCGGGACGACCCCGGCCTCGCCCTGCGCGGGCTCCAGGAACACCGCCGCACAATTCTCGTCTACAGCGGCCTCCAGCGCGGCGGCGTCACCGTAGGGGACGAACCGGACGTCGAGGGCGAACGGCCCGAACGGCTCCCGGATCGACGCCTTGCCGGTCAGGGACAGCGCGCCCATGGTCCGGCCGTGGAAGCCGTTCTCCGCCGCGACGAAGTACGTCCGCCCGTTCTGCCCGCCGTACTTGATGGCGAGCTTCAGCGCGCACTCGTTGGCCTCGGTGCCGCTGTTGGCGAAGAACACCCTGCCGTCGCCGCCGAGCAGTTCCCGCAGCCGCTCGGCGAGCAGCACCTCGGGCTCGTGCAGGAACAGGTTGGAGGTGTGCGCCAGTGTCGCGACCTGCGCCGACACGGCCTCGACGAGGGCCGGGTGCCCGTGCCCGAGGGAGCTGACCGCGATCCCGGCGATGAGGTCGAGGTACTCGCGGCCGCCGGCGTCCCAGACCCGGCAGCCCTCACCGCGCGCCAGCACCACCGGGGGGACGCCGTAGTTCGGCATGAACGCGGTTTCGAACCGCTTCCGCAGCTCCTCGCCGCTCATGCCCCCTCCTCCCCCAGGGGCCCGCCCACGGGGCTGGGCAGCACCATCGTTCCGATCCCTTCGTCGGTGAAGATCTCCAGCAGCAGCGAGTGCGGGACGCGCCCGTCCAGCACGTGGGCCCGCGGGACGCCGCCGCGCACGGCGGCCAGGCAGGCCTCCATCTTCGGCACCATCCCGGCCGACAGGCTCGGCAGCAGGGCGGCCAGTTCGTCGGTGGTGAGCCGGTCGATCACGTCGTCGCTGCCGGGCCAGTTCGCGTACAGGCCCTCCACGTCGGTGAGGACGACCAGCTTCGCCGCGTCCAGCGCGACGGCCAGCGCCGCGGCGGCGGTGTCGGCGTTGACGTTGTAGACCTCGCCGTCGTCGCCGCGCGCGACGCTGGAGATGACCGGGACGCGGCCGTCGTCCAGCAGTGCCCGGACGGCGCCGACCTGCACCTCGACGATCTCGCCGACCTGGCCGATGTCGACCGGCTCGCCGTCCACGATCGCGTGCTTGCGCTCGGCGGTGAACAGGTTCGCGTCCTCGCCGGACATGCCGAGCGCGAACGGGCCGTGCCGGTTGATGAGGCCGACGACGTCGCGCTGCACCTGGCCGGTCAGCACCATCCGGACGACCTCCATGGCCTCCGGCGTGGTGACGCGCAGCCCGGCGGTGAACGTCGAGTCGATGCCGTTGCGGGCGAGCGCCGCGTTGATCTGCGGGCCGCCGCCGTGCACGACCACCGGCTTCAGTCCGGCGTAGCGCAGGAACACGATGTCCTCGGCGAACGAGTGCCGCAGCCCCTCGTCGGTCATCGCGTGCCCGCCGTACTTGACCACGACGGTCTTGCCGTGGAACCGCTCCAGCCACGGCAGCGCCTTGATCAGCGTCTCGGCCTTGGACAGCACGCCGGCGCGGTTGCCGCGGATCTCCGCGCCGCTGGTGATCGCGCTCATGTCGAATACGCCGAGTTCTCGTGGACGTAGTCGGCCGTGAGGTCGGTCGTCCAGACGGTGGCGCTGTGCGGGCCGGCCGACAGGTCCACGGTGATCGTCACGTCGCGGGGGCGCAGGTCGACCTTGTCGCGGTCGTCGCCGGACGCGCCGTTGCGGCACACCCACACGCCGTTGATCGCGACGTTGAGGGCGTCCGGCTCGAAGGCCGCGTCGGTGGTGCCGACCGCCGACAGCACCCGGCCCCAGTTCGGGTCCTCGCCGTGGATGGCGCATTTGAGCAGGTTGTTGCGGGCGATGGAGCGTCCGGCGGTGACGGCGTCGTCCACCGAGGCGGCGCCGACGACCTCGATCGCGATGGCCTTGGACGCGCCCTCGGCGTCCACGAGCAGCTGCCGGGTGAGGTCGGCGCACACCTCGGTGAGCAGCGCGGTGAACTCCTCCTCGTCCGGGACGGTCCCGGCGGCGCCGGACGCCATCAGCAGGACGGTGTCGTTGGTGGACATGCAGCCGTCGGAGTCGAGCCGGTCGAGGGTGACGCCGGTGGCCGCGCGCAGCGCCCGGTCGAGGACCCCGGCGGGCAGGTCGGCGTCGGTGGTGATGACGCAGAGCATGGTCGCCAGGGACGGGGCGAGCATGCCGGCCCCCTTCGCCATCGCGCCGATCATGTAACCGCCGGCGCCCTGCCGGAAGGAGATCTTGGCGACGGTGTCGGTGGTGCGGATCGCGTCGGCGGCGGCGAGCCCGCCGTCCCCGCGCGACAGCTCGGCGGCGGCCTTGCCGACGCCGGGCAGCAGCAGGTCCATGGGGAGCCGCTCGCCGATCAGCCCGGTGGAGCAGACCGCGATCTCACCGGCCGAGTCGTCCAGCAGGCCGGCGACCTTCTCCGCGGTGGCGTGGGCGTCCTGGAAGCCGGGGGCGCCGGTGCAGGCGTTGGCGCCGCCCGCGTTCAGCACGACCGCGCGGACGCGGCCGCCCTTGAGGACCTGCTCCGACCACAGGACGGGCGCGGCCTTCACGCGGTTGCGGGTGAAGACGCCGGCCGCCGCGCGGGACGGCCCGTCGTTGACGACCAGGGCCAGGTCGCGGTTCCCGCTCTCCTTCAGCCCGGCGACGACACCGGCTGCGCGGAAACCCCGGGGGGCGGTGACGCTCAAGGGGACACTCCGATCGTGGTCAGCCCGAGTTCTTCCGGGAGGCCGAGGGCGATGTTGGCGCTCTGGACCGCGCCGCCCGCGGTGCCCTTGGCGAGGTTGTCGACGGCGGCGACCGCGACGAGGCGGCCGGCCGCCTCGTCCAGGGCGACCTGGACGAGCACGGTGTTCGCGCCGAGCGTCATGGACGTGGCGGGCCACCGCCCTTCGGGGAGCAGCCCGAGGAACGGTTCGCCCGCGTAGGCCGTCTCGTAAGCGGCGCGCAGCGTCGCGGCGGTGACGCCGGGGCGGGCCTTGGCCGTGCAGGTGGCGAGGATGCCGCGGCTCATCGGCGCGAGCGTCGGGGTGAAGGAGACGGTGACCGGCTCCCCCGCGACCGCGCTCAGGTTCTGGATCATCTCGGGCGTATGCCTATGCGTCCCGCCGGCGGCGTAGGCGCTGACCGAGCCCATGACCTCGCTGCCGAGCAGGTGCGGTTTGAGTGCCCGTCCCGCGCCCGAGGTGCCGGACGCGGCGACCACGACGACGTCGGGTTCGGCGAGCCCCGCGGCGAACGCCGGGAACAGCGCGAGCGACACGGCGGTGGGGTAGCAGCCGGGGACGGCGACCCGCTCGGCGCCGCGCAGCGCGTCCCGCCGGCCGGGCAGCTCGGGCAGGCCGTAGGGCCAGGTGCCCGCGTGAGGCGTCCCGTAGAAGGCCTCCCAGGCGGCCGCGTCGGTGAGCCTGTGGTCGGCGCCGCAGTCGATGACCAGCACGTCCTCGCCGAGCCGCTCGGCGAGTGGCCCGGACCGGCCGTGCGGCAGCGCCAGGAACACCACGTCGTGCCCGGCCAGGGTTTCGGGGGTGGTCTCGGCCAGGACGCGCCCGGCCAGGGATCGCAGGTGGGGCTGGTGCGCCTCCAGCGGGGTGCCCGCGTTGGAGCCCGCGGTGAGCGCGCCGATCTCGAACTCTGGATGTCCCGCGAGGATGCGCAGCAGCTCGCCGCCCGCGTACCCGCTGGCGCCGGCGACCGCCGTCCGGATTCCCATGTACCACTCAGCCCTTCGGAAGCAATAGGCAAGAGTATGCATGAGGCTGGATTCCTATGCAACACCGGCCATCACCTTCGCCTGTCAACTTGTGTTGACATGGCGCATCTGTCAACCTACATTGACATCATGATCCGGCGAGTAATTAGCTCTCAAAAGATTTGCGGGCTAAGCATCTGGCCCCTAACATCACCCGCATGGAGAACCTCGGTTTCGGTGATCTGGCGGCATGGGGCCCCAGGGAGGAGTGGCCGATCGGCCGCCTGTTCGGCCTGGCGACACGACTGTCCGGCCCGATCGTGTGGCGGATCATCGAGAGACACGGCATCAGCCCGGCCGGGTTCTTCCTGCTGCGCCTGCTCATCGTCGAGGACGGGCTGCGTCCCGGCGAGGTCGCCAAGCGGCTGCTCGTCACCCCCGCCACGATCACCTCGGTCGTCGACACGCTGGAGCGCAACGGGCACGTGCGCCGCGAGCGCTCCTACCGGGACCGGCGCGGTGTGATGCTGCGCATCACCGACTCCGGCCGGCAACTGCTCGCCGAGAAGTCCCGGCCGATCGGCCGGGACCTGAGCCGGCTCTACGACGTCGTGGACGAGGGCGACGAGCCGGCCGTCCGCAGGTTCCTGCTCAACCTGATCACGCAGTTCGAGAACTACTCCCACGATGAGGAAGCGGAGGAAGACAGCGCATGACCGAACCCCCGGGGGCCGCCGTTCGCACGGTCGACCTGAAGAAGACCTATCCCGCGTCCGGGCCGCGTCCCGCGGTGCCCGCCGTGCAGGGCATCGACCTGGACGTCCCGCGCGGCGAGTTCTTCGGGCTGCTCGGGCCGAACGGCGCGGGCAAGTCCACCACCATCGGCATGCTCACCACGCTGGTCGTCCCGACCGGCGGCAGCGCGCAGGTGTGCGGCCTCGACGTGGTGAAGGACGCCGTGGAGATCAAGCGGCGCATCGGCGTCGTGTCGCAGAACAACAGCCTGGACAGCGACCTCACCGTCGCCGAGAACCTGGAGTTCCGCGGCCGCTACTTCGGGCTCGGCGCGCGGGACGCCCGCAGGCGCGCCGCCGAGCTGCTGGAGCTGTTCGGGCTCACCGAGCAGCGCGGCGGCAGCCCGTTCGAGATCTCCGGCGGGCAGGCCAAGCGCGTCATGATCTGCCGGGCGCTCATGCACGGGCCCGAGGTGCTGTTCCTGGACGAGCCGACCGCCGGCCTGGACCCGCAGACCCGCGCCAACCTGTGGGAGGTGCTGCGCGGCCTCCAGGCGAGCGGGCAGACGATCGTCCTCACCACCCACTACATGGAGGAGGCGGAGGCGCTGTGCGACCGGGTGGCGGTCGTCGACCACGGCAGGATCCTCGCCAGCGGCACCGTGGACCAGCTCAAGTCCAGCGCGGGCGCCGACACCGTCATCACCGTCAGCTACGACGCCGCCGCCCCGCAGGAGATCAAGAGGCTCGGCGACCGGGACGGCATCAGCAAGGTCGAGGTCAACGACGGCCAGGTCCGCGTGTTCGCCACCGAGCCGGACGGCATCCTCGGCGAGCTCGTCGACCTCGGATCCACCGCCGGCGTCGGCGTCACCGACGCCAGCCAGCTGCGTCCCAGCCTGGAGACCGTCTTCCTCTCCCTCACCGGAAGGGAGTACCGCGATTGACCTCGCCTCCCGCCGAAACGAAGGGCTTCACCCCGCCCGGGCCGAGTTCCCCGGACGCCACTGACCACGTCGCTCCCGCCACGATTCGTGGCCAGAATCGAGGAATCCGATGAGCACCGCCGTCCTGGCCCCGCCGCCGCCGGCGCGGGCGACGATCCCGCGCACGTTCGCCGCGATGATGGCGCGCGAGGCGCGCGTCATGCGCAAGAACTTCCTGTCGACGTTCATCCGGGTGCTGGTGCAGCCGGTGATGTTCGTGTTCGTGTTCGCCTACGTCCTGCCCAAGCTGGGCGGCGGCGCGACGGCGGGCGGACCCGGCGGGCCGACGTTCTCCACCATCCTCGTGCCGGGACTGGTCGGGTCGTCCATCATCATGCAGGCGATGATGGCGGTGATCTTCCCGCTGATGATGGAGCTGACCTGGCAGAAGTCGATCACCGACCGGGCGCTGGCGCCGGTGCCGGTCCCGCTGCTGGCCGTCCAGAAGATCATCGCCGCGGCGACGCAGGGGCTGATCGGCGGGCTGCTGGTCTTCCCCGCGGTGCTGCTCATCCACGCCGAGGGCCAGGCGCCCAAGGTGCACGTGGACGACTGGCCGATCCTGATCCTGGTGATGGTCGCGGGGGCGCTGATGTCGGCCGCGGGCGGCCTGCTGCTCGGCACGCTGCTGAACCCGCAGAAGGTCCAGGTCATGTTCGCGATGGTGCTGCTGCCGATGACCATGCTCGGCTGCGTGTACTACCCGTGGTCGGCGCTGGACCACATCCGGTGGCTGCAGATCCTCAGCCTGCTCAACCCGCTGGTGTACATCAGCGAGGGGCTGCGGAGCGCGCTGACCCCGGCCATCCCGCACATGCCGGCATGGGCGTTCCTGCTGGCCATCGTCGGCGGGACGATCCTGCTCACCTGGGCCGCGACCCGCACCTTCACCAAGCGCGTCCTCACCTGATCCGCGCAGGAGCGGGGCCCGGGGGTTTTGCCATCCCCCGGGCCCCTGTGGTTACCGCCCACTTCGCACGCCGGCATCAGGTGGACGCGGATCACGCTGAGGCCCTTGTGCGTTGCCGTTACGCCATCGCCCCACGAGCGGAGCGAGCCGGATTCGAACCGGCATCCCAAGGGTTGTCGTCCACGTCCGCGCGATCCGGCGATCGGCGGTGAATACTGATTCTGGAGCGAGAATCTGAGGTTGAGCGGGCGGCTGCCTCTACCTGTTGGGCCACCCCGGCGCGGGTGCCGGGGGCGGGATTCGAACCCGCACTGAACGCTCACCCTGATCAGCTTCGGCTTCAGCTTCAGCTTGCGCTCCTCGCGCACCCCCCGCGCGGCGGCGGGGGGATCCTATTGAGTTGTCGGCGGACGGCCGGGCCCGCAGCGGGCCCGGCTCAGCCGAGGATGTAGCCGAACACGGCGTCGCCGACGCGCTGGTCGGTCACCTCGGCGCCGTTGGCCTCCTCCCGCGCGAACCTCACGGCGTCGCGCAGCTTCTCGATGCGCTCCAGCAGTTCGTTGACCCGCCGGGCCGGCAGCGCCCCGGAGAACTTCACCGTCGTCCAGTGGCCCACGGCGACGTCCTCGTAGTAGACCTCGACCTGGGCGGGGTGCTTCTCGGTCGCCTCCGCCTTGACGTGGTTGCGCGGGACCTTCTTGGTCTTCACCGTGCGGACCGGCTCCGTCCGCCACCCGTCGGTGGACGGGTCGAGCGTCCACGTCTCGGCCGCGTCCAGGATCGGCAGCTTCCGGACGAAGGCGTGCAGTTCGTAGAGCTGCTTCTCCAGGAACAGCAGGTAGGTGACCGGCACGTCGCGCACCAGCGTGGTCCCGTCCACGGTCACATCGGCGCGGGCGACGCAGTTCGCCCAGTCCTTGGTGGCGGTCACGTCGAGCAGCCGGGTGAAGGAGCGCGTCACGTCCCGCAGCACGGAGTCCACCGTGACCTGGACGCGGGTCGACTCCGCCGGCAGCTGCTCGCCGTCCTCGTCCTTCGGCTGGTAGGTCCGCGAGATGCCGGACAGCAGCGGAGCCTTCTGCACGGACCGCTGCGCCGCGGTCAGATCCTGGACGGCCTTGCTCTTCACGCCCTTCTCGACCGCGATGATCTGATTGAGCTTCGTCGGCATCCCGTTCACTCCCCCTCGAATGCGAACGCAACGGTAACAGCGGTCATAGGGCAAGTTCACCTGATTTTTGCCATTACATCGGCTCTGTTTCGCTCAGGCCGGAAGCGCGGTCCATGCGGAGCCAGCGGGTGATGCCGAGCGTGCGCAGGAACGGCGGGTCGTGGCTGACCACGATCAGCGCGCCCTCGTAGGCGGCGAGGGCCTGCGCGAGCTGCGCGGCGCCGGCCATGTCGAGGTTGTTCGTCGGCTCGTCCAGGAGCAGCAGCTTCGGGGCGGGCTCGGCGAGCAGCAGCGACGCCAGCACCGCGCGGAACCGCTCACCGCCCGACAGCGTCCCGGCGCGCTGCCCGGCCCGCGCCCCCCGGAACAGGAACCGGGCGAGCCCGGCCCTGATGTCGTTGACCGGGGTCGTCGGCGCCTGCGCCCGGACGTTGTCGAGGACGCTGGCGTCCTCGTCGAGGACGTCGAGCCGCTGCGGCAGGTAGCGGACCGCGTCGACCCCCATGGTGACCTCCGTCCCCTCCGGGACGCGTTCACCGGTGAGCATCCGCAGGAACGTCGTCTTGCCCGAGCCGTTCGGGCCGACCAGCGCGAGCCGCTCCGGCCCCCGGACGATCAGTTCGGTGAGCGTGCCGGTCTCCGGTTCGGGCGCGGTCAGGCCGGTCACGGTCACGACCGTGCGGCCGGCCGGGACGCGGGTGGCGGGCAGCTTGATCCGGATCGCGGTGTCCTCGCGGACCGCCTCCTCCGCCTCGGTGAGCCGGCCGCGGGCATCGGCGAGCCGCTCCTCGTGCATGAGGCGGTGCTTGCCGGCCGCGACCTGCGCCTGCCGCTTGCGCTCCTGCATGATGATCTTCGGTTCGCGCTTGTTCTCGAACATCTTGTCGCCGTAGCGCTTGCGCCGGGCGAGTTTGACGTGGGCCTCCTCCAGCTCGCGTTTCTGGCGGCGCAGGTCGGTCTCGGCGACCCGGACCGCCCTTTCCGCCGCCTCCCTCTCGACGGCGAGCAGGTCCTCATAGGCGGACAGGTTGCCGCCGAACGTCCGGATCGCACCGTCGCGCAGGTCGGCGATCTCATCCACGCGGTCGAGCAGCTCGCGGTCGTGGCTGACGACGACGAGCACGCCCGTCCAGGACGCGACCGCGTCGTACAGGCGGCGCCGGGCGTCCAGGTCGAGGTTGTTGGTGGGCTCGTCCAGGAGCAGGACGCCCGGACGCGCGAGGAACTGCGCCGCGAGCCCGACCATCACGGCCTCGCCGCCCGACAGTGTCGGGACGGTCCGGTCCAGGTCGAGGTGGCCGAGGCCGAGCCGGTCGAGTTCGGCGCGGGCGCGTTCCTCGACGTCCCAGCCGTCCCCGACGGCGGTGAAGTTCTCCTCGGTGGCCTCGCCGCGCTCGATGGCGTGCAACGCGGCGCGGGTCTCGCCGATGCCGAGCAGGTCCGCGACGGTGGGGGCGCCGGCGAGGACGAGGTTCTGGGGCAGGTGGCCGATCTCCCCGTCGACGCTGACGGTTCCCGACGCGGGCCGCAGCTCCCCGGCGATGATCTTCAGCAGGGTGGATTTGCCGGAGCCGTTGACGCCGATCAGGCCGGTTCGGCCGGTGCCGAACGCGGCGTCCAGCCCGTCCAGGACGACGGTGCCGTCCGCCCAGGCGAATGACAGGTCCGAGCACACGATGGCGAAAGACATACGGGTGGCCTCCATGGGTTTCGAGCGGTTCGGGCTGCATGGAGACACCGCGGGTCGCGCGACGCGCCGACGGGCATGAGAAAGCCCGGCGGGACGAGGGTCCGCTCTGAGGTCACGTGCGCGGGCCGAGGACGGCCGTACGCGCGGTGTCGGACCTCAGATCCTCAATGGACTCCCCTGCCGGGCGGCAATGTGACGGCATCGAGACTATCCGACCTCTTATCGCAACACAAGTAGCGATAAGAACCGGCATCCTTGATCGGGTGGGAAACGTCAGCCCCGTGTTCGCCGGGCGCGCCGCCGAACTGGCCGGGTTACGCGCCGCCCGCGCGCGGGCGTCCGCGGGTGAGGCCGCCGCCGTCCTGGTCGGGGGTGAGGCGGGCGGCGGCAAGACCCGCCTGGTCACCGAGTTCACGCGCGACCTGCGCGCGCTGACCGGCTGCTGTCTCGACCTCGGCGCCGCCGGCCTCCCGTACGCGCCGTTCAGCGCCGTCCTCCGCCAGGCCGGCCGGGACACGGTCACCTCGCTGATGCCGGCGGCGGCCCTGCCGGAACTGGCCCGCCTGATGCCCGCGCTGACCGCCGCCGCGCCGCCGCCCGACGACGGCACCGGGCGGCTGCGGCTGTTCGAGCACGTCCTGACGCTGCTCGAACGGCTCGCCGGACGCGAGCCGGTCACCGTGGTGGTGGAGGACGCGCACTGGGCCGACCGTTCCACGCGCGACCTGCTGTCCTTCCTGTTCCGCAACCCACCGCGCGGTCCCGTGCTGCCGGTGGTCACCTTCCGTCCCGAGGAGCCCGGCACCCGGCCGCTGTTCGCGGAGCTGGCCCGCCTCCCCCACGTGACCCGGCTGGACCTGCCGCCCCTCACCCCGGCCGAGGTCGGCGACCAGGTGCGCGGCATCCTCGGCCACGCCGACCCGGACCTGGTGCGGGACGCCCACGCGCGAGCCGCCGGCAATCCGCTGTTCGTGGAGGCGCTGGTCACCGGCCCCGGCGAGACGGTTCCCGGGTCCCTGCGCGATCTGCTGCTCGCCCGCGTCCACCGGCTCCCCGAGCGGACCCGCGCGGCCCTGCGCGCCGCGAGCGCCTCCGGCGACCGGGTGGGGCACGGCCTGCTGGCGGCGGTGACCGGCCTGCCCGATCCCGGGCTGAGCGAGGCGCTGCGCCCGGCCGCCGACCACGGCCTGCTGGTCGCGGACGGCGACGGATACGCGTTCCGGCACGCGCTCATCCGCGAGGCCGTCCACGAGGACCTCCTGCCGGGCGAACGCGCCGCCCTTCACCGCCGGTACGCCGAGACGATCGAACGCGCCCCGGACCTCAGCGACGCGCCGGCGAGCGCACTGGCCGTTCACTGGCGGGGCTGCGGCGACCATGCCCACGCGCTGGCCGCCGCGTGGCGGGCCGCCTGGGAACGGCGCACGGCCACCGCCTACGCCGAGACGCTGACCATGCTGGAACGCGTCCTGGACCTGTGGGACCGGGTACCGGACGCCGCATCCCTGACCGGCCTGTCCCGGCCCCGGGTCCTGCAGGCCGCCGCGGAGGCCGCCGAGGCGGCCGGCGACCCACGGCACGGGCTGCCCCTCGTCCAGCGGGCCCTGGACGAGACGGACCGCGGCCGCGACCCCGGCCGGGCGGCCCTGCTGCTGATCCTCCGCGCGTCGTTGCGCGGGTTCCAGGGCCGGGATGACGAACTGGACGACCTCCGGGAGGCCGAGCGGCTCGCCGCCGCGCCCACCCCGGCCCGCGTCCGGGTGCTCGCCGTGATGAGCTCCCGGCTGCTGGTCTACGGCGAGATGGACGAGGGGGAACGGCGCGCCCGGGAGGGGCTCGGCCTGGCCCGCGCCCTCGGCCTGCCGACCGGAACCCTGGAGTCGATCGTGGCGGCCGCGGCGGCATCGGACGGTGACGGCGACCTGACGGCGCTGCGGCGGCTCAGGCACGACGGCCTCCCCCCGTGGGACCTCGCCCGGACGGTCAACCAGCTGGCCCACTGCGCGCTGAACACGGGCCGCGCCGCCGAGGCGCTGTCCCTCGCCGCCGAGGCGCTCACCATCGCGGAGAACGCCGGGCTCACGCACAGCGCGGGACTCGCGCCGGCCGTCAACCAGGTCGAGGCGCTGTACCTGCTCGGCCGCTGGGACGAGGCCGCCGGGACACTCGCGCGGCGGCTCGACCGCCACCACGGGCCCGCCTTCCGCCTCCAGCTGATGATCTGGCGGATCGCCCTGCTGGCGGCCCGGGGCACCGGCCCGCGGCCCGATCCGGAGGCGCTCACCGTCCCCCTCGACGGCGGGTTCCCGCAGACCGCGCTGCCGCTCGCCCAGATGATCATCGAGTGGCGGCTGGCGGAGGAGGACCGCCCGGCGGCCCGCGCCGCCGTGGACGCCGTCCTGCGCCATCCCCGCCTGACCGTCCAGCCCTGCCATCTGTGGCCGCTGCTGGAGACCGCCGCCCACGCCGGCGGCCCGCGCCTCCCCGAGATCGCGGAGCTCGCGGCGCGGCTGCCCGCCGCGACGCCCGTGGCGGCGGCGCACAAGGCCGCCGTGACCGCCCTGACCGGCGGCCCCGCCGCCTGGGACACCGTGATCCGAACCTGGGAGGAACTGGACCGGCCGTACCCGCTCGCGGGGGCGCTCTTCGACGCGGCCTGCGCCGACCTGGCGGCCGGAGACCGCGCGTCCGCCGCCGCCCGTCTCGACCGCGGCGCCGGGATCGCCGCCCGCCTCGGCGCCGCGCCCCTG
>NZ_BCQQ01000162.1 GCF_001552155.1 Actinomadura formosensis NBRC 14204 | reverse complement strand
CCTCCTTGACGTCCCTGGGGAAAGCTGAGAGTGGTAGGCGGCGTGGCGCGCCGGGACCGGCCCGGAGAGGCCGCACGCCCGGTGCGCCGCGCCGCTGGCGACGCGTAGCGGCGCCCTTGAAGACGTAGGGAAAATCCTCATCCTGTCGGGGGCGGGGTGTGTTGACCTGCGGTTTCGTGTTGGTGTGGCTGCTTTCCTCGTCCGGGTCGTGGGTGGGCTTCGGGGGTGGTAGAACGCTCGACTATGAGTGCTGAGCGGCTGGTGGAGATTGGGCGGGAGTTGCGGCGGCTGCGGACTGCGGCCGGACTGTCCGGGGTTGGGTTGGCTGCTCGGGCTGGGGTTCCTCAGCCGACGGTGTCTCGGGTGGAGATGGGGCGGCGGGTCTCTGATCCTTCGGTGGTGGTTCGGCTGTTCGGGGTTCTTGATGTGGAGCCGGCGCAGGTTGAGCGGCTGGTGGGGCTGGTGCGGGAGGCGTATGCGGAGACGGTTCGTCGGGTTGATGCGGGGGTGTCGTTCCGTGCGGGTTCGGGGGTGGAGTTGGCGCGGGGGGCTCGGGTGGTGCGGGGGTTTGAGGCTGGGGTGGTGCCTCGGTTGTTGTGGACGGCGGAGTATGCGACGGCGACCGGGGTGACGGTCGATGAGGTCTCGGTGCTGGAGGACGAGGGGCGGCGGTTCGTGTTCGTGGTGGCTGAGGCTGTCTTGCGGACGTGGCCGGGGTCGGGTGCGTGCATGGAGGGGCAGTTGGCGCGGCTGGTGGAGGTATCGGGGTGGGCGAACGTCCGGCTGGGGGTCGTGCCTAGGGCGGGGATGCCGCGGGTGCCGTTGCATGGGTTCACGGTGTACGACGATGCGGCCGTGTCGGTGGAGACGTTCACGCGTGAGCTGACCTTGACCGATGCCGACGAGGTCCGGGCGTACGTCGAGACTTTCGAGAGGTTCGAGCGGGCGGCGGTGTTCGGGGACGAGGCTCGTGGGTTGGTGGAGCGGGCGGCCCGTGATCTGCGTAAGGTTCTAGGTTCTATTCACTGAACGTATTGAATAGCCCTCTAGATCTGTCATACGCTGCGTGTTCCTTGGGGTGTTTAGCCCCCTAGACGCGCGGGTGGTGATCGATGTGACGCGCTGGTCTCGGCTGTTCGCGGGTCGACCCGAATCGATCAGGGATGCCAGGGCCTTCGGGCGGGCCTTCGTCGGCGGCCGTGTCCCCGACGAGGTCGCCGGTCTGGTCGAACTGGTTGTGAGCGAGTTGTGCACGAACGCCGTGGAACACACGGCGAGCGGGGAGGACGGCGGGTCCTTCGTCCTGGAGTTGGACGTTGAGAACGGGCACGTACGGGTGGCCGTTGTCGACATGGGGGCGCTGACCTACCCGGTTGTGAAGGACGACCCGGACGGCCCGACCGCGGTGTCGGGGCGTGGGCTGTTCATCGTGGAATCCGTTTCCAAGGCGTGGGGCAGCGAACCGGTACGGGTCGGGCGGCGAGTCTGGGCGGACGTCGTCGGCTCCTCGGTGTGAGCGGTCCCCCGATGCCGCGCCGTCGGCGGCGTCTGCGTGCTGTCAGCTCCTCAACGGGCAATGAGCTTCCCGACCCAATGTCTAGGGTCCTAGACTCCCTGGTAGTGCCCGGAGGGGGTGTCATGCCAGGCGAGTTGGAGCGCATCGCGCAGATCGATGACCCGTATGAGCTGCTGCGGGCTGCGACCGAACGCCTGGCTGAGGCTCAGCAGGAAGTGACCGAACTGGCGCGGCTCCGGCGGCGGCTGATTCAGGATCTGCACGCTCAGGGCATGTCGTATGCGCAGATCGCGCAGGCGGCGGGGTTGAGCCGCGGGCGTATCCACCAGATCCGGCACACGGGGCCGGCACCGGAGGGGGCCTTCCTCGGGTCGGGTGAGGTGACCGTGGTGACTCCGCTTCGCCCTGACCCGGCAAGCAATCGGACGTATGTCGCGCTGGACGACCTGAAGACCGGGCAGCGGCTGGAAGAGCTGGCCCGGACCTTCGATCTGGCCATCCGGTCCGATCACGTCGGGGTCGATGGGACGATCGATCTCAACCGGCCCGGCCTGCTGGTGATCTGCGGGCCTCGGATGTCGCCTGCGATGGGGGACGCGTACGGCAAGGATCCCGTCATCGAGTGGGAGCGGGACGAGGCCGGATGGCTGCTGCGCGACACCCGGACCGGGGTCGAGCATCGCTCGGGGCAGGAGGACGACCCTCCTCGTCCCTATGACGTCGGATACCTGGGACGGTTGCCCCGGCCGGACGGCAAGGGAAGCTTCCTTGCCATCGCGGGTGTCCATCCTGAGGGCTCGTTGGGCGTGATTCACCTGCTGACCACGGATATCGGCAGTCTGTGGGGGCAGGTCGGCACGGACCGGTTCTCGGTCGTGGTCGGCACCGAGTATGCCCCGGACACTCATGAGCCGGTGCGGACGGAGTTGCTGACCCCGATCTACCGGCATGACGAGGCGTCGACCTGACGAGGAACGTATGCGCGTGCTGATCGCCGGCGAACCGGGACGTCCAGGCGGGGACAACGAGGATTTCGCGGCGGCCGCGCCGGGGCTCTTCCTGGTGCTGGACGGGGCAGGGTCTCCGCCTGGGGTGGAATCGGGGTGCGTGCATTCGGTGGCCTGGTACGCGCGCACTCTGGGCGGGCTGCTGCTGGCCGCTGCCTCCGACGTCGGCGTGGGCCTGGACGAGGCGCTTGCGGTGAGCATCGAGCGAGTCAACGCGTTGCATGCCGGGGCGTGTGACCTGGGCCATCCGGGTTCGCCTTCGGCGACGGTGGCTCTTGCTCGGGTGAATGGGGGGCGGGTCGAGCACCTGGTGCTCGCCGATGCCGTGCTCGTCCTCGACCGGGTCGGCCAGGTGCCAACGGTCGTCACTGATGACCGGCTCGCCGGGGTGATCGCGCACCTGAACGAACCAGGCGCGCTGCCCTCGGTGGGCGGTGAGGAACACGCGGGACGGCTGCGGAGTCGAGTCGAGCGGCTTGCCGTGTACCGCAATCAGCCGGGCGGGTTCTGGGTGGCGAGCACGAAACCGGAAGCGGCGCATGAGGCGCTAATGGGGTCGACGCCCCTCGGTGAACTGGACGCGGTCGCGCTGCTGAGCGATGGTGCTAGTCGGCTGGCCGACCGCTTCGACCTGATGACTTGGCCTGACCTGCTCGCCGTCCTCCGCAAGAACGGACCGGGGGAACTGATCGCCCGGACTCGTGAGGCCGAAGCATCAGACCCCGGCGGCGTTCGCTGGCCGCGCGGCAAGACGTCCGACGATGCCAGCGCCGTCTACTGGGCCGTCCGGGACTGACTCTCAAAGAATCTGTAGACCCCCCTAGACAGTTGTGGATTCATCGCTTACCTTCACTGTGTACCCCTCTAGACAGTCCTGTCATAGAGCGGCCGGACTTTGAGTGTCTAGGGGGGTCGACAACAGGAGGGTTCATGCGCAACATCCCGATTCCGGTGGACCTGTCGGCGCTGACGTTCGTGTGCGTGTCCGCGCCGCGTCCCAAGCTGGTCGACCAGGACACCGGCGAGGTCAAGGTGAACCGCAACGGCGAGACCGTGTTCACGGTGGGCCTGTCGGCGGCCGACGCGTCGGGGCGGGTGGACCTGCTCAAGGTCGCGGTGGGGGGCGCGCCGGAGGTGACGGTCGGGGAGGTGGTGTCCCCGGTCGGGCTGGTCGGCTACATGTGGGAGAAGGAGATCAACGGCGTGATGCGGTGGGGGATCTCCTACCACGCCCGGCGGATCGTCCCCGCGCCCGTTCCCGCGCCCGGCCCGGTCTCCTCGTCGGCTCCGGTGTCCGCTGCGGCGGGCGTGGCCTGAACGGCGGCCCGGTCATGAACGACATGCTGATGGTGCTCGGGGTCCTGGCCGCTGCGGCGGCCGGACTCTGGGCCTGGCGCCGGTTCCACCCGGCCTCGTTCTGGTACGGCGTCGGCTTCCCGCTCCGGGCGGTGCTGGTGTACCTGACGTGGCATCACGTCGCCTCGGGCTGCAAGCTCACCCGCAACCGGCGGCGGTTCCGGCTCACCCTCGACGCCCTTCCGGTCGTGGGGTCGGCATCCCGGTCCGCTGCGACGGTGGTCGAGCACAAGCGGCGGGTGCGGCGGGTCGATGTCGAACGCGCTCCCCGCCTCGGCGTCCTGCACCCGACCCGGCTCGGCTGGCGCATGCGGCTGCGGCTGCACGACGGGCAAGTCCCGGCGGACTACGAGCGGGCGGCGGAGGGGATCGCGCACGCCTGGCGCGTCCACGCCGTGCGCGTGGTCGACGTGCGGCCCGGCTTCGTCACGCTGTGGGCGACGATGCGTGACCCGCTGGTGGACGTGGTCACCACCCCGGAGACCGGCGAACTTCTGACCGTGCGTCCCGGCAAGCTGGAGAACGGCCGTGACTGGCTGATGGACTTCCGCACGGTGCCGCATTGGCTCAACGCCGGGGCCACGCAGTCGGGCAAGTCCAACCTTGCCAACGCCCTCATCAAGGGCCTGGCTCCTCAGCCGGTCGCCCTGGTCGGGTTCGACCTCAAGGGCGGGGTGGAGTTCACCCCGTATGCGCCGCGCCTGTCGGCGCTGGCCACCACCCGCAAAGAGTCCGTCGACCTGCTGTCCGATCTGGTGGGCGAGGTCGAGAACCGCATGGCGTTGTGCCGTGCGCACGGTGCCCGCAACGTCTGGACGTTGCCCGAACACCTGCGGCCGGTCCCGATCGTGGTCCTGGTGGACGAGGTCGCCGAACTGTTCCTGATGGCCGACAAATCGGAGAAGGACGAGGTGTCGCGGACGGCTACCTCCCTGCTGCGGGTGGCGCAGCTCGGTCGGGCGTTCGCGGTCCACCTGGTGGTGTGCGGGCAGCGCATCGGCTCCGACCTCGGCCCCGGCGTCACCGCACTGCGCGCCCAGCTCTCCGGCCGGGTGTGCCACCGGGTCAACGACCCCGAAACCGCCACCATGACCCTCGGCGACCTCGACCCGGCCGCCCTGGACGCCGCCCGCGCCATCCCCGCCGAGACACCCGGCGTGTGCATCGTCGCCGGCCAAGACGGCACCTGGCACCGCGCCCGCTCGGTCTACGTCCCCGAACATGAGGCCGAACACGCGGCGCGGGAGTTCGCGCACCTGACCCCGGACTGGGGCACCCTCGTCGGCTCGGTCCCGGCCGTCGACCCGGCCGCCTAACCGGCCCGGCTCCCTCCCTCTCTCTCCCGGCTTGGCGTGAGCCCTGACCGCGCCACGTCCCTACCCGACCCATGCCCGAAACCGCTCCTTGGAGGCTGTCCGATGGTCGCCCGCATCCGCGTCCTTCGTCCCCGTCCTCGTCCCCGGTTCGTCGTCGTCCCGTCCCCCTCGTCCCCGTCCTCGTCGTCGTCCCCGTCCCGGTCGTCGGTGGTGTCGTCCTGGGACGTGTGGCCGGTCGGCGTCGAGTGGGACGAGTTCCGCTCCCTGCACCTCGCCCGCTGCCAGCGCTGCGCCGACTCCTTCACCTCGTCCTCCTGCGGCGAGGTCGACGACTGGGCCGACGCGCACCGCTGTGACCCGGAGCTGGCCGCGCTCCTGGCGCTCGTCGACATCCGGCGGGCGGCATGACCCGGCGCGTCCTCGGCGCGGTCGCCGACTCGGGGCCGGTGGTGGTGCTGGCCGCGATCGCGGCGGCGGGCTCGTTCACCCACATCCGCGACACCGCCACCCAACACGGCCAAACCGGGTGGATGGCCTGGGCCATCGCGGTGTGCATCGACCTGACATGCGTCATGGCGGCCGGGGAACGCCAGCGCGACAAACGCACCGGACGGGCGACCGGGCGCCTGTCCTGGCCGACCGTCGTCCTGGTCGGCGGCGTCCTGCTGTCACTGGCCGCGAACCTGGCACAGGCCGACCCGTCGGTGTGGGGCTGGATCACCGCGGGCACCCCGGCGGGCGCGTTCCTGGTCGCCGTCTCCATGCTGGAGCGCCGAAAGGTCGACCCCCGCCCGGCGGTTCACCCCTCGCCCCGTCCGGCCGCCGACGTGCCGCCGGTCCCGGACTCCTCCGGCCACCCGTCCCCGTCCTCGTCCCCGTCCGGTTCGTCGGCCGCCTCGCCCTCGCCCTCGTCCCCGTGGGTGGTCTGGGAGCGCCCCACCACTCCCGTCGCTGCCGCGCCCGTCCAGAACAGCCAGGACGACCAGAAGCCGGGCGAGGACGAGCAGGACGGCCAGACCTCCATCCCCATCCCCGCCGGTCGCTCCGCCTCGACGCCGTCCGCCTCGTCTCCCCCGTCCCCGTCGGGCTCGTCGGACTTGTCGGCTCCGGCGGGGCCGCTGGTCGACTTCGCACGCCGCATCGCGGCCGAACACCAGACCGAGCACGGGAAGCCGATCACCCGTGACGCGCTGCGCGCCCGGCTTGGGGTCTCCAACCAGCTCGCGAGTGACCTGCTCCGCCAACTCCGCACCGAAACCGCATCCCTCTCCTGACCCTCTGGAGGAACCCCCAAATGACCGCTCACATCAACCCCACCGACCCGACCGGCCAGACCTCCCCGATCGTGCCCGGTGACCTGTTCGCCCGGCACCAGACCATCGCCGGCCTGCGCGCGCTGGCCAACTTCCTGGAGGACAACCCGGCTGTGCCGGTCAAGGAGTACGGCGCGGACTACAGCGTTCACACCCGCGTCGGGGACGACGCCGCGGCCGCCGCAGAGGTCGACCAGGTCGCCGCGCTCCTGGGTGCCGAGGTCACCGACGACCGCCCGCGCGGCGGCCACTACATCGCCTCCAAGACCTTCGGGCGCATCGCCTACCGGATCGTCCACATCCCCGCACGGCAGATGGAAGAGCACTACGCCCACATCAGCTACCGCGACAACATCCGCCTCAACCACACCGACCAGGACGACGACCAGGGCAGCGACCAGGGCAGCGCGGACTCCGGGCGGGCGGCCTGATGCGCACCCGTACCCGTCACCCGCGAACGCTCCTCCCGCTCGTCGTCGGGTGGGTGTGCGGGACGTGCGGCGGGGGCGGCATCGCCTCCGACGGGTCCACCTGCCCCGACTGCAACGGCCACGGCCACACCTGACACGAGAGACACCCGCGATGTTCCTGCGCCGCTGCGCCTTCGCCTGCTTCTGGCTCGTCCTGGGCCTGTTCCTGATCCGCCAACCCGAGAACGCCGCACACGCCGTCCGCGCCCTGCTCGGCGGCCTGGCGCTCGTCGCCGATGCCCTCGCGCGGTTCACCGCCGCCTTCTAGTCCCCGGCGTGGCCGCTGTCGCCGGCAAGCACCCGCGGCCACGCCGGGCCATCCCCACCACCCGCCTGACACGGATGAGGAGACCCGCCCCATCATGCCCGACCCGGCACCTGTCATCACCGGAGTAGCCGCCCGCGACATGGCCGAACGGTTCAACCGGGCCGACTTCCGCGCCTGGGCACGCCGCGCGCACTCCACCGGGGGCTGTGCCCAACCGGTCCACCTGCGCGGCCGCATCACCCACCTGGACCCGCTGACCGGTGAGATCCTGCGCCACTACTCCACCGCCCGTGAGCCGGGCGGGGTACTGCGGGTGGCCTGCAAAACCCGGCGGGCCTCCCGCTGCCCGTCCTGCGCCGAGACCTACCGCGCCGACACCTACCAACTCATCCGCGCCGGACTGGTCGGCGGCAAAGGCGTCCCGGCATCGGTCACCTCGCATCCGGCGGCGTTCGTCACCCTCACCGCGCCCTCCTTCGGCCCGGTCCACACCCGCCGCACCGGAAAGACCGGCGCCGTAGTGGCCTGCCGTCCCCGGCGCGACGGCGGGACCTGCCAGCACGGGCGGCCGATCTCCTGCACCGTCCGCCACTCGGCCGACGACCCCCGGCTCGGGCAACCGATCTGCCCCGACTGCTTCGACTACACCGGCGCCGTGCTGTGGAACGCCCACGCCCCCGAACTGTGGCGCCGCTTCACCCTGGCCTTCCGCCGGTACCTCGCCCGCTCGGCGGGCCTGCGGGTCGCCGAGTTGCGCGAGGTGCTCACGGTGTCGTTCGCCAAGGTCGCCGAGTACCAGCGGCGCGGCCTGGTCCACTTCCACGCCGTCATACGCCTGGACGGACCCGGCGGCCCCGACAACGCCCCGCCCGGCTGGGCGTCCCTCGACCTGCTGACGGCGGCGGTGCACCATGCGGCGGGCGCCGTCACCGTCTCAACCCCCGTCGCCGGAGACGTCCCGGCCAAAGAACACGTGTGGGGCTCACAGGTCGACGTCCGGCCCATCACCGCCTCCGGGGAACTGACCGATACGGCGGTGGCGGGCTACATCGCCAAATACGCCACCAAAGCCGCCGAATGCGTCGGCACCCTCGACCGGCGCATACGCCCCACCGACGACCCGGCCGACCTCCCCGTGAGCGGCCACGCCCGGCGCCTCATCACCGCGTGCCTGCGACTGGGCGCGATCGAGGAATACGCCGGGCTGCGGCTGACCGAATGGGCTCACATGTTCGGCTTCCGCGGCCACTTCTCCACCAAATCCCGCCGCTACTCCACCACCCTCGGCCGTCTTCGCGCCGCCCGCATCGACCACAACCGCCGCGCACACGACGACATCACCACCGGCCGCCTCCCCCTCTTCGACGACGACCAGGTCCTCGTCATCTCCCACTGGCGCTACCTCGGCCAAGGGATGACGCCCGGTGAAGCGCTATTGACCGCTGCCCTCACCGGCAAACCGCTCCCCCAACTCAGTCCGTCCGGCTCCTGACAACCCATGGAGAGGCATCACGTGGCCACACCCACCACCCGTGACACGCTCACCGTTCCCGAGGTATGCGCTGAACTCCAGATCTCCCGGTCGACCTTCTATGACTGGCGCCAGAAGGGACGCGCGCCCCTCTGCATCGTCCTGCCGAACGGCAGTCTCCGCATTCGCCGGCGGGACCTCGACCGGTGGCTCTCGGCCTGCGAGGACGCTGCCTGATGGATGACATCACGTACGACGTCCGCGTCTACAAGACCGAGGTCTACAAGGGAAAGAAGGTCACGACCTACACCGTGCGGTGGAAGGTCGCTCGGAAGACCTGGAAAGAGCCGTTCCGCAACGCGGCACAGGCCGATAGCTTCCGCTCGTCCCTCCTCACGGCGGCCCGTAAGGGGGAGGCGTTCGCCCTGAAGACCGGCCGTCCGCTCTCCTGGGAGCGGGAGGAGAACGCAATCACCTGGTTCGCGTTCTCCCTCGACTACTGCGCGGCCAAGTGGCCGTACGCCTCCCCCAACCACCGGCGGGGCATCGCTGAGGCGCTCACGGACGCGACAGAGGCTCTGTTGACCACGGGCAAGGGCGCTCCGGCGGGCAGTCTGCTGCGTGAGGCGCTGCGGGCCTGGGCGTACAGCGGGCGCTTGCAGAACGGCGAGACCGAACCGCCGGAACACCTGGCCTCGGCCGTCCGGTGGCTGGAGCGGAACACGGTCGACATGCGCGACTTCGCCCCCGACCGGCAGGGGCCACAGCTCGCGCGGCAAGTCCTCGACCGGCTGAGCCGTCGGCAGGACGGCACTCCGGCAGCGGGCAGTACGGCGACGCGCAAGCGGGCGACCTTCAACAACGCCATGGAGTACGCCTGTGAGCGGCGCGTTTTGCCGGTCAACCCGCTGACCCTGGTCAAGTGGACCCGGCCACGCGTGGCGCAGACGCTTGACCTTCGGGTGGTCGCCAATCCCGACCAGGCGCGGCGGCTGCTCAACGCCGTCCGGTGCCAGGGCAAGCGCGGTGAGCGCATGGTGGCGTTCTTCGCCGTCATGTACTACGCCGCGCTGCGGCCAGAGGAAGCGGTGGACCTGCGGCGCGATGCCCTCGTGAGCCTGCCCGATGACGGCTGGGGTGAGATGCGGCTGACCCATGCCGAACCGCGTAGCGGCTCCCGGTGGACGGACAGCGGCAAGCCGCGGGACAGGCAGCCTCTCAAGCATCGGGCGCCCGGCGAGACCCGGCCCGTGCCGATTCACCCGGAACTCGTCACGCTGCTGCGCCACCACATCAAGGAGTTCAACATCCCGGCCGGGGGCCGGCTGTTCGTCGGGCCGCGCGGCGGGATCATGACTGACCGGACGTACCTCGGGGCCTGGCACAAAGCCAGGGAAACCGCGCTGAGCGAGCGGGAAGCGGCCTCACCGCTGGCCAAGACGCCGTACGACCTCCGGCATGCGGCCGTGTCGACGTGGCTCGGGGCGGGCGTGCCTCCGGCTCAGGTCGCCGAGTGGGCGGGGCACAGCGTCGCCGTCCTGCTGCGCGTCTACGCCAAGTGCGTGGCCGGTCAGGAGGAGGACGCTAAGCGCCGAATCAGTGAGGCGACCAGGCCAAAGAGCCCGTAGAACTTCGGCACGTATTCGGCACAGTCACCCGTAGAAGGCCGTTAACGATCAGAGACAGCCGGACACAACGAGAACAGCCCCCGACCGGGTCTTGCCTGGTCAGGGGCTGTTTCTGCTGGTGTGGCGGGTCCAGGATTCGAACCTGGGTAGGCTAAGCCGACGGATTTACAGTCCGCTCCCATTGGCCACTCGGGCAACCCGCCGTGGTGTCGCTCTCGCGACGGCACTGGAAAGAATAGCGGACCGCGGGCGTGGGTGTGACATCGAGGCGGGGCGTCCGGGGCGTGGGGAGTCGATACGCTTTCTTGATCGGAAGTTGCTGCTGAGGGGATGTGTGGGTCGTGGCCGATTCCTCGTTCGACATTGTGTCCAAGCTCGACCGGCAGGAGGTCGACAACGCGGTGAACCAGGCAGCCAAGGAGGTGGCGAACCGGTTCGACTTCAGGAACGTGGACGCGGGGATCAAGTGGTCGGGGGAGTCGATCGAGATCCAGGCGAACACCGATGAGCGGGCGAACGCGGTGCTGGACGTGCTGAAGGACAAGCTCGTGAAGCGGGGGATTTCGCTGAAGGCGATCGACGCGGGCGAGCCGAAGCCGTCCGGGAAGGTGCACAAGCTGAGCGTGGGGCTCAAGGAGGGCATCGCCCAGGAGGACGCGAAGAAGATCGGGAAGATCATCCGGGACGAGGGGCCGAGAGGTGTGAAGGCTCAGATCCAGGGGGACGAGCTGCGGGTCAGCGCGAAGAAGAAGGATGACCTGCAGGAGGTCATCGCGCTGCTCAAGGGCAAGGACCTCGATGTGGCGCTTCAGTTCGTCAACTATCGGTGATCTTTCGAGGAGCGCGTCGGCCCCATCCCCCGCCGAAGGGGCCGGCGCGCTCTCGCGTGTTATGACGCGGCGGCGTCCGGGGTGGTTCGCTCGAAATCGGCGAGCGTGGTGGCGAGGGTCGTCAGGTCCAGGTCCAGGACGCGGGCCAGGGACGCGACCGTGAAGAACGCGGGGACGGCTATGGCACCGCGTTCGATCTTGCGGAGGGTGTCGAGGGAGATGCCGGCCTCGTGGGCCACGGCGGCGGCCGGGCGGGGGCCTCGGGCGGCGCGGAGGATCTGGCCCAGGGCCTTGCCTCGGTCGCGCTGTTCGTCGGTCAGTGGGGTGCGCACCATACGAGTGATTGTAATACTGGTATTATAATCTTCTGCATGGTGACCTACCGAAGCCCACGGGAGTGGGAGCGCATGCGGGAGGCCGGGCGGGTCGTGGCCCGGATTCTGCGGGACGTCAGGGCGGCGGCCGAGCCTGGGGTGCCGCTCACGGAGTTGGAGGCGGTGGCTTCGCGGACGCTCAAGGAGCATCATGCGACGTCGCCGTTTCTGCACTACAAGCCGGCCTGGGCGCCCTACCCCTATCCGGCGAACATCTGCGTGTCCGTCAATGAGGTCGTGGTGCATGGCATCCCGGACGGGAGGGTCCTCCTGGACGGCGATCTCGTGACCGTTGACTGCGGGGCCCGCCTCGGCGGGTACTGCGGGGACGCGGCCGTCTCATTCATGGTCGGGACATCCGATGAGGCGGGTGCGCGGCTTGTCGAGACCACACGGGCCGCGCTTGAGCAGGCCATCGCCCAAGCCGTTCCCGGGAACCGGTTGGGAGACGTCTCGTCCGCCGTCGAGGAGACCGCCAGGAACGCCGGCTACGGGATCGCGGACGGGTCCGGCGGGCATGGCATCGGGACGGAGATGCATGAAGATCCGCCGGTGCCGAACACGGGCCGGCGAGGGCGCGGGATGCGGCTCAGGGAGGGGCTGACCATCGCCATCGAGCCGCTCGTGACCGAGAGCGGGCGCGATGCGACCGTGACTTTGGCCGATGGGTGGTCCGTGGCGACCAGGGACGGGAGCCGGGCCGCGCACTTCGAGCACACCATCGCGATCACGGGCGATGGGCCGGTGGTGCTGACGGCGCTCTAGCGGCGGCCGGCCATGCGTTCCAGGCGGGCGATGCGGTCGGCGGTCGGCGGGTGAGTGGAGAAGAGTTTTCCGATCCCGGCGCCGGCGAACGGGTTGGCGATCATCAGGGAGCTGGTGGTGGCGAGCTCGGGGTCCTGGGGCAGCGGCATCGCCCGGGTGCCGGCGTCGATCTTGCGGAGGGCGGAGGCGAGGGCGAGCGGGTCGCCGGTGAGGCGGGCGCCGGCGGCGTCGGCGGAGTACTCGCGGGTGCGGCTGATCGCCATCTGCACGACGGCGGCGGCGACGGGGCCGAGGACGAGCATCAGCAGGGCGCCGAGGACGCCGGGGCCGTCGTCGTCCTCGGACCGGCCGATCGGCAGGAAGATCGCCAGATGGGACAGGTAGGTGATCACGGTGGCGATGGCGGCGGCGACGGACGAGATCAGGATGTCGCGGTTGTGGACGTGGGACAGTTCGTGGCCGAGGACGGCGCGCAGTTCCCGCTCGTCCAGCATGCGCAGGATGCCGCGGGTGCAGCAGACGGCGGCGTTGCGCGGGCTCCGGCCGGTGGCGAACGCGTTGGGCTGCCGGGTCTCGGAGATGTAGAGCCGCGGCATCGGCTTGCGGGCGTCGGTCGACAGTTCCCGGACGAGCCGG
>NZ_BCQQ01000161.1 GCF_001552155.1 Actinomadura formosensis NBRC 14204 | reverse complement strand
TCCTGGACGTCCTGTGCGTCACCCCCGCCGCCACGGCCATGAACCGCGTCTGGGTGAGCTCGTGGGACGTCTCGCTGGCCGACCCCGACCTCTCCGCCCGCCAGAAGGACCGCTACGAGAACTGGCGCAACCGCCTCCGCCCGCACGTGGCGGCGGCGGTCTCGCTCGGCGAACTCCCCGCCGCATCCGACATCGACGACATCGTCGCCGCTTCGGCCGCCTTCGCCCACGGCCTGGTCGTCCACGCCCTGTTCGACCCCGGCGCGTTGCCGCCCGAACGCCAGACCGCGATGCTGGACGCCTTCCTGGCCTCCCTCGGAACGTGAGCATCCCGGTGCCATGACGACCGGCAGGCGGGGGCACAATGGCCCTCGAAACGGCTTCCGTCAGAGCTTTTCGATCGTGGCGAAGCGCAGCACCAGCGTCCGCACACCGTACTCGCCACCGAAGTCGACGCTGGCCTTTTCACCCCGGTCGTAAACGGAGACGACGGTGCCGAGGCCGAAGGCGTCGTGGGTCACCTTGTCGCCGGGAGAAAGGGACGGAACCGGCCGATTCCCCGAGGATCGGGTCCCCGGCCGCTGCGCCATCCGCGACATCGCCGGCGTGGACATGGACGACGCCTCACGCTCCCATTCCATCAGGGATTCCGGCACCTCGCCCAGGAACCGGGACGGCGGATTGACCTGCGGCGCGCCCCACGAACTGCGCATCGCCGCACGTGACAGATAGAGCCGCTGCCGGGCACGGGTAATGCCGACATAGGCGAGGCGGCGTTCCTCTTCGAGTTCCTTGGGATTGCTCATGGCGCGCAGATGCGGGAAGACGCCGTCCTCCATGCCGGTCAAGAAAACGACCGGAAATTCGAGGCCCTTTGCCGTGTGCAGCGTCATCAGCGTGACAACGCCCTGATCGGTCTCTTCCGGCTGCTCGCCCGGTGGAACCGGACCGCCCTTGGCGCCGCCGGGAATGGAGTCGGCGTCGGCGACCAAGGCGACCTGTTCCAGGAATTCCGCCAGCCGTCCCTCGGCGGACTCGCCGTCCAGCCGCTCCTCGAACTCGCGCGCCACCGCCTCCAGTTCCCGGAGGTTCTCGACGCGGGTCTCGTCCTGCGGGTCCTTGGACGCCTCCAGTTCGGCGAGGTAGCCGCTGGCCTCCAGCACCTCGGCGATCAGGCCGGCGGGGGTGAGCGATTCGGCGGCGGCGCGCAGCTCGTCCAGCAGCGCGACGAACTCGCGGACGGCGTTGATCGAGCGGGTCGCCATGCCGGGCACGTCCTCGGGCACCCGCAGCGCCTGCCAGAACGAGATCCGCTCGCGGGACGCATGCGCCTCCACGCACGCCTCGGCCCGGTCACCGATCCCCCGCTTCGGCACGTTCAGGATGCGCCGCAGCGAAACGGTGTCCTCGGGATTGGCGAGCACCCGCAGATAGGCGAGCGCGTCCCGGATCTCCTTGCGCTCGTAGAACCGGACCCCGCCGACGACCTTGTACGGCAGCCCGACCCGGATGAACACTTCTTCGAAGACACGCGACTGGGCGTTGGTCCGGTAGAAGATGGCGACGTCACCGGGGCGGGCGTCCCCCTCGTCGGTGAGCCGGTCGACCTCGTGGGCGACGAACGCGGCCTCGTCATGCTCGTTGTCGGCCACATACCCGGTGATCTTGTGGCCTTCGCCCTGGTCGCACCAGAGCTTCTTCGGCTTCCGGTCGGCGTTGCGCTCGATGACGGCGTTGGCCGCCGACAGGATCGTCTGCGTGGAGCGGTAGTTCTGCTCCAGCAGGATCGTGGTCGCCTCCGGATAGTCGCGCTCGAACTCCAGGATGTTCCGGATCGTCGCACCCCGGAACGCGTAGATCGACTGGTCGGCGTCACCGACCACGCACAGTTCGGCCGCGCCGACCCCCTCCACCGGGGCGGTCAGCTCGCGCACCAACTGGTACTGCGCGTGGTTCGTGTCCTGGTACTCGTCCACGAGGACGTGCCGGAACCGCCGCCGGTAGTGCTCGGCGGCCTCCGGGAACACCTGCAGCAGATTGACCGTCATCATGATCAGGTCGTCGAAGTCCATCGCGCCGGCCTGCTGCAGCCGGGCCTGGTACATCTCGTACGCCTCGGCGAGCGTCTGCTCCATGTGCGTCGACGCCCGCGCTTTGAACGTCTCGTAGTCGATCAGCTCGTTCTTCAGGTTGGACACCTGGGCGCTGAACGACTTCGGCGGATACCGCTTGGGGTCGAGGTCCAGTTCGCGGCAGACGAGCGCCATCAGCCGGTTCGCGTCGGCCTGGTCGTAGATCGAGAAGCTCGTCGGGAAGCCCAGCCGCTTGGCCTCGCGCCGCAGGATCCGGACGCACGCGGAGTGGAACGTCATCACCCACATGGCCCGCGAACGCGGCCCGACCAGGGCGTCGACGCGCTCCTTCATCTCGGCGGCGGCCTTGTTGGTGAAGGTGATCGCGAGGATCTGCCCGGGGTGCGCGTCCCGCTCGCCGAGCAGATGGGCGACGCGGTGGGTGAGCACCCGGGTCTTGCCGGAACCGGCCCCCGCGACGATCAGCAGGGGTCCGCCGGAGTGCACGACGGCGGCGCGCTGCTGCGGGTTGAGGCCATCGAGCAGGGGATGAGCTTCGGTCTTCGACATCATGTGCGAGTCTACGGCGCCCGCCGGATGTTTTCGGCGCCTCCGCCAAGCCGGCGAACCGCTCCGGCACCCCCGCGATGGCGACATGTGGACAGCGCGATGGCGACATGTGGACAGATGGCGATGCTTTTTGATTCCGCAGGTTGACTCGATCTCTCCACCGGCGGAGCGTGTGGCACAACGGGGTGGACACTTACCGGCCGGGTCCGCCGACCCGGCCGCCCGGGAGAACCCGGCCGTGCCGGGGAGCCCGGCCGCACGGGGGGGAACTCGGCGGTACAGCGGAGCAGCAGGACCCGTACCGGCATGTCCATCCACAGAAGCGCAGAGTCGGCAGGGACTCGCGCACTGTCAGGGGAGGTGGCTTCACATGAAGATCCACCAGCAGGACATCCAGGCCCAGCGGGAGAGCGAGACCATCCAGGTCGAGGTACCCGCGCAGTGGCCGGGACGGGCGTCCACGGCCGTGCAGGAGGCGGCTCCGCCGACTCCGCGTCCCGCCCCGAGGCCGGTTCCGATCCCGGTGCCGATCCGCACGGGTCACCGGTTCCTCATCTACAAGCAGGACCCGTCGGTCACCGAACTCGGCGCCCGGCTGACGTTCATCCCGACCGTGGTGCTGAACGGCCCGGCGGACGCACGCGTCCGGACGGAGCTGCAGGACGTCACCCCGGTCGCCCGCAACATCAACGGCGACTTCGTGTTCACCGCCGGCAGCCCGCAGTTCGACTGCGCGCACACGTTCGCCGTCGTCCGGCAGACGATGGCGATGTACGAGCGGCACAACGGCGGCGACCCGATCCCGTTCGCGTGGAACGTCGACGGCGACACCGAGCGCATCACCGTCTTCCCCCACGCGGGCGAGGGCGCGAACGCGTTCTACACGAGGACGGGCAAGGCGCTCAAGTTCCTGTTCTTCACACCGCAGGGGCAGCCGCCGGGCAGCGTCCTGCACACGTGCCGGTCCCACGACATCGTCGCGCACGAGACGGGGCACGCGATCCTGGACGGGCTCAAGCCGGGCTGGCTGTCGGCGGGCAATCCGCCGCAGACGGGCGGCCTGCACGAGTCGTTCGGCGACATCACCGCGATCTTCCTGGCGCTGGCGGAGCCGGACCAGGCGGATGCGCTCGTCGCGCTCACCAAGGCGAACCTGCACGACAAGTCGTTCCTGTCGGAGCTGGCGGAGGAGTTCGGCAAGGCGCTCGGCATGCCGTCCGGGCTGCGCAACGCCGACAACGATCTCAAGCTCAGCCAGGTCGGCAACGAGGTCCACGCGATCTCGCAGGTGTTCACCGGCGCGATCTACGACGTGCTCGCGGACGTGTACACGTTCGAGCTGAGCCGGCAGCGGCGCACGAAGGACCCGGCGATCGTGCTGATCGAGACGGCGTCCGCGCTCTGCAAGCTGGTGTTCGACGCGATCGTGGCGTCCCCGGCGACCGGCGCCCGGTACGTGGACGTGGCGAACCAGATGCTGCAGGTCTCGGCGACCCGCGGCGCCCCGGCGATCTACCGGACGTTCATCCGCAACCGGTTCGCGGTCCGCGAGATCACCACGGCGGTGACGCCGCTGCGCGACCTGATGAGCGGGCGGATGGCGATGACCGAGGCCGGCTACACCGGGGACGGGCAGGACGTCACGGAGGTCGAGCCGCACGACGAGCACTCGGCGAGCCTGCGGGCCGACCAGGACAGGTCGCGGTGCTGCGGCACGATGCAGATGCCCGAGTACGAGGTCATCGACGCCGAGAAGCTGGCCAGGGGCGGCTCGCTGGAGGACGATGACATCCTCCGCGACGAGCTGGACGGGCTGCGCCGGGCCTTCAGCGCGTAGCGGGCGGCGGAGATCCGGCGGGGAGGTGCGGACGGCATGCGCGTGCGGATCGAGAGCACCGGCGGGTTCACCGGCCGGAGCACGGTCGTCGCGCTGTACGACACCGCCACGCTCCCCGCCGGGACGGCCGGGCGCGTCCGGGACGCGGTGGACGCCCTCGCCGCCGCCCAGGCCCGCGGCGAGCCGGGCGAGATCGGCGCCGACCTGCCCGCGTACCGGATCACGGTGGACGAGCCCGGCGAGGAGTCCCGCGTCTACGAGGTGCGGGGCGAGCCGGCGGCGGGCGTCACGTCCGCCCTCGGCATCCTCCTCGAAGGCCCCGACCTGTCCTGACCGGCCGAACCCGGCCCGAACCTGGCTCGGCGGAGGCTCAGCCGGCCTTGCGGTGGTCGCGGGCGGATTCGGCGGCGGCGTGGACGGCGGCGAGGCCGGCGCCCGCCGCGGCCATGGACGCGGCGGCGACCGACCCCTCGACCAGCGGCGCGTCCGCGAGCAGCACGTCGTCGCCGGCGTCCTCGATGAGCGTCTTCGCGGTGAGCACGGAGCTGCCGATGTCGGCGAGCAGCACGACGCCGTCCCCGTCGTTCGCCGCCGCGACGGCCTGTTCGACGAGGTCGATGCTGGTGCCGAGCCGTCCCTCCGCGTCGCCTCCGGCGGGTTCGACGACGGCCTTGCCGACCCCCATCGTGCGGGCGACCTCGGCGGCGCCCTCGGCGAGCGTGCGGCTGTGCGAGATGATCACGATCCCGACCATGTCAGCCCTCCCCCGCCACGTCGGCGAGCCCGCGCAGCACCAGCGCGGTGGACGCGGCGCCCGGGTCCATGTGCCCGACGCTGCGCGGCCCGAGATAGCTGGCCCGTCCCTTGCGCGCCTGCATGAGGACGGTGTCGTCCGCGCCCTTCGCGGCCGCGTCCGCGGCGGCGCGCACGCAGTCCGCCAGGCCGGAGCCGTCCGCGAGCGCCGCCTCGTAGGCCGCGACGGCGGGTGCCAGCGCGTCGACCATCGTCTTGTCGCCCTCGGCGGCCTTGCCCAGCTCCTGCACGCCGTCCAGCGCGGCCCGGAGCGCGGCACCGAGCCCGGCGGCGCCCACGTCGCCGGCGTCGCCGACCGCCTTGCCCGCGCGGCGCAGCGCCGTCCCGTAGAGCGGCCCGGACGCACCGCCGGTCCTGGACACGATCGACCGTCCCGCCGCCATCAGCACCTTGCCCGGGGGGACGCCGTCCGGCAGCGCCTCGGCGGCGGCGCGGAACCCCCGGTCGAGGTTGTGGCCGTGGTCGCCGTCGCCGATGGCGGCGTCCAGCCGGGTGAGCCGCCCGGCGTCGGCGGAGACCAGTTCCGCGGTGTGCCGGATCCAGGCGGCGAAGGCGGCGGCGTTCACCGGCCCCACCGCAGCCCCGGCGTCTCGACGGGCGCGTCCCAGAGCCGGGTCAGCTCGGGCGTCATCCGGCACACACTGATCATGCAGCCGGCCATCTCCAAACTCGTCACGTAGGGGCCGACCAGCCGCCGGACGACGGTCGCGCCATGCCCCGCCAGCCATTCGGCCGCCGCCGCGTACGCGATGTACTGCTCGATGAGCGGGGTGCCGCCCATCCCGTTCACCAGCACCAGCACCTCGGCCCCGGCCAGTGGCATGTCCGCGTTGATCGCGCTCAGCGCGGCGTCCACGATCTGCGCCGCCGTGCCGATCTTGGCACGTTCCCGGCCGGGCTCGCCGTGGATGCCGATGCCCAGTTCCATCTCGTCCTCGCCCAGTTCGAACGTGGGCGACCCGGCGGCCGGCACCGTGCAGGACGACAGCGCGACGCCGAACGACCGGCTGCGCTCGTTCACCTCCCGCGCGGCCGCCGCGACCGCGTCCAGCGACGCCCCTTCCTCGGCGAGCGCACCGGCGATCTTCTCCGCGAACAGCGTGGCGCCGGTGCCGCGCCGCCCGGCGGTGAACGTGCTGTCCTCCACGGCGACGTCGTCGTCGACGATGACGGAGGTGACCTCGATGCCCTCGTCCTCTGCCAGCTCGGCGGCCATCTGGAAGTTCATGACGTCACCGGTGTAGTTCTTCACCAGGTGCAGGACGCCGGCACCGCCGTTCACCGCCATCGTCGCCGCGATGATCTGGTCGGGCACGGGGGAGGTGAACACCTCGCCGCAGCAGGCGGCGTCCAGCATGCCGGGGCCGACGAACCCGGCGTGCAGCGGCTCGTGCCCGGACCCGCCACCCGACACCAGGGCGACCTTCCCGGCGCGCGGCGCGTCCGCCCGCACGACGGTGCCGTTCGCCGGATCGACCTTCAGCGACGGATGCGCGGCGGCCAGGCCGCGCAGCGCGTCGCAGACCACGTCCGCCGGGGCGTTGATGAGTTTTCGCATGTCTCAGCTCTACCCCGGCGCGGCACCGCGTCCCAGGCCCAATTAGTGATCACTGCGACGCGGGGTCCCGTATAGGTTGCCTCTGTGACCAAGGCGACCACGTTCCTGTACGACTGCGACACCGGCATCGACGACGCGATGACGCTGCTGTACCTGGCCTCACTCGTCCAGGCGGGCGAGGCGGAGCTGGTGGGGGTCGGCACGGTGCACGGCAACGTCGACCCGCTGACCGGCGCGCTGAACACGCTGCGCGTGCTGGAGGCGGCGGGGATCACGGAGGGCGTGCCGGTCGCGGTGGGCGCGACCCGGCCGATGGCGCAGGACGTCCACTACGCGCTGGACTGGCACGGGACGGACGGCCTCGGCGACACGCATCTGCCCGCCCCGGCGGGACGCCCGGTCACCGGGTCGGCGGCCGCGCAGATCGTCCGGCTGGCACGGTCCAGGCCGGGCGAGCTGACGCTGCTGGCGACCGGCCCGCTGACGAACCTGGGCGCGGCGCTGCTGCTGGACGACGCGTTGCCGTCACTGATCCGCGAAGTCGTCATCATGGGCGGCGCGTTCGACCACCCCGGCAACATCACCACCCACGCCGAGGCGAACATCTGGCACGATCCGGAGGCCGCCGACCTGGTGTTCGCGGCGGACTGGCCGATGATCCTGGTGCCGCTGGACGCCACGCACCCGACCGCCGTCCACGACGACTGGCTGGACCGGCTGGCCGCCCACGACGCCCCGGTCGCCCGCTTCGCCGCGAAGATCCTGAAGTTCTACGAGGAGGCGTACACGCCCACCCTCAAGCGGCGGGGCGCGGTCATCCACGACGCGCTCGCCGCGATGCTGGCGGTCGACCCGGAGCTCGGTGAGTACGTCCACCGTTGCGTGCGGGTGGAACTGCGGGGCGAGCTGACCCGTGGCACGACGGTGTGGGACGCCCGGTCGCTGCCCGCCGAGGACACCCGCCGCCCGGTGCAGGTCGCGGTCGGCAGCGACGTGCCGGCGTTCCAGGAACGCCTGCTCACGGCCCTGCTGTCGCTCTGACCGGGCCGCCCCTCCGGCGGGGGACGGCCCTCCGGCGGGCGTCCTGCGCCGAATTTCTGATCAACTGGCGGTGCCCGAACCCGTTCGCGGAGCTTATGGTTGAAACTGTGACCAATGTTCTGGACGACGGCGACCTGCAGCGGATCCTCGTGGTGATGGCGCACCCCGACGACGTCGACTTCGGCGCGGCCGGGACGGTGGCCGGCTGGACGGATCTGGGCATCGAGGTCGTCTACCTCATGGTGACCGACGGGGACGCGGGCGGCTCCGACGACGCCGTCACGCGCGCGGAGATGGCGGCGCTGCGGCGCGAGGAGCAGCGCGCGGCGGCCAAGTGCGTCGGGGTGAGCGACGTCCGGTTCCTGGGTCGCGCGGACGGCCGGGTCGAGGCGACGCTGGACCTGCGCCGCGACATCGCGCGGGCGATCCGGCAGGTGCGACCGGACCGGGTGCTGATGCCGAGCCCGGAACGCAACTACGAGCGGATCCACCCGAGCCATCCCGACCACCGGGCGGTCGGCTCGGCGGCGCTCGACGCCGTCTACCCCGACGCCCGCAACCCGTACGCGTTCCCGGAACTGCTCGCCGACGAGGGCCTGGACGCGTGGACGGTACGGGAGGTGTGGCTCAGCGGCGGGCCCGTCGCGAACCACTACGTCGACATCACCGACCGGTTCGAGCGGAAGGTGAACGCGCTGCGGGCGCACGTGAGCCAGACCGGGCACATGGGGGACGGGCTGCTGGAGATGCTGCGCGGCTGGCTGGGCGCCAACGCCGCGGCGGCGGGGCTCCCCGAGGGCCGGTTCGCCGAGCCGTTCCAGGTCGTCAATACGGCCTGAGCCGCACCCCCGTTTTTCGTCACCCGCGAAATACATCTACTTACCAACCGTAATCGGGGCCGAAGCGGGCATGTACCCCCTGCGACAGAACACGGGGGGTTGTCATGCCGAACGAGATAGAGGCCATCGCCACCTCCTGCGCGGAGCCGGAGGTGATCTTCAAGCATCTCTGCCTCCCGGAGGCGTGGCGCGAATGGGGCGGCCTGTGGCTCCGCGCGCGGCGCGAGGCGGACGGGACCGAGCACCGGAACGGGATCGGGGCCGTCCGGTCCGTGCCGCCCTGGCGTGAGGAGGTCGTGGCCTGGGATCCGCCCCGGCACTACGGCTACCTCGCGCTGGCCGGGCATCCGCGGCGCAGCGTCCGCGCGGACGTCACGCTGGAACCGCACGCCGCGGGCACGCTGATCCGCTGGCGCGGCGAGGTCGACGCTCTCCCGGGCACCGGGCCGTTCACCCGGGCGGCGCTGCGCCGCCGCTTCGGGAAGTACGCGCGCCGGGTGGCCCGGCACTCCGAGTGCTGCGAGCCCGGCTGCCCGGCCCGGCTGCCCGGCGTCCTGTGACCCGCGGATCGCTCCAGGCCGCAGTGCGCGGCGCACGGGGTTCGTCCCTGGCGGACAGGCGGGGAGGGGCGCGCGGTGGCGCTTCCAGGCGGAAGGTGGCGCTGAAGAGAAGCGGCGCTGAAGGAGGAGTGGCGCTGAAAAAAGGGGGGCGGTGAACGGCGCCGGCCGCGTCACCGGACGCGATCACGCACCCTGCGTGCCGCGTACTGAGCGAGATGTCCCGGTATGTCCCGGGACCGGGCGGCGGGCCGGCCGCCCAGCGGACGCCGGGATCGTCAGCGGTGCAGCGGCCGGGTCAGCTTCGTGCCCTCGCCCGCGGCCACGGCGACACAGGTGACGTCGCGGTCACCCTGCCTCCACGACTCGGCCGTGGGGTAGTAGTAGGAGTTCGCGAGGCTGCCCGCGGCGGGGTCGCGGCCGATCCTGGCCTGGGTGCGGATCTTGCATCCGTTCGAGGCCAGCTGGCGCAGTTGCGCGTCCGCCGGCATCGTGAACCCCGACAGCTTGAAGATGGCCATCACCTCGCCATCGTGGGGCCCGGTGCACGGGACGATCTTGACGCTCTGAACCTCGACGGGCTCGCTGGTCGAGGGGTTGGACGCGCTGGCGTTGTCGTTGATGCAGTCGCCGACCTTCATCTTCTGCGCGTCCACCTCCTTCGGCTTGGTCCGGGTCGCGGTGGGCGCGGGCCCGGCGCCGCTGGAGGAGTCACTGCTCGCGGCGAGGACAGCGATGGTGATGCCGGTGACGAGCCACAGGCAGGACAGGACGATGCCGGCGATCGCGAACCCGCGGCCCCGGCCGCCGTTCCGGCCGATCTGCACCAGCGAGATCGCCCCGAGGACGATGCCGAGGACACCGAGGCAGCCGAGCAGGCCGGTGACGAAGGCCGCGACCGCCAGGCCGTTGGTCTTGTCGTTCCGGTACGGGGAGCCGTGGCCCGGGCCGGGCGGCATCGGCGGAGGGGGATAGGGGGCTTGTGGACCTGGATGGCCAGGTCCGGGGGGAGGATATGTCATGGTCAGCGACTTTATCGGCCGCCGGAACCGGTTTTATCCGCGACGCCGCTAGACGAGTCTCCGGGCGGCGGCCCAGCGCGACAGTTCATGCCGATTCGACAGCTGGAGTTTGCGCAGGACGCTGCTCACGTGCGTCTCCACCGTCTTCACCGAGATGAACAGCTCCTTGGCGATCTCCTTGTAGGCGTAGCCGCGCGCGATCAGCCGCAGGACCTCCCGCTCCCGCTGGGTGATCTGGTCCAGCTCGGGGTCGACGGCCGGGACGTCGGTGGCGGCGAACGCGTCCAGCACGAAACCGGCGAGGCGCGGCGAGAACACGGCGTCGCCCTCGGCCACCCGCCCGATCGCGTCCGTCAGCTCCGGGCCGGAGATCGTCTTGGTGACGTAGCCGCGCGCTCCGCCCCGCACGACCCCGATCACGTCCTCCGCCGCGTCCGACACCGACAGGGCGAGGAACTTGGACGGGACGGTGCCGTGCAGCCGCCGCAGCACCTCGATGCCCCCGCCGCCGGGCAGGTGCACGTCCAGCAGCACCACGTCCGGCAGCGTCTCGCGGATCACCGAGACGGCCTCGTCGACGTCGCCGGCCTCCCCGACGATCTCGACGCCGCCGCCCAGCTCCGCCTTGACCCCGGTCCGGAACATCTGGTGGTCGTCGACCAGCACGACCCTCTTCAACGGCTCGCTCACACCCTGCCCCTTCGCGGGGAGGCCCCCGGTCCGCTCATGATCTCTTCATCTCCAAACGCACTTCGGTGCCCTCGCCCGGCGCGGTGCGGACGGCGGCCTTGCCGCCGTTGCGCTCCATACGTCCGATGATGGACCCCCGTACGCCCATCCTGTCCTCCGGGACATCGTCCAGGACGAACCCCTTGCCGCGGTCGCGGACGAAGATGGCGATCCCGTCGCTCTCGACCTCCGCGTACACCGACACCGACGGCGCCTCCGCGTACTTGGCGGCGTTGACCATCGCCTCCCGGGCGGCCTGCAGCGCGGCGCCGAGCCGCTCGTCCAGTGCGGTGTCGCCCACGCAGACGATCTCGATCGGCACGCCGTGGTCGTCCTCGACCTCCCCGGCGATCTCCCTGATCGCGGCGGCGAACGTCCGGTCGGGGTCGGCGCGCGGCTGGTAGAGCCACGTCCGCAGCGTCCGCTCCTGGGACCGGGCGAGGCGCTGCACCTCCCGCGCGTCGTGCGCGTTCCGCTGGATCAGCGTCAGCGTGTGCAGCACCGAATCGTGGATGTGCGCGGCCAGCTCGGCGCGCTCCTGGGAGCGGATGCGCTCGTGCCGCTCGGCGTCCAGGTCCTGCCAGAGCCGCACCACCCAGGGCGTCACGATCACCGCGACCCCGGTGAGGATGATCAGCATGGCGATCACGACGGACCGCGCCTGTTCGGCCTCCACGTTCTGCGCGACGACGCCGCCGATGCCGCCGACGACGAGCAGCAGGCCGAGCAGGCTGCGCAGCCACCGCTCGCGGAGCGGCAGCGTCCAGCGCTGCCGCTGGTCGCGGTCGGCCTGCTGCCACAGGATCGCGGCGCCGACACCGCCGATGACGAACGGCCACAGCGCCCACTGAACGGGCCCGGCCACGCCCCACGGCAGCGCCGCGAGCCCCAGCGTGACCACCACGTAGACGAGCAGCTGACCCCAGTCGCGACCGCGCCGGAGCCCGGCCGCCGGGACCTTCTCCGGCGCGGGAACGAGGATCCAGAACGCCGCGTACGCGGCGATGCCGAGCCCGCTCGCGACCGTCAGCAGCACGAAGGCGGCGCGGACGAGCAGCACGTCCACGCCCAGGTGCACGGCGAGCCCGCGGCACACCCCCGCCACGAGCCGGCCCGCGGCGGCGCGTTCCAGCCCGGAGGCCCGCGCCGGCGTCGCACCGGGCCGTCCGGCCGTCTCCTGTTCCACGTCATCGATCGTCACACGCCCACGCGGGGTCCGCATCCGGGGCCTACCCGGGGACCCGGCTCAGGGGCGGATCAGGGACGTCCCCCATACCCCGCGCGGGACGGGACGGGCCACGATGGTGGCATGGGCATGGCAGGCATGGCGGGCAAGAGCGAGGCGGAGAGCCGGGAGCGGACGGGCCGGGGATACCCGCGGCTGTCGCGCGACGCCGACCGGCGGCTGATCGCGGGCGTGTGCACCGGGCTCGGCCGCTACACCGGCATCGACCCCGTCGTCTTCCGCGTGGGGTTCGCGATCCTCGTGCCGGCGCCCGGGCAGGGCATTCTCCTGTACATCGCGGCGGCGCTGCTGATGCCCGCGAACCCCGGCGAGTCGTCGGCCGCGGAGCGGTTCTTCAAGCGGTGGTTCGACGCGCAGGCCGTCCTGTCGATCCTCGGGGCGCTGCTGTGCGTGGGCGTCGCGCTGACCCTGTTCGGCGGGGCCTACACCGACGCGGTCGCCGTCCTGGTGGTGTTCGGGCTGGTGCTGCTCGTCGCGCGTTCGCGGGGCGTGGACCTGGTGGCGGCGGCGCGGACGGTCCCCGAGCGGCTCGCCGGGCATCCGCCGGACCCGTCCGCCGGGTGGACGCGGCCGGAGGACACCACCGCGGGCGGCGTGTCCCTCGCCAAGGGCCGGCCGGGCGGGCCGGCCGCGCCGGCCGGGGGCGGGCTGCCCGAGGGCATGGTCGACCTGGCCGAGTACTCGGCCGCGCACACCGACGTCCCCGCCGCCGGC
>NZ_BCQQ01000160.1 GCF_001552155.1 Actinomadura formosensis NBRC 14204 | reverse complement strand
CACATGCCGGACATCACCCGGCTGGGCGAGCCGCGCCGGCTGCGCTCCGCCTGGCTGAACGGCATCAAGGAGCTGCGCGTCCGGTACTGATCCCTCTCACCGGGACCGCCCCTCCCCAGGAAAGTTAGAACACGTTACAGTCAAAGTGAATCGTGTTCTAGAAGGAGTCCACATGGGTACCCCGGTGATCGTCGAGGCGGTGCGCACACCGCTCGGGAAGCGCAACGGATGGCTGGCGGGCCTGAAGCCGATGGCCGTCCTCGCGCACGCGATGAACGCGCTCGTCGAGCGGTCCGGCATCGACGCCGCCGAGGTGGAGCAGGTGTTCGCGGGCTGCGTCACGCAGGCGGGCGAGCAGGGCGGGCACATCGGCCGGTACTCCTGGCTGTACGCGGGGCTGCCGTGGCAGACCGGCGTCACCACCCTCGACGCGCAGTGCGGCTCGTCGCAGCAGGGCGTCCACCTCGCCGCGTCGCAGATCGCCGCCGGCGTGGTGGACGTCGCGATCGGCTGCGGCGTCGAGGTGATGAGCCGCGCACCGCTCGGCACCAACGTCATGCCCGCGAACCCGCGTCCGGACGACTGGTCGCTCGACATGCCGAACCAGTTCGACGCCGCCGAGCGGATCGCCGCCCGCCGCGGCCTCACCCGCGCCGACCTGGACGCGTTCGGCGCCCGCTCGCAGCAGCTCGCCGCCAAGGCGTGGGCGGACGGCCGCTTCGACCGCGAGATCGCGCCCCTCAGCGCGCCCGTCCTGGACGCCGCCGGCGATCCGACCGGGGAAACCCGCGAGGTCACCCGCGACCAGGGGCTGCGCGAGACGACCGCCGACTCGCTCGCCGGCCTCAAGCCGGTCATGCCGGACGCGCTGCACACCGCGGGCACCTCGTCCCAGATCTCCGACGGCGCCGCCGCCGTCCTGCTGATGTCGGAGGAGAAGGCGAAGGCGCTCGGCCTGCGGCCCCGCGCCCGGATCAGGACCCAGGCCCTCGTCGGCGGCGAGCCGTACTACCACCTGGACGGCCCGGTGCAGGCGACCGAGCGCGTCCTCCGGCGGTCCGGCATGACGATGGGCGACATCGACATCACCGAGATCAACGAGGCGTTCGCCTCGATCGTGCTGTCGTGGGCGTCCGTCCACGAGCCCGACATGGACACGGTCAACGTCAACGGCGGCGCCATCGCCATCGGCCACCCCGTCGGGGCCACCGGCGCCCGCCTGATCACCACCGCGCTGCACGAACTGGAGCGCCGCGACGCCGGGACGGCCCTCATCACGATGTGCGCGGGCGGTGCCCTGTCCACCGCGTCCATCCTCGAACGAATCTGACGGGCATTCTGGACAACGGGCCCCGGTCACAGCGGCCGGGGCCTTCGACCATGACAGGCGCGAAAGGCGGTCTCGGTGCAGCCGGAACCAGAGGACCTCGGCGGCGGGCTGTGGAGCGTGCCCGTCCCCATCCCGGACAACCCGCTCGCGTACACGCTCGTATACGCGGTGGAGAGCCCGAAGGGCCCCGTCCTGATCGACGCGGGCTGGCACCACGAGGACGCCTGGACGGCCCTCCGCGACGGCCTCGGCACGTTCGGGATCGACGTGTCGGACGTCCACGGCGTGGTCGTCACGCACTTCCACCCCGACCACTCGGGCCTCGCCGGCCGCGTCCGTGAGACGTCCGGCGCCTGGATCGCCATGCACCACGCGGACGCCGGCATCGTCCGGCTCTTCAACGAGGTCGGGCAGGGTGGCCGCCGCCAGTTCGAGCTGACCGCCCTGCGCCGCGCCGGCGCCGCCGAGTCCGACCTGACCGGCCCGAAGCAGCAGACCCGGGTCGCCCCGCCGGCGATCCCGGACCGCGAACTGTCCGACGGCGACCTCGTCGACGTCCCCGGCCGCCGCCTCCGCGCCATCTGGACGCCCGGCCACTCCCCCGGCCACATCTGCCTGCATCTGGAGGACGGCGACCGCATCTTCACCGGCGACCACGTCCTGCCGCGCATCACCCCGCACATCGGCCTCTACCCCTACGACACCCCGGACGTCGACCCGCTGAGCGACTTCCTCGGCTCCCTCGACAAGGTGTCGGCCATGACCGTGGGCGAGGTCCTGCCCGCCCACCAGTTCCGCTTCAACGGCCTCTCCGCCCGCGCCCGCGAGATCATCGCCCACCACGAGGAACGCCTGGCCGAAGTGGCGGCCCTCCTCTCCCGTACCCCCATCACCCTCTGGGACCTCACGGCGGGCCTCACCTGGCGCCACCCGTGGGCCGGCATGTCCCAGCAGGCCCGCCGCATGGCCGCCGCCGAGGCCGCCGCCCACCTGCGCACCCTGGAGACCCGGGGAACGGCCCGCCGCGAGGGCACCGACGACCCCCTCCGCTACGTCCTGCGCTGACCGCGCGCTCCATCGGGCTTCGCCGACGGCGGACCGGGGCGGGCGGGCTCTTGATGAGACTGCAGTCTCATGCTAGAACGTGTTCTAGGTCTATGAGCCAAGCAAGCGCTCAGTTCAGCGACCGGTCCCGTCCCGGCACGAAGGGTCTTCCATGGCACTCGCGACGTCCGCCGACTCCGCTCACCGGGCCTTCCGCGCGCCCGAGATCGACATCATCGATCCAGGGGTCTACGAGCGCGGGGGCATCCCCCACCGGCAGTTCCAGTGGCTGCGCGACAACGATCCCGTCCACTGGCACCAGGACCCGAACGAGGGCGTCCCCGGCTTCTGGGCCGTCACGCGGCACGAGGACGTGGTGTCGGTGTCGCGGCGCGCCGACCCGTACTCCTCGCACGAGCGGACCGCGATGTTCGAGGAGTTCTCGGCCGACGACATCGCCATGTACGGGCAGATGATGCTGTTCCAGGACCCGCCGGACCACACCCGGCTGCGCGCCATGGTGAACAAGGGGTTCACCCCGCGGATGATCGGCCGGCTGGAGGACCACATCCGGGGGATCTGCAACCGGCTGATCGACGAGGCGGCCCCGCTCGGCGAGTGCGACTTCGTGGAGAAGTTCGCGGCGCCGCTGCCGCTCTACACGATCTGCGAGCTGCTCGGCGCCCCGCTGGAGGACCGGGAGAAGATCTTCCACTGGTCGAACAAGCTGGTCGCGTTCAACGACCCCGAGTTCATCGGGGGGCGCGAGGAGTCGACGCTGTGCGCCGCCGAGTTCGCCGAGTGGGGCGGGCAGCTGGCCGCCGCCCGCGCCTCCACGCCGCGCGACGACATCGTGACCAAGCTGCTCACCCCGGACGCGGACGGCGGCAAGATCAGCCTGGAGGAGTTCCAGCTGTTCATCATCATGCTGTCGATCGCGGGGAACGAGACGACCCGGACGGCCACCGCGGGCGGCATGCTGGCCTTCTTCGAGCGGCCCGACCAGTGGGAGCGGCTGCGCGCCGACCGGAGCCTGCTGCCGAAGGCGGTCGAGGAGATCGTCCGCTGGGTCAGCCCGATCAACCAGTTCCGCCGGACGGCCCTCACCGACACCGAACTGGGCGGCAAGGAGATCAAGGCCGGGGACAAGGTCGTGGTGTTCTACAGTTCCGCCAACCGCGACGAGCGCGTGTTCGAGGACCCCTGCACGTTCGATGTGGGACGCGACCCGAACCCGCACCTCGGCTTCGGCGGCGGAGGCCCGCACTACTGCCTCGGCACGCATCTGGCCCGGCTGAACCTGCGGATCATCTTTGAGACGATCCTGGAGCGGATGCCCGACATCCGGCTGGCCGGCGAACCCCGCCGGCTCCGGTCCAACTTCGTCAACGGCTACAAGGAGATCCCGGTGAGCTTCACGCCATCGGCCCCCCTGGGAGGTTGACGGCGCCGGTCACTCCGGACGAGGAGGTTCGAGGCGATGACCACCGTCCCCGACATCGAGCTGGCCGACCCCGCCGTGTACGAGCGGGGCGGTATCCCGCACGAGCAGCTCGCGTGGCTGCGCGAGCACGATCCGGTGCACCGGCACCACGGCCACCCGGAGCGGGGGTACCCCCCGTTCTGGGCGATCACCCGGCACGAGGACGTCGTGCACGTGTCGCGGCATCCGGAGCTGTTCTCGTCCTGGCGGCGGCTCGCCCTGTTCGACGAGCCGGAAGAGGAGCATCTCGTCCTGCAGCGGATGATGATGCTCAACCAGGACCCGCCGGAGCACACGCGCAAGCGGAGCATCGTCAACCGGGGCTTCACCCCGCGCGCCATCGGCGCGCTGGAGGAGCACATCCGCGGCATCTGCCGGCGGCTGGTGGACGAGACCGCCCGGCGGGGGGACGAGGCCGACTTCGTCCGGGATCTGGCGGCGCCGCTGCCGCTCTATGTGATCTGCGAGCTGCTCGGCGCGCCGCCGGAGGACCGGGAGAAGATCTTCCACTGGTCGAACACGCTGATCGGCGGGGACGATCCGGAGTTCCAGCGGACGCCCGAGGAGGGCCAGGCGGCCGCGGCGGAGCTGTACGCCTACGCCAACGTCCTCGCCGCCGACCGGCGGGAGAACCCGCGCGAGGACATCGTCACCAGGCTGCTCCAGCCGGACGCCGGCGGCGAGGTCCTCACCGGGGACGAGTTCGAGCTGTTCGTCATGCTGCTGGCGGTCGCCGGGAACGAGACGACCCGCAACGCGGCGACCGGCGGAATGCTCGCGCTGCTGGAGCATCCGGAGCAGTGGGCGCGGCTGCGGGCCGACCGGTCGCTGGTGCCGGCGGCGGTGGACGAGATCGTCCGCTGGGTCACCCCGGTCAACCTGTTCCGGCGGACGGCCGTCCGGGACACCGAGATCCGCGGCAAGAAGATCGGCGAGGGCGACAAGGTCGTCGTCTTCTACGCCTCCGCGAACCGCGACGAGACCGTGTTCGCCGACCCGTACGCCTTCGACGTGGGGCGCGCCCCGAACCCGCATCTGGGCTTCGGCGGAGGCGGTCCCCACTTCTGCCTGGGCTCCCACCTCGCCCGACTAGAGCTGAGTGTGCTTTTCGAAACACTCTTGGACGCCATGCCCAATATTGAACTCAGCGGTAACGTTCGCAGGCTAAGGTCTAGTTTCATCAATGGGATAAAGGAGATGCCGGTGCGCGTGCGTCCGGTGTCCCTCGACTGACGGGAGCGGTGCGTGGGCAGGGGATGGCGTGGGTGAGGCGGGCGAGCCGGGAAGTCCGCTGCGTGTGGCGCTGCTCTCCTACCGGAGCAAGCCGCACTGCGGTGGCCAGGGGGTCTACCTCCGGCATCTGAGCCGGGAACTGGTCGATCTCGGGCACACGGTGGAGGTCGTCTCCGGCCAGCCGTACCCCGAGCTGGACCGGGAGGAGATCACCCTCACCAAGATCCCGAGCCTGGACCTGTACCGGGACGAAGACCCGTTCCGCACCCCGGCCCTCGGCGAGTTCCGCGACTGGGTGGACGTCCTGGAGTTCGCGCACATGAAGACGGGCGGCTTCCCCGAGCCGCTGACGTTCAGCCTGCGCGCGCTGCGGCTGCTCAGGCGGCGGCGCCGCGACTTCGACGTCGTCCACGACAACCAGGTCCTCGGGCTCGGCAACCTCGGCATCGCCCGGCTCGGGCTGCCGCTGGTGACGAGCATCCACCACCCGATCAGCGTCGACCGCCGGATCGACATCGAGGCCGCCCGCGGCATCAAGCAGAAGCTCGGCAAGCACCGCTGGTACGGGTTCGTCGCGATGCAGGCGCAGGTGTCGCGGCGGGTCGGGCCGGTGCTGACGGTGTCGGAGTCGTCCAAGGTCGACATCGTCAAGGACTTCAAGGTCGACCCGCGCGACATCGAGATCCTGCCCCTCGGCGTCGACACCCGCGTCTTCCGCCCGCGCGGCGAGCGCGTCCCCGGCCGGATCGTGGCGATGGCCAGCGCGGACGCGCCGATCAAGGGCGTGGACGTGCTGCTGCGCGCCGTCGCCAAGGTCGCCACCGAGCGGGACGTCCACGTGGTCGTCGTCAGCAAGCCGAAGAAGGACGGCCCCACCGACAAGCTCGTGCGGGAGCTGGCGCTCGGCGATCGCGTCACGTTCGTCAGCGGGATCGACGACGGGGAGCTGGGCGAACTGCTGGCGTCCGCGGAGATCGCCGTCGTCCCGTCCCGCTACGAGGGGTTCTCGCTGCCCGCCGTGGAGCACATGGCGTCCGGGACCCCGCTGGTCGCGAGCCGCGCCGGGGCGCTGCCCGAGGTGGTCGGCGACGCGGGAGTCCTCGTCCAGCCCGGGGACGTGGAGGAGCTGGCCGCGACCCTGCACCGCCTGCACGACTCCGCCGAGGAGCGGGCGAGGGCGGGTGCCGCGGGTCTCGCGCGCGTCCAGGAGCGATTCGCCTGGCCGGCCGTGGCGAAGGCCACCGTCGAGCACTACCGGGCGGCCATCGCCCAGCAGAACTACCTGCGGCTGGCCGCGAAGGGCAAGTGAGGGAGCGCCGTCCGGCACCCCCTGTACGGAAGGAGCACGACCCTGCTGACCGTGGATTTCCAGCGGTTCCGCATCACCCCGGGAGACCGCGTCCTCGACATGGGATGCGGCGCCGGACGGCACGCCTTCGAGCTGTACCGCAGGGGTGCGCACGTCGTGGCCTTCGACCAGGACGCGGACGAGTTGGCCGGCGTCGAGACGATGTTCGGGGCGATGCGCCTCGAAGACGAGGTGCCGGCGGACGCCACCGCCGAGACCGTGCGGGGTGACGCGCTCGACCTGCCGTTCCCCGACGACCACTTCGACGCGATCATCGCGTCCGAGGTGCTGGAGCACATCCCCGACGACATGCGGGCGATGCGCGAGCTGCTGCGCGTCCTCAAGCCGGGCGGCAGGCTCGCGGTGACGGTGCCGAGCTGGCTGCCCGAGCGGGTGTGCTGGGCGCTGTCGGAGGACTACCACACCGCCCCCGGCGGGCACGTGCGGATCTACACCCGCGCCGAGCTGGAGGCCAAGCTGAAGTCGGTCGGCTTCAAGGTCGGCGGCCACCACCACGCGCACGGCCTGCACGCCCCGTACTGGTGGATCAAGTGCGCGGTGGGGGTGAACAACGACGGCAACCCGCTCGCCAGGGCCTACCACCAGGTCCTCGTCTGGGACATCATGAAGCGGCCCCTCGCGACGCGGCTCGCCGAGCGCGTGATGAACCCGCTGGTCGGCAAGAGCGTCGTCGTCTACCTCGCCAAGCCCGCGGTGCCGGGCACCCCCGCGGCCCCGGCCAAGGAGACGGCGGATGCGGTCTGAGACCGTCCCGCCCTCGGTCCCCGGAGTCCTGACGCCGGACGACATCGTCGCGACGGCGCGGAGCATCGCGGCGCAGCAGGAGAAGTCCGGCGCGATCCCGTGGTTCGCGCCGACCGGCGGCGTGCCCGGCCATGTGGACGCCTGGAACCACGTCGAGGCGGCGATGGCGCTGACCGCCGCCGGGTTCGGCGCGGAGGCGAGGCGCGCCTACGAGTGGCTGCGGGACGTCCAGCGGCCGGACGGGTCGTGGCCCGCGAAGTGGGTGCTGGGCGAGGTCACCGAGCCGGGCGGGGAGTCCAACCACGCCGCCTACCTCGCGGTCGGCGTCTGGCACGAGCTGCTGGTGACCGGGGACGGGGACTTCGCGCGGCGGATGTGGCCGGCGGTGCGGCGGGCGATCGACTACGTGCTCGGGCTGCAGACCCGGCGCGGGGAGATCATCTGGATCCGGCACGAGGGCGGCGAGCCGTCCGACCACGCGCTGCTGACCGGCTGCTCGTCGATCTACCAGTCGCTGCGCTGCGCGGTCGCGCTGGCCGAGCATCTCGGCGAGCCGCAGCCGGAGTGGGAGCTCGCCGCCGACCAGCTCGGGCACGTGGTGGCCGCGCATCCGGAGGCGTTCGCCGACAAGAGCCGCTGGTCGATGGACTGGTACTACCCGGTGCTGACCGGCCCGCTGCGCGGCGCGGAGGCGGTACGCCGGTTCGACGAGGGCTGGGACACGTTCGTGGTGCCGGACCTCGGCTGCCGCTGCGTGTCGGACCAGCCGTGGGTGACGGCGGCGGAAAGCTGCGAGCTGGTGCTGGCGCTGGACGCGGCCGGTGACCGGGACCGCGCGCTGGAACTGTTCACCACGATCCAGCATCTGCGGCACGAGGACGGCTCGTACTGGACGGGCTGGCAGTTCGAGAACGAGCGCCACTTCCCCGGGGACCGCTCCACCTACACCGCGGCGGCGGTGATCCTCGCGGCGGACGCGCTGGCGGACGCCTCCCCCGGCTCCCGGCTCTTCAAGGAGATCGCGGGCCGGCCGCTGGGGCCGTCGGAGGCGTCCGATCCGCTGGTGTGCGGGTGCGCGCTCGTGGCCGCCGCCAATCGCGGCTGAGGGGCCGCAGAGGGACTTAGGCGCGGGTCAGGGGGTCGGTGTCGCTGACGCGTTCCAGGACGCGCAGCGACCCCTCGGCCCGTCGTTCCTCGAAGGCGCCGCTCGCCAGGGCCCGTAGATAGACGTGGTAGGGCGCCTGCCCGCCGTCCTTGGGGTCGGGGAAGACGTCGTGCACGACAAGGGCTCCGCCGACGGCGACGTGCGGTGCCCAACCCCCGTAGTCGCCTTGCGCGTGCTCTTCGGCATGACCGCCGTCGATGAACAGCAGTGCCAGGGGCGTCCGCCAGAAGGCGGACACGGTGCGGGACTGGCCCACGATGGCGACGACCTCATCCTCAAGGCCGGCGGCAGCGATCGTCTTGCGGAATGTGGGCAGCGTGTCCATCTGGCCGGTGCTGGGGTCGACCAGGGACGGGTCGTGGTACTCCCAGCCCGCCTGGTTCTCCTCCGAGCCGTGGTGGTGGTCGACGGTGACCAGGACCGTTCCCCCCGTCCTGGCCGCGGCCCCCAGGTAGACGGCGGACTTGCCGCAGTAGGTGCCGACCTCCAGCATGGGGCCGGTCCCCGCCAGGCGGGCCCCGTACTCCAGGCCCGTCTCGTACAGCGCAAGGCCCTCGTCGTCCGGCATGAAGCCCTTGGCGGCGCGTGCGGCGCGCAGCAGGTCCCCGGGCATCGCGAGAGCGGAATGGGCGGTCGTCCCCGGGTCGGCGGACGCCTTGGTGTTGGTCATCGATCTCCTCCGTCGGGGCACCCTACTATCAGTGATCCTCGCCATGAGACGTGAGTCTTGCCCGGCTGACTGTAACGTGTTCTACTTCCAGGGTCGGCGCCCGGCCAGAACCGGGTTCGGTAGGTTGGCGGGCGGACTCTGGAACGGAGAAGGCGATGAAAGTAAGCGTCGACCCCCTGGTGTGCGAGGCGAACGCCGTGTGCGTCGGGCTCGCGCCCGAGATCTTCGACCTCAATGACGACGACGAACTCCAGATCCTGCTGCCGGACGTCCCGCCGGAACTGCAGGACCGGGTCCGGCACGCGGTGCGCTCATGCCCGAAGGCCGCGCTGACACTGGAGGAATGACCCCCGCCTCGGCGTATCATCCTTGTCGTCCGGTCGGATCCGAGTCGTCGTGGAGCGCGGGTGGTGCACGGTCTGGGGACGGTCCTGGCCGCGGCGGCGCTTGCCGCGCCCCTGCTCGCGGCGCCGGCCCACGCGGCGGCCCGTCCCGTCCGCATTCACGACATCCAGGGCGCCGCGCACATCTCACCGCTTTACGGTGCCAGGGTCGTCCGGGTACCGGGCGTGGTGACCGCGCTGACCGTCAACGGGTTCTGGATGCAGGACCCCCGCCCCGACAGGAACGCCGCGACGTCCGAGGGCGTCTTCGTCTTCACCCGGACACGGCCGGGCGCCGCGGTCGGCGACTCGGTCCTGGTGGACGGCAAAGTCGGCGAGTTCCGTCCGGGCGGCCCCTCGTCCGGCGGGCTGACCCGCACCGAGATCGGCGCCACCGCGGTCGCCGTCGCCGCGCACGGGACCCCGCTGCCCCCGCCCGCCGCTCTCGGGCCGCGCGGGCGCAGGGCCCCCGGGAACGTGATCGACAGCGGGCACGGGAACGTGGAGCGGGGCGGCGCGTTCGATCCGCGCCGGGACGGCCTCGACTTCTACGAGTCCCTCGAAGGCATGCGGATCGAGATCGACGACGCCGTGGCGGTCGGGCCGGCCCACGACGGCGAACTGCCCGTACTGCCCGCCGGCGGGGCCGGCGCCGGGGCGCGGACCGCGCGCGGCGGCCTCCTGCTCCGCGACCGCGACGCCAACCCCGAGCGGGTCGTCCTCGGCGACGCCCTCGCGCCACTGCCCGGCATGAACGTCGGTGACCGGCTGCCGGGCGCGAACCACGGCGTCCTCGACTACTCCTACGGCGACTACAAGCTGCTGCTCACCGCGACCCCGCGGCACGCCGCCGGCGGCCTGCGCCGCGAGACGACCCGGCCGCAGCGCCCCGGGGAGATGGCCGTCGCCACCGTCGGGCTGGACGGGCTGAACCCCGACGCCCCGCCCGCCCGCTTCACCGCGCTCGCGGACGACATCGTGCACGGCCTGCGCTCCCCCGACCTCGTCGCGGTGAGCGGGCTCGGCGACAACAGCGGCCCGGACGACGACGGAACCGTCGCCGCCGACCAGACCGTCGCACAGCTCATCACCGCGATCAGCGCGGCGGGCGGGCCCGCCTACGACTGGCGCTCGGTGGACCCGCGCGACAACGCCGACGGCGGCGCGAGGGGCGCCAACGACCGGGCCGGGTTCCTGTTCCGCACCGACCGGGGGCTCGCGTTCGTCGACCGTCCCGCGCCGCCGGAGCCGGTCCCGGACGAACCGTCCGCACGGCCCGACCCGGCCGTCACCCCGGTACGGGCCGTCCGGCGCGGCGACACCGCCGGGCTGACGCTCAGCCCCGGCCGGATCATGCCCGGCGACGCCGCCTGGACGGGAACGCACAAGCCGCTCGCCGGGGAGCTGAGCTGGCGGGGCCGCCGCTTCATCGTCGTCGCGAGCCGCTGGTATCCGCGCACCGGCGACGACCAGCCGCTGTTCGGGCGGAACCAGCCGCCGGCCCGGCCCACCGGGTGGCGCCGCGACGCGCAGGCCCGGGTGGTGGCGGGCTTCGTGAACTCCGTCCGGAAGGTGGACGCGAACGCCCGCGTGATCGTCGCGGGCGACCTCAACGACCGCGGGACGTCCGTGCCCGTCCAGACCCTCGCCAAGGGCGCGGGTCTCGGCGACCTGCCCGCCGAACTGCCCGCGGGCGACCGCTACACGGCCGTGTCGGACGGCAACGCCGAGGACCTCGACCACATCCTGCTCAGCCCGTCGCTGCACAGGCGCAAGCACGAGGTCGACATCGTGCACCGCAACGCCGAGTTCGCCGACCGGGCCGGGGACCGCGACCCGACCGTCGTCCGCATCGACATGTCCGGGAAGTAGGCGACTCCCCGAATTTGGGAGCCACCAAAAAGATCGTCAGGACATGGCCCGCAATACCGCCGGTGTTTTCCTCCGAACCGGCCGGGCAACGACGGATCGTCACACCCCCCACTCGGAGGAGACGCCTTCATGGCGACCCGATACCGGCCGCAGGTGAGCCTGGTCGGCCTCATCTACGTCATCATCGGCGTGTTCATCGCCTGGGACCGCGGCTACATCAACCTGGACCTCGTCCGTGAGGTCGGCAGCGCGCTGCTGGCCGTCTTCCTGTGGTTCCTGGTCCTGCTCGGCGTGGACCTCCACATCCACACCTGACCCCCACGACCGGGCACGGGCCGTCCCCTCCATCCCCACCTCGGGACGGCCCGTGTCCTCCAGGAAAGACGCACATCGCGCACCGGCCATAGACCGCACAGGGGCACGAAGGTTACGTTCCGCCCATGACGCGAAAAGACTGTAGTTGCGGACATGGCGGCGGATGCTCGTGCCCGAAGGGCTGCTCCTGCGGCTGCAACGGCTGACACCTGCGCCGCCCCGCGAAGCCCTTGGGCGCCTTTGCGGCGGGGCGGGCGCACATCCCCCTACCTTGGGATGGGGGCACGCCAGAGGATGGGGGTCTCGTCCTTCCATCCCGTGGCCAAGAGGTCGGGGCCCATCGTGGTCAGCACGGTGAGGCGCTGATCGCCGGAGCCCGGCAGGGCGGGGACGTCGAGGCGGCGCCAGGACGTACCGTCGGGGGAAGACAGCACGGTGGTGTTCCCGTTCGCGGTGGCGGTCACGGCGAAGCCCTGCGGGGTGGGCGTGACGGCGGTGGCGGTCAGGCCGGGGCCGAGGGTGCGCTGCGTCCAGGTCGTCCCCGCGTCGGTGGAGACCAGCGCGGTCGCGTTCGCGGCGATCGCCACCAGGACGTTGCCGCGGGCGGCGACGTGGGTGAGCGGTGCGGTGAGGCCGGCGGGCGGCTTGGCGGCCGTCCACGTGGCGCCGTCAGGGGACGTCCAGACGGCGGGCGCCCTGCCCCGGGCGCCGACCGCCACGTACTTCCCGGACGCCGCGGTCACATCGGACGGGGCGCCGTCGAGACCGGCGCGCTTCCATGTCCGCAGGTCGGCGGAGCGCCACGCCACCCGAGACCCGACCACGACATACCCGGACGGTCCCGTCGCGGCGGCCGCCGGCGGCGGACCGGCGGGGAACACCGCCTTCTGCCAGGCCGCCCCGTCCTGCGAGGTCAGTGCCAGCGGGGCGGGCGACGCGCCGGACGCGCGGCCCACGGCCAGCCAGCCGCGGGGGCCGTGCACGACGTCCGCCAGCCGCCCGCCGGTGCCGGGGACCTGGGCGCGGGTCCACTGGCGCCCGTCGGGGGCCGTCCAGATCGCGGCGCCGCCGTTGCTGCCGCCCACCGCGACGGAGAGGGCGGGCCCCGTGGCGAGTGACCTGATCGAGCGTTCGGCGTGGACGGCGCCCGGCACCGTGCGCAGGTCGACACCGTGCAGGTAGGCGTCGTCGCCCCGCCGCCCGGAGATCGCGGGCGCGCCGCCGGCGGCGACCGTCAGCCCGCTGCCGCGCACCGGCGCCGCGACGCCGCCGCCGGGCTGCCACGTCCGGCCGTCGGCGCTGCGCAGGATCACGTGCGCGCCCTTCGCGCCCCGCACGAGCACGGCGAGACCGGACGGCGTCCCGCCGAAGCGCTCGATACCGGAGCCGCCGAACCGGCTC
>NZ_BCQQ01000159.1 GCF_001552155.1 Actinomadura formosensis NBRC 14204 | reverse complement strand
CGGCGACGTCCGCCACATCGTCGCCCGGCCCGACCGGGCCCGCCGCGAACTGGGCTTCACCCCCGCGGTGGCGTTCGCCGCCGGCATGGCCGAGTTCGCCCGCCCGCCCGTCACCGGTTCGTAAGGGTCGTTCCCCCGTCACCGAAAGTAGCGTCAGGTCCGTGATCGATGTGCTTCTCCCGTGCCTCAACGAGGCCGAGGCCCTGCCCTGGGTCCTGACCCGGATGCCGGACGGGTTCCGGCCCCTGGTCGTCGACAACGCCTCCACCGACGGCTCCGCCCGCGTCGCCGCGGCCCACGGCGCCCGCGTCGTGCCGGCCGCCGACCGCGGCTTCGGCGCCGCCTGCCACGCCGGGCTGCTGGCCGCCGAAAGCGAGGTCGTGTGCGTGATGGACGCCGACGCCTCCCTCGACCCGGCCGAACTGCCCCGGCTGGCCGCCGCGCTCGGCGACCTGGAGGAGGCCGGCAGGCCGGCGCTGGTGCTCGGCCGGCGGCGGCCGTGCGGGCGGGGCGCGTGGCCACCGCACGCCCGCCTCGGCAACGCCGTCCTGGCCCGCTCGCTGAACCGGCGCGCCGGCACCCGCCTGCACGACCTCGGCCCGATGCGCGCCGCCCGCCGCGACGCCCTGCTGGCCCTCGGCCTGCGCGACCGCCGGTTCGGCTACCCGCTGGAGATGGTGCTGCGCGCCGCCCACGCCGGATGGCGGATCGGCGAGATCGACGTCGCCTACCGTCCCCGCACCGGCGTGTCGAAGGTGACCGGCACGGTCGGCGGGACGGTCCGCGCCGTCCGCGACATGCGCCGCGTCCTGGCGCAGGTGACGCCGTGAACGCCACGAATCCCGCCACGGATCCCGGCGCGGATCTCATCGTCATCGCCAAAGAGCCCGTGCCCGGGCGGGTCAAGACGCGCCTGACCTCCGCCTACACCCCCGCGGAGGCCGCCGCGCTGGCCGAGGCGGCGCTGCGCGACACCCTCGCCGCGGCCGCCGCCGCCCCGGCCGTGCGCCGGACCCTCGCGCTCGCCGGGACCCCCGGCCCGTGGCTGCCGGGCGGCTTCACCGTCGTCGCCCAGCGCGGCGGCGGCCTGGACGAGCGCCTGGCCGCCGCGTTCACCGACGCGTGGGCCGGCCGCCCCCTCGTCCTCATCGGGATGGACACCCCCCAGGTCACGCCCGCGCTCCTGGCGCGGGCCGCGCGGCTGCTGGCCCGGTGCGACGCGGTGTTGGGGCCCGCCCGCGACGGCGGGTTCTGGCTGCTCGGGCTGCGCCGCCCCCAGGCGCGGCTGCTGCGCGGCGTCCCGATGTCGCGCCCCGACACCGGGACGGTGCAACTCGCGCGGCTGCGCGACGCGGGGCTGCGGGTCGGGCTGCTGCCCGAGCTGACCGACGTCGACACCCCCGCCGACGCGCGCGCCGTCGCCGCGATGGCCGGGGGCGGCCGGTTCGCCGCCGCCGTGCGGGCCCTGGGCACGCGGACCGTCCGGCCATGATCGGCGAACTGTACGAGGAGGCGCTGCGGGGCGGCGCGCGCGTCGAGATCGAACACGCCGACGGCCGCCGCCGCCCGCTGCCCGTCCAGGACTGGCTCGCGGCCCGGCCCGGTGACGGCGGGCTGCTGGACCGCTGCGAGGGCGCCACCCTGGACGTCGGGTCGGGGCCGGGCCGCCTCACCGTCGCGCTCGCCCGGCGCGGCGTCCCGGTCCTGGGCATCGACCTGGCCCCCGCCGCGGTCGCGCTGACCGTCGCGGCCGGCGGGCCCGCGCTGTGCCGGGACGTGTTCGGCCGCGTGCCCGGCACCGGACGCTGGCGCACCGTGCTGCTCGCCGACGGCAACATCGGCATCGGCGGGGACCCCGTCGCGCTGCTGCGCCGCGTCCTGGCGCTGCTGGCCCCCGGCGGCCGGGTCCTGCTGGAGGCCGAGCCGCCCGGCGCCGGGTTCCGGGTCGAGCCGCTGCGGCTGCGCTCGGGCCGCTCGGTCGGCGACTGGTTCACCTGGGCGCACGTGTCCGCCGACGCCGTCGCCGGGCTCGCCGCCGCCTGCACCGCGACCGTGACCGAACTCTGGGAGGAGGCCGACCGATGGTTCGTCGCCCTGCGCTCCGGAAACCCGCGTCGCTGAAACCCGGGGCCTGGAAACCCGCGCTTGCGCGGCTCCCGGCGGCGGTCACGACGCTGCCGGGCCGGTTCACCAGCCGGCTGCACGACGAGCGGGTCGCGTCCCTGCTCGGCATCGCGCTCGGCGCCGGCGTCCTGGTCTCGTTCGGCACCGGGCTGGTCAGCCACTTCATGCAGCAGCCCGCCGGGTGGACGCGGTGGCCGTCGCGTCCGGTGAACCTGTACCGGGTCACCCAGGGCGTGCACGTCATCGGCGGGCTGGCGACGGTGCCGCTGCTGCTGGCCAAGCTGTGGACGGTCTACCCCCGGCTGTGGCAGTGGCCGCCGGTCGGGTCCCTGGCCCACGGGGCGCGGCGGCTGCTGGTCTTCGCCCTGGTCGGCGCGGCCCTGTTCCAGTCCGTCACCGGGGTGCTGAACATCGGCTACTGGTATGCGTTCGGGTTCTTTTTCACCACCGCGCACTACTGGACGGCCTACATCCTCCTCGGGGCGCTGGTCATCCACGTGGCCGGTCAATGGCCCAGGGCGCGCCGGGCCGTGATGACCCGGCCGCAGGACGCGGTGGGACGCCGCGGCTTCCTGCTGACCGTCGCCGCCGCGAGCGGAGCGGTCGCCCTGACCACCGCGGGGGAGGCGGCCACCCCGCTGGCGCGGCTGGCGGTGCTGGCGCCGCGGCGCCCGGGAAACGGGCCGCAGGGCGTCCCGGTCAACAGATCGGCCGCCGCGACCGGCGTCACCTCCCTGGCCCGCGACCCCGGCTGGCGGCTCACCGTGACCGGCCGCGTCACACGGCCGCTCACCCTGACCCTGGCCGACCTGCGCGCACTGCCGCAGCACACCGCGCGGCTGCCCATCTCCTGCGTGGAGGGCTGGAGCGTGGAAGCGACCTGGCGGGGAGTGCGGCTGCGGGACGTGCTGCACCTGGCCGGCGTCGCGGGCGACGCGCGGGTGCGGGTGGAGTCGCTGGAACGCCACGGGCGTCACCGCGCCTCCCAGGTCGATCCGCCGCACTGGCACGACCCGCTGACCCTGCTGGCCCTGGGCCTGAACGGGGCGCCCCTCGCCCTGGACCACGGCTATCCCTGCCGCCTGATCGCGCCGAACCGGCCCGGGGTCATGCAGACCAAATGGGTGCATCGGGTGGTGGTCTGGTGAAGACCCGGATCGTGGCGTACGCGGCGGGCCTGGCGCTCATCGCGCTGGGGCTGCGCGGGATCGTCATGGACGTTCCCGTCACCGCGTGGGCCGCATGGTTCGCGGGGGCGGTGCTCGTGCACGACGGCGTCCTGGTCCCGGTGGTGCTGGCCGCGGGGCTGCTCACCGGGCCGCTGCCCGGCCGGTACCGGCGCATCGTGCGTGCCGCGCTGCTCGTCGGCGCGTGCGTCACCGCGGTCGCGCTCCCACTCGTCCTGGGTCATGGGCGCCGCGCCGACGAGCCGTCCCGCCTCCCGCTGCCCTACGAACGCAACCTGGCGGTCGTGCTGGGCTGCATCGCCGCCGCGGCGGCCTGCGCCGCCGTGGCCCGCGCGGTCATCGCCCGCGCGGTCATCGTTCACCGCGGGCGCCGGGGCGGCGGTGCGGCGCGCGCCGCACCGCCGGCGGGAAAGGGACCGGGCCGGTGACCCTCACCGATGCCGGCGGGCACGCGGCGGCAACGCGGCGGCGGGCCTGGCCCGGGTGGGTGGCCGTCGCGGTGTGGGCGGCCGGGATCGCGGCCGCGTTCGCCACGGGCTGGTACCTGCGGCGCGCCGGCCTGGCGACCGAGGACCGGCTGCCCCCACTGCATGCGCAGGCGCGGGAGCGGCCACTGACCTGGGAGCTGCTGCCGGCGGCGGTGCTGGCGGCGGTCGCGGTCGCGGCGCTGCCGACGCTGGCGGCGCGGCTGCCGTGGCGGACGCTGCCGCTTTTGACCTGGGCGGGTGCCGCGGCGTGGACGGTGGCGCTGGCGGTGAGCGACGGCCCGGACGCGGCGGCGGCGCCGCTGAACGCGCCGACCGAATACCCGGCGGGCCTGGCGCGGTTGCGCCCCGACCCGCTCGCGTGGCTGCGGACGTTCACCGAGCGGCTCGGCGGCTACCCCACGCACGTGCGGGGGCATCCGCCGCTGCCGATGCTGGTGCTGTGGGCGCTGGACAAGGCCGGGCTCGGCGGCACCGGCTGGGCGGCGGCGCTGGTCATCGCGGCGGGAACGTCCGCGGCCGCCGCGATCACGGTCACGGTGCGGTGCCTGGCGGGCGAGCGGGCGGCGCGGGCGGCGGTGCCGTTCCTGGTGCTGGCGCCGCTGGCGGTGTGGGTGGCGACCGCGATGGATGCGTTCTTCCTGGCCGTGAGCGCGTGGGGCACGGCGCTGCTCGCCCTGGCCGCGCGCCGGGCGGGGGCGGGCGCACTCGCCCCCGCCGCGGCGGGCGGGCTGCTGCTGGGGTGCCTGCCCTATCTGAGCTACGGGCTGCTGCCGCTGTTCGCGGTGCCGCTGGCGGTGCTGCTGCTGACCCGCCCGCGGGCCCGGATGCTCGCGGCCGTGGCGGCGGGCCTGGCAGTGGTGCCCGCGGCGTTGACGCTGCTGGGGTTCTGGTGGCCGGACGGGGTCCGCGCCACCCTGGACACCTACCTGGTCAGCCGCGGGTCGGCGCAGCGGTCATACGCCTACTTCCTGTTCGCGAACGTGGCCGTGCTGGGGCTGCTGACCGGCCCGGCGGTCGCGCACGCGCTGCCCACCACGCTGGGGGCACTGCGCGGCGCGGCGCGAGCGCGGGCCGTGTCACCACCGGCGGCGGTGGCGGCACTGGCGGCGGCGGCACTGGTGGGCGTGCTCGTCCTGGACGCGTCGGGAGTGACGCGCGGCGAGGTCGAGCGGATCTGGGTGCCGTTCGCGGCGTGGCCGCTGGCCGCGGCGTCCCTGCACCGGACCGCCCCGCGGGCATGGATGGCCGCGCAGGCGGTGACCGCGCTGGCCGTCCAGGCGCTCGTGCTGTCGCCCTGGTGAACCGGCCCCGCGAGCCGGCCCCGTGAGCGTCCTTCGCGTCGCCCTTTTGCGCGGCCATGGTTCGCCCGGCGCCGAAACGACCGCGGGTTAGCGTCGGCGGCATGGACAACCGCGACCTGAAAGCACGGCTGGCCGCGCGGTTCCGCGAGGTCAACGGCGACCACCCGATGACGGCGGCCGACGACGCCTACGTCACCGCCTGGTACACCGGCCTGCGGGAGGTGTGCCGCGCCGCCGGCCGCGACACCGGCGAGACGCGGCGGCTGATGCTGGCCGGGCGGCTGCCGCTGCCCGCCTACCTGCGCTCGGACGGCACCGAGATGGTGCCGTCCGACCTGTTCGCCCTCGCCGACGCGGCCGGCGGCGTGGACGCCCTGCACGGATGGTTCGTCGCCCACTGGGACGACCCCGCGGCCGGTGAGGAGGAATGGGCCGCCTACCTCAGCGGCCAGTACGTGTGCCTGCGGACGGTGTCGCCCCGCACCGTCCAGGCCAAGGCCGCGCTGGTCGCCGCGATCACCGCGGCGCCGGGACGGCCGGACGCCGGTACACCGGCCTGGACGCGCCGGCTGCACCGCCTGGTCGACGAACTGGACGCGCTGGAGCCGCCGTTCACCGCCTACGACCGGCTGCGGTTCGGGGGCCCGGTGTCCCGCGAGGTGTGCATCGACGCCGTCCGCGCCCGCTGGCCGCGCACCGCCTGACCCCCACGGGACAGGGCCGGCGGCGGCGAAAAAATCGTGCGGAAAAAAATCCGGCGGGATGTCGATCCGGCGGGAGCCCGCGCGACGCGTCAGTGAAAAGCCGATGAGACGCACCGCGCGAAAGGACCACCGCCATGACCGCTCAGACCACCCGCACCCCCCAGGCCCGCACCCCCCAGGCCCGCGCCGCCGTCACCGGCCCGGCCGCGGACGGCCGCCGCACCCTGCGCAAGGTGCTGTGGGCGGCGCAGATCCTGCTCGCCGCGTTCCTGCTGGTCGCCTCGGGCCTGCCCAAGCTGGCCGGGCAGGCCGACGCGGTCGAGACGTTCACCGAGATCGGCTGGGGCCAGTGGTTCCGGTACGTGACCGGCGTGGTCGAGATCGCCGGCGCGGTCGGGCTGGTGATCCCGCGGCTGGCCGGGCTGGCCGCGACCGGGCTGATCGGCCTGATGGCCGGCGCGATCCTCACCCAGGTGCTGGTGCTGGAGCCGGCGTGGAGCGCGCTGCCCGCCGCGTTCGCGGTCGTGTTCGCCGCGGTCGCCTGGGACCGGCGCGCCGAGTCCCGCCGGGTGCTGCGCGCGCTGAAGCGCTGACCGCGTTTCCGTCCCGGCCGCCGGGCCCCGTCCCCTACGCTCGGGACGGGGCGAAACGGCACGCCACGCCGCGAATCCGCCGAGTGGACGGGGGAACCGGCGAGGGGTGGCTACCGTTCTGGTAAGACAGACCGATCGCGGGTGACCGCACCCGCAGGCCGATACGGAGGTAGACAACAGTGGGAGTCAGTCTGAGCAAGGGCGGCAACGTCTCGCTGACCAAGGAGGCTCCCGGACTGACCGCCGTCGTGGTCGGTCTGGGCTGGGACGTGCGGACCACGACCGGCGCCGACTTCGACCTGGACGCCAGCGCCCTGCTGTGCTCGGCGGAGAACAAGGTCCTGTCGGATCAGCACTTCGTGTTCTTCAACAACCTCAAGAGCCCGGAGGGCTCGGTCGAGCACACCGGCGACAACCTCACCGGTGAGGGCGAGGGCGACGACGAGCAGATCAAGGTCAACCTCGGTGGTGTCCCGGCCGAGGTGTCCAAGATCGTGTTCCCGGTGTCGATCTACGACGCCGACAGCCGCCAGCAGAACTTCGGGCAGGTCCGCAACGCGTTCATCCGCGTGGTGAACCAGGCAGACAACAGCGAGATCGCCCGCTACGACCTGTCGGAGGACGCCTCGACCGAGACCGCGATGGTCTTCGGCGAGCTGTACCGCCACGGCGCCGAGTGGAAGTTCCGCGCGGTGGGCCAGGGCTACGCATCGGGCCTGTCGGGCATCGCCTCCGACTTCGGCGTGAACGTCTGAGCGTCGTCCGGCGCGCACACCCGAGGGTGTGCTGGGGCGTCCCGGGAGACCCGGGACGCCCCCCCTTTTTTGGTCCGGCTAGGTGGCGGGGACGACGGCGAGGGCTTCGATCTCGATGAGCAGGTCGTCGCGGACGAGCCGGGACACCTCGATCAGCGCCGCGGCGGGCGACACGCCCTCGGGGACGAACTCGGCGCGGACCGCGCGCACGACGCCGACGCCGCCCGCGTCCCGCAGGAAGTACCCGAGCCGCACGACGTGCTCCCAGCGGGCGCCGGCGGCGGTCAGCGCGGCCTCCAGGTTGGTGAACACCTGCCGGGTCTGGGCCTCCAGATCGCCGCGGCCGACGAGGTTCCCCGCGGCGTCCAGGGCGATCTGCCCGCTGACGACCACCAGCCGGCCGGGCACGTCGACGGAGATCACATGGCTGTAGCCGGGGCCGGGCGCCAGGCCGGGCGCGTCGATCTGCCGGATGCCGGAGCGCGGATCGTTGCTTGTCACAAGATCACCCTACGCGCTCGGGCGGCCGGGGCCGGCCGAGGAGCTCCACGCGCGGCCCGGTCTTGCGGGTCTTGCCGCCGGGGCTGCCGGGCAGGCCCGGCCCGCGGAACCAGAGACGGCGGCGAAGCGGCCGGTCCGCGGGGTGCCCCGTGCTCGGCCGCTCACCCCGCGCCGCGACGGCCAGCCCGGCGAGCATGAACGCCGAGCCGAGGGCGCACCCCGGCGGCGACGGGAATCCGGCGCCGCCGCGACCGGCTGGTCGCGGCGCTGGCGCCGTCCGGCCTGTCCGCGCAGGGCATCGCAGCGGTCCTGCACGCCGTCACCGCCGGCTGACGGCACGACCCGAGCCGACACGCCCCGGCCGCCCTGTAACGGCTTGGCCACCCTGTAACGGCCGGGCAAAGATCCTCACCTGCGACAATGGGGACATGACCGAACGCGGGCCGATCGAGTACTGGCTGTCGGACATGGACGGAGTGCTGGTCCACGAGGGCCGTCCCGTCCCCGGCGCCGAGGAGTTCGTGCGCCGGCTGTCGGCGTCCGGCAAGCCGTTCCTGGTCCTGACCAACAACTCGATCTACACGCGCCGGGACCTGTCGGCCCGGCTGGCGGCGGCGGGCCTGCAGGTCCCGGCCGGGTCGATCTGGACCTCGGCGCTGGCGACCGCCCGGTTCCTGGCCGACCAGCGCCCCGCGGGGTCGGCGTATGTGATCGGGGAGGCGGGGCTGACCACGGCGCTGCACGAGGCCGATTTCGTCCTCACCGACATCGACCCCGACTATGTGGTGCTGGGGGAGACCCGCACCTACAGCTTCTCCCAGATCACCCGCGCGATCCGGCTGATCGAGGGCGGCGCGCGGTTCGTGGCGACCAACCCCGACCCGGTCGGCCCGTCCCCGGAGGGGTCGCTGCCCGCGTGCGGCGCGGTCGCCGCGATGATCACCCGTGCGACGGGGGTGGAGCCCTACTTCGTCGGCAAGCCGAACCCGCTGATGATGCGGACGGCGCTGAACGTGGTCGGCGGGCACAGCGAGCGCACCGCGATGATCGGTGACCGGATGGACACCGACATCGTCGCCGGCATCGAGGCGGGGCTGGAGACGATCCTGGTGCTGACCGGCGTGACCCGCAAAGACGAGATCGCCCGGTTCCCGTTCCGGCCGCACCGCGTCGTCCCCTCGATCGCCGACCTCATCGACCTCATCGACCTCGTCTGACCCGCCCCGGGCCGGTGTGCGGGGCGGGCCGGCCGACGGCGCCGAGCGCGGTCATCAGGCCCAGCGCGTCGGAGACCACCCAGTACTCGGTGAACCGGCCGCCCTCGGCGCGGAAGATGTCGTGCCCGCTGAACGACACGCGTGTGCCGGGCGCGGCGGTCGCTCCCGCAATGCCGCCGCGGTAGGAGCCGTGGAAGCTCCACCCGGCGGCGACCATGCCGTCGCCGACGACCGGCCCGACGTCGAGGGTGGTGCTGACGTCGCCGAAGTACTCCCGGGAGCGGCGGACCTGCTCGATCGCCCCGGCCGGGCCGTGCACCTGGAGGTCTGGCCAGTGCCCGGTGAAGCCGGGGGCGAGGATCTCCTCCGCCACGGCGTAGTCTCCGTTCCACACCTGGAAAAGCCAGCGCCGGTAAAGCGCGTCCAATGTCTGCATCCCCAGAGACTGACCGGCAGCGCGGCCCGGCAAACATAGACTCGGAGACGCCATGCGCACGATCAGACAGGGCGGCTCCCACGAGCTGGAGATCCGCAGATCCCGGTTCATCTGCACGCTCGCCCGCGCCGCCGACGAGGCCGAGGCGACGGCGTTCATCGCCGGGCACCGGCGGGCGCACCGCGACGCCACCCACAACTGCACCGCCTACGTGGTCGGCGGACACGGCGAGATCACCAAGAGCAGCGACGACGGCGAACCGGCCGGGACGGCGGGCATCCCCATGCTGGAGGTGCTGGTGCGGCGCGGCCTGACCGGCACGGCCGCGGTCGTCACCCGCTACTTCGGCGGGGTGAAGCTCGGCGCGGGCGGCCTGGTGCGCGCCTACACGCAGGCGGTCGCCGACACCATCGACGCCGTCGGGGTGGTGGAACTGCGCCCGGTGGTGACGGTCACCGTGGGCGTCGACCACGCGCTGGCGGGACGGTTCCTCGGCGACCTGCACGCCCGCGGCCACCAGCCCGGCGACGTCCGCTACGGCACCGGCGTGGAGGCCGATGTGGCGGTGCCCACCGCGGACCTGGAGGCGTTCGAGGCGTGGGCGGCCGAGGTCACCGCCGGGCGGGCCACGGTGCGGCGCGGCACACCCGGCCACATCGAGGTCCCGGTGACCTGACCCCGGGTCAGGCGGCCCCGGGTCAGGCGGCGAGGAACCCGGCCAGGACGGGCGCCAGGACCTCGGGGGCGACGTCGTGGGTCTGGCCCTCCAGGGTGCGGTGCGTCCCGGCGGGCAGCAGCGCGGCGACACGGCGGGCGGTGTCGCGCATCCAGGCGGGGCTGGCGCCGCCGTCCAGGACGAGCGCGGGTACGGTGACCCGCTCGATGAGGGCCTCGGGCATCGCGCCGCCGGCGGCGTCGTCCATGACGGCCGAGTCGTAGGCGAGGGTGGGCGCGAGCGCCTCCAGCGCGGGCCACATCGGCGCGCCCCGCATCTGCCGCACCATCTCCTCCGGCATCCCGACACCGGTCATGAACAGCGCGAGCGCGTCGCCGCGGCGGCCGTCGGCCAGCAGCACGGTCAGCTCGGTGTGGTAGGCGCGGGCGCGGGTGAGCCGGTCGTCGTGCCCGGAGTGGAAAGGCGGCTCGTACAGCGCGAGCCGGGTGATGGGCAGCCCGCGGGCGGCGCCGCGCAGCGCCAGCACCGCGCCCGACGACATCCCGTACACCGCGGCGGACCCGCCGGCCGCGTCGATCACGGCGGCCAGGTCCTCGATCTCACGGTCGACGGAGTAGGGCTGGGTGTCGCCGCTGTCACCGCGGCCCCGCCGGTCATAGGTGAGGACGGTGTGACGCTCCGCGAGCAGCCCGGCGAGCGCGGCACCGGAGCCGCGGTCGTTGAGGGCGCCGCCGACGTGGACGAGGGCGGGCCCCGCGCCGGTCCGGTCGCAGGCGATGCGGGTGCCGTCCTTGGAGTACACGGTTTCCATGTGGGTGTCCCTTCCCAGGCTGGCGGCCTTCGAAGGTGTCGCAGGCCGTTTCACCCCACCGACGAACGGCACGGCCCCCTGCGGACACCCCGCGGCGGGAAATTTTTCGGCGGGTTTTTCAGGTGAGTTCGCCGAGGCGGCGGGCGAGGTAGCGGCGTTCGGCGTCGTTGGCGGCCAACTCCAGGGCGCTGCGGTAGGCGGCGGCGGCCTCGGCGCGGCGGCCCAGCCGCCGCAGCAGGTCGGCGCGGGTGGCGGGCAGCAGATGGTAGCCGGCCAGGGTCCCGGCGCGGTCGAGTTCGTCGACCAGGGCGAGCCCGGCGGCGGGACCGCGGGCCATGCCGACCGCGACGGCGCGGTTCAACGCCACGACCGGGGACGGCACGAGCCGCTCCAGCCGCTCGTACAGGACGGCGATCTGGGGCCAGTCGGTGGCGGCGGCGTCGGGTGCGGTGGCGTGGCAGGCGGCGATCGCGGCCTGGACCTGGTAGGGGCCGGCGGGTGGCCGGTCCGGGGCGGGCGCCAGCGCGTCCTCCAGCAGGGCGACGCCCTCGGCGATCTCGGCGGCGTCCCACCGGGACCGGTCCTGGTGTTCCAGGGGGACCAGGACACCGGCGGTGTCGGTGCGGGCGGCCGAGCGGGCGTCGTGCAGCAGCATCAGCGCCAGCAGGCCGCGCGCCTCGCGTTCGGCGGGCAGCAGGGCGGTCAGCAGCCGGGCCAGCCGGATCGCCTCCCCGCACAGGGCGCGGCGCTGCAACCCGTCCCCGCCGCCGGCGGTGTAGCCCGCGTTGAACAGCAGATACAGCACGCCGAGGACGGCGGTGAGACGCTCGGGCAGCAGGTCGGGCGGCGGAACGCGGTAGGGGATGCCCGCGTCGCGGATCTTGCGTTTGGCTCGGGTGAGGCGCTTGGACATCGCCTCCTGCCCGACCAGGAACGCGCGGGCGATCTCGCCGGTGGTCAGCCCGGCCAGGGTCCGCAGGGTGAGGGCGACGCGGGCCTCCAGCGGCAGCGCGGGATGGCAGCAGGTGAACATCAGCCGCAGCCGGTCGTCACCGAACCCGCCCGCCTCACCCGCCTCACCCGGTTCGGCGGGGTCTTCGGGGGGTGCGATGCGGGCGAGTTTGCGGGCGCCGGCGGCGTCGCGGCGGACCCGGTCCAGGGCGCGGTTGCGGGCGACGGTGGTCAGCCAGGCGCCGGGACGGGACGGGACACCGTCGCGGGGCCAGCGTTCCAGCGCGGCGGTGAAGGCGTCCTGCGCGCATTCCTCGGCCAGGTCCCAGTCGCCGGTCAGCCGGATCAACGTCGCCACGACCTGCCCCCACTCGGCGCGGAACGCCGCCGTGACGGCCCCCGCCACACCCCCCGCCCCGGCGGCTTCCGCGGCGCCTTGCGCGGTGGCGGTCACGCCTGCGCGGGGCCCGGTTCCTCGACCGGGCGGATCTCGATCTGGCCGAGTTCGGCCCACGGGTGCCGGGCGGCGATCTCGATCGCCTCCGCCAGGCCGGAGCACTCGATGATGCTGAACCCGCCGATCTGGTCCTTGGTCTCGGCGAACGGCCCGTCGGTGAGCAGCACCTCCGCACCGCGCACCTTCACGGTGGTGGCGCTGCTGGCCGGTGCGAGCCCGGCGCCGCCGCGGATGACGCCGCGGCCGGTCATCTCCTGCGACCAGCCGCCGCAGCCGGTCGCGGCGGCGCGCGCGGGATCGGTCCCGGCGGTCTCGTCACTGCAGATCATGAGCACGTAGCGCACGGCTTGCCCCCCTGGTCCCGGCGGGCGGGGCGTCCCACCCGCCGGCCAGGATGCCAGACCCGCGCCCGTCCGGCCATCGGACGCGGACGGCGGTGTAGCGTGTGCGGCGATGAGCGCGGGCACGGCCATCGGCGGCCATGGGCGGGCGGGGACTCCGCCGGCCGCCGCCACGGCGCCGGCCGGCCGCTGAGGGGACGGGCCGGTGGCCGGGCTGGAGCCGGGTGCGCTCGCGGGGCTGATGCTGCTGGCGCTGGCGGCTGGGGTCGGGATCACCGCGGTGGGGCCGGGCGGGGTGCTGATCACCGTGGGGCTGTTCACGTTCACGGCGCTGCCGCCGGCGCAGGTGGCGGGGACGGCGATCGTCACCAATGTCGCGACGGGCCTGCTGGGCACGGCCGTCTACACCCGGTCGGGGCAGTTGCGGGAGCCGGGCACGCGGCGGACGGCGGCGCTGCTGGCGGGCGGCGCGGTCGTGGGGACACCGCTGGGGGTGCTGCTGAACGGGCTGGTGACGGGCCGGATGTTCGGGGTGCTGCTGGGGATCTTCCTCGCGCTGGTGGCGGTGCTGGTGCTGTGGCGGCGCCCGCCCGGCGCGCGGGCCGCCGGCGAGCTGGGCCGGCCGG
>NZ_BCQQ01000158.1 GCF_001552155.1 Actinomadura formosensis NBRC 14204 | reverse complement strand
AGGCTCGAACCTGGCTTCGCACGCGATCGCAACGCCTGAGGTCGTTGCGGGGCTGGGGTTAAAGACGGCGTGCCTTTCGGTTGTCGCATGGCTGGGGCGGGTGGGGTCAGAGGATGGGGGACGCGAGGGTGGGGGCGGTGAGGTCGAAGGGTTCCGCCTGGCACAGGGCGGACAGCGAACCGCCGCGGATGCCCAGGGCCGTTGACGCCTCGCCGGTCGCGGTGTAGACGACGTCGTCGGTGCTCAGGCCGTCCACCAGGCGGTGGTCGATGAGGAGCGGCATCGTGTCGGGCAGGAGCAGCGGGCAGACCAGGCCCGCGGCGTACTCGGTCACGGCGTTCACGATGTCGGGATGCGCCGGGCGGATGGTGCGGGCGCCGATGGTGTGCCGGACGGCGTCGAGCGGCGGACGCTCACCCGCCCGGACGATCACGCCCGTCAGGAAACGCCGGCCGTGGTGGACGTCGTCGCACGTGTAGACGCGTGTCACCAGGCATCTTTCCGCCGGGAGGCCGAGGGCCTTCGGCAACTCGTCGGCGTGGGTCAGCGCGACGGGCAGTCGCACGATCTCGTGCACGGCCTCCCACTGGAGCAGTGCGCGGTGTATGGCGAGAGCGTCCTTCATGTTCGGCTCCATCCCGCGGGGGTCTCCCGGAACTGGTATCGCTGTGTCCCCTGCTTCACACTCTGTGGGAGATATGCCCACATACCCGGAATGACTGGACCAACTCGCGTCATACGTCACGTAAACCCTCAGAAAGCGCCTCAACCGCACCTGCGGCGGACCGGGGCTCTGGCGGCTCCCGCTACCGTTGTCGTGCGGGAGGCTCACCGGCGTCATCGGGGTGTCCAGAACGTAACCCGGGGATCGCGGTAGGAGAAGGGCCCGTCCGGCTCCGGCCCGCAAGGGCTTCCGCGCGGGACGCCGCCGATCGCCAGAAAGTCCTTTGTCAGCCCGTCAACCAAGGAAATACGCTCGATGGCCGTGCCCAACCAGAACGTGACCCCAGAGCCCTCGCGGCGCACCGCGATCGCCGAGCTGCTGCGCGGGATCGCGCCCGTCGCCGACGACCTCGGCGCCCTGTTCGCGGCTGCCGGTTACGAGCTGGCGCTGGTCGGCGGGCCCGTCCGGGACGCGCTGCTGCGCCGTCCGACCAAGGACGTCGACCTGACCACCGACGCGACACCCGAACGCACCCTGGAGATCATCCGCGACTGGGCGGACGCGCACTGGACGATCGGCATCGACTTCGGCACGGTCGGCCTCCGCAAGAACGGCGTCGAGCTGGAGATCACCACCTACCGCAGCGAGTCCTACGACCCGAAGTCCCGCAAGCCGGAGGTCTCGTACGGGACGTCGCTCGTGGAGGATCTGCGCCGCCGCGACTTCGCGGTGAACGCGATGGCGTCGCGGCTGCCGGGGCACGAGTTCGTCGACCCGTTCGGCGGCCTCACCGACCTGCAGCGCAAGGTCCTGCGGACCCCCGGCAGGCCCGAGGACTCCTTCGGCGACGACCCGCTGCGGATGATGCGCGCCGCCCGGTTCGCCTCGCAGCTCGGGTTCACGGTCGCGCCGGACGCCGTCCGCGCGATGAAGGACATGGCGGCCCGCATCGAGATCGTCTCGGCGGAGCGGGTCCGGGACGAGCTGTCCAAGCTGATCTGCGGCCGGTACCCGCGGCAGGGCCTGGCGCTGCTCGTGGAGACCGGTCTCGCCGCGCACGTCCTGCCGGAGCTGCCGAGGCTGCGGCTGGAGATCGACGAGCACCACCGGCACAAGGACGTCTACGAGCACTCGCTGATCGTCCTGGAGCAGGCGATCGCGCAGGAGGCGGGTTCGGGCGACGAAACGGGCGGAGGCGGGCCCGACCTCGTCCTGCGGCTGGCGGCGCTGCTGCACGACATCGGCAAGCCGAGGACGCGCCGGTTCGAGCCGGGCGGCCGGGTGTCGTTCCACCACCACGAGGTCGTCGGCGCGAAGATGACGCGCAAGCGGCTGACCGCGCTGCGCTACCCGAAGGACGTCGTCACCGACGTGTCCCGGCTGGTGGAGCTGCACCTGCGGTTCCACGGCTACGGCACCGGCGAGTGGACGGACTCGGCCGTCCGCCGCTATGTCCGCGACGCCGGCCCGCTGCTCCCCCGGCTGCACAAGCTGACCCGCGCCGACTGCACGACCCGCAACCGCCGCAAGGCCGAACGGCTGCGCCGCACCTACGACGACCTGGAAGTGCGGATCGAGCGGCTGGCGCAGGAGGAGGAGCTCGCCGCGCTCCGCCCGGAGCTCGACGGGAACGAGATCCAGAAGATCCTCGGCATCACGCCGGGCCCGCTCGTCGGACGCGCCTACAAGTTCCTGCTCGACCTCCGCCTCGACCGCGGCATCATCGGCAAGGACGCCGCGGCGGACGAACTGCGCCGCTGGGCCGCGGCCGAAGGCATCGGCGCCCCGGACCGGCCCGCCGGCGAGGAGGGCGAATGATTCCGCTGCAGCTCGGGCGGATGAGCCCGGGGGAGACCGAGCGGATGCTGGCGTTCGACCGGGAGCACATCTGGCATCCGTACGCGCCGATGCCCGCGTCCACGCCCGCCCTGCCGGTCGTGTCGGCGGACGGGGTCCGGCTGACGCTCGCGGACGGCACCGAGCTGATCGACGGGATGTCGTCGTGGTGGGCGGCCGTGCACGGCTACAACCACCCGAAGCTGAACGCGGCCGTCACCGGGCAGCTCGGCAAGATGGCGCACGTGATGTTCGGCGGGCTCACTCATCCACCGGCCGTGCGGCTCGCCGAACGCCTCGTCGAGATCACGCCGGAGCCGCTGACGAAGGTGTTCTTCACCGACTCCGGGTCCGTGGCCGTCGAGGTCGCGATCAAGATGGCGCTGCAGTACTGGCGGTCGCGGGGACGCCTCGAACGGCGCCGGCTCCTCACCGTCCGGGGCGGCTACCACGGCGACACGTTCGGCGCCATGGCCGTCTGCGACCCGGTGAACGGGATGCACCACCTGTTCGGCGACGTCCTCCCGCGGCACGTGTTCGCGTCCGCGCCGCCGCCCGGCTACGCCGCCGAACCCGACGGGGCGTATCTGGACGAGCTGTCGCGGCTGGCCGCCGAGCACGCGGGCGAACTGGCCGGGATCATCGTCGAGCCGGTCGTGCAGGGCGCCGGCGGCATGCGCTTCTACGCCCCCGAATACCTGCGCGCCCTCCGCGGCATCGCCGACGAGCACGGGCTGCTGCTGATCCTGGACGAGATCGCGACCGGGTTCGGCCGGACGGGCGAACTGTGGGGCTGCGACCACGCCGAGATCGTCCCGGACATCATGTGCGTCGGCAAGGCCCTGACCGGCGGATACATGACGATGGGCGCGACCTTGTGCACCGACCGTGTCGCCGGCGGCATCACGTCCGGCGAAGCGGGCGTTCTCATGCACGGCCCCACCTACATGGCGAACCCGCTGGCCGCCGCCGTCGCGTCCGCGTCCATCGACCTGCTGCTGTCGCGCGACTGGCGGGACGAGGTCGACACCATCGAGGCGATCCTGACCAGCGAACTGGACGGCGCGGCCGGCCTGCCGGGGGTGGCGGGCGTCCGCGTTCTCGGCGCGATCGGCGTGGTGGAGGCGCGCGAGCCGGTGGACGTCCCGTCCGTCCAGGAGATCGCGATGGCGCACGGCGTCTGGCTCCGCCCGTTCGGCAGGCTGGTCTACACGATGCCGCCGTACGTCTGCACGGAGGACGACGTCCTCCACATCGCCGCCGCTCTCCACGCGGTGGCCGAATCCCTCTAGCGGAGGGCGGGGACGGGCGGGCGGATGCGGGACGCGGCCGTGCGGTACGCGACCGCGCCCGCGGCGTAGGCGAGGATCACCATGAGGAGGGTGGGGGCGGCGCGGCCGTCCGCGGGCAGCCAGGTGGCCGCGGCTGCCGCGGCGGCGGCGAACGTCGCGTTGAACAGCATGTCGTAGACGGCGAACACCCGGCCCCGGTAGGCGTCCTCGATGATCTCCTGGAGGGTCGTGTCGACGCACAGCTTCACGCCCTGCGACACGACGCCCAGGAGGAACGCGCCGGCCGCCCAGGGACGCTCCGTGAACGGCATCCCCAGGACGAGCAGGCTCAGCGCCGCCACGCCGAGCAGCCACGCCACCCACGCCTGCTTGCTGATCCGCCGCACCACCGCCGGGGTGATCAGCGCCGCCGCGAAGTACCCGGCGCCGGACACGCCGAGCATGAGCGCGAACGTCTCCAGCCCCCGGTCCGGATCGCCGGCGAAGTGGTTGCGGCACAGCAGCAGCGTCATGATCAGGACGATGCCGTACAGGAACCGGTGGAACGAGATCGCGCCGAGCGCCAGCGCCGCCTGCGGCCGCCGCGTGATGTGCCGCGCCCCGTCCGCCAGCCCGGTCAGCACGCCGCCGAGCGCGACCCGGACCCCCGGCCCGGCATCGCCCGCCGGATGCGGCCCCAGCAGCCCCTTCGGCAGGGTCGTCGCGATCAGGCCCGCCAGCAGGAACAATGCCGCCGCCCACACGAGGATCAGCACCGTCCCCTCGTGTCCGGCACCGAACAGCCCGCGCAGCAGGTAGCCGGCCCCGGCACCGGCGAACGCGATGACCGTCCCGGAGGTGACCGTGAACGCGTTCGCGGTCACCAGCCGGTCGCGCCGCACCACATGGGGCAGCGCCGCCGACAGCGCCGCGAGGAAGAACCGGTTGACGCCCAGCACCGCCAGCACGCCGAGGAAGAAGAGCAGACCGTCCTGACCGGCCGCCACCAGCGCGGCGACGAGCAGCACCAGCAGGGCCCGCAGGACGGGCGTCCACACGAGGATCTGCCGGCGCCGCCACCGGTCGATGAACACCCCGGCGAACGGGCCGAGCGCCGAGTACGGCAGCAGCGTCACCGCGAACGCCGCCGCGGCCTTGCCCGCCGTCGTCTGCCGCTCGGGCGAGAAGAACACGTAGCCGGCCAGCGCCACCTGGAAGACGCCGTCGGTCAGTTGCGAGGCAAGGCGCGTCCCGTACAGCCGCCGGAAATCCCGTCCCCGCAGAACTTCCCGCAACTGACCCGCATGCACCCGATCACCATATGTGCTGGACACCGGTACCACGCCCACCTCGCCCGCCGGGGGTTCTACGGGGTCAGCCACAGCCGGGTGTAGTCGTAGCCGGCGGTCGCCGGCAGGTACAGGGCGCCATGGACGCGGGACGAGTGGAAGAGGGGCTGGGAGCGGTCCAGGAGCGGGACGATCGCGGCGTCCTCCATGATCTTCTGGTCGGCCTGCTGCCAGTAGCCGGCGGCGTGGCCGGCGTCGCGGGCGGTGAGGGCCGCGTCGATGAGTGCGTTGACCTCGGGGTTGTCGTAGCCGCCGTAATTGGCGGAGTTCCGTCCGTGGCCGCGGCCGTCGAACAGCGGCTGGACGATCGAGCGGCCGTTGTCGCCGTACCAGTCGGGCACCCGGTCGGGGGCGGCGATGTCCCATTCGCCCGCGCGGGCGCGCGCGGGCGCGCCGGCGTGGAAGGAGCCGCCGGAGTCGGCGATGAGCTTGGTCTTGACCCCGCAGGCGTCGAGGTCGTCCGCGATGGACCGGGCGATGAGCTTGTGGACGCCGTCCGTCCGGTGGGGGAACCTCAGCGTGAGCTTGGGGCGGCCGGCCTGACCGAGCAGTTCCCGGCATTTGGCCGGATCGCCGGATTCATCGGGCGTCGGATAGTGGTTCACGGACGCGTATCCGGAGGTGCCCGGCGGGATCACCGTGTGCAGCGGCCGCGCCACCGACGGCCCGCCGACGATCTTGATGAGGGCGTTGCGGTCGATCGCGTACTCCAGCGCCCGCCGCACCTCCCGCCTGCCGAGCGCGCCGCCGTTGCCGGGACCGCGCGTGTTGAACACCAGGTACGGGCTGGTGTTCGGCGTCTCCCTGAGCGCGAACCGCGGGTCGTTCCGCAGCCGCGGGATCGCGGACACCGGGACGGGCAGGTCCCACGCGAGGTCGGCGGCGCCCTGCTCGATCTGCCGCTGGACGGCCTCCGGCGAGTCCTGCCCGAGCGTGATCCTGATCTGCGCGGCATGCCGCTCGCGGAGCGGGTCACCGTCCGCCCGCCACGCCGGGTTGTGACCGAGCACGTAGGAGACCCCCGGACGGTATTCGGTGATCTGGTACGGGCCGTCCGAGATCGTGTGCCGCCGGAACTGCGGGCCGTCCGGCACGTACCCGTCGTACTCCTTCGGCGCGGCGGCCGTGTACGGCAGCGACAGCAGGTGGAGGAAGTCGCTCGCGGGGCGCTTCAGCGTGAACACGAGCGTCCTGTCGTCCTTCGCGCGGACACCCGCGATCTCATGGTCGCGCTGGTAGGCCGCCATCGCCGCCGGGTCCTCGGCGTCGACGCCGCCGTAGCCGCGGCAGAACTCCTCCATCCCCTTGAGCGTGGAGATGAAGTACTCCTTCCCGGCGGACGGCGCCGCCGGGTTGCAGAGCCGCTTGAAGCCGCGGACGAAGTCCTGTGCGGTCACCGGACGCGGCGGCGCCGTGTTCCACCGGACGCCCTCGCGCAGCCGCACCGTGTACGTGCGGCGGTCCTTGCCGATGCCGCCGTTCTCGCGGGTCGGGATCCGCTCGGCCACGTCCGGCCGGACGGGCAGTGTCTCCTGGAAGTCGTTGGACGCCCGCGTTCCGAACAGCGTCCGCGCGAACGTGCGGGCGAGCCCGTACGCGCCGGTGTCCGACACGGCCGCGGGGTCGAGATGCCCGACATCGGACGACCCGATGATCCGCAGCGTCCCGCCGTCGCGGGGCCGGCCCCCCGCGGACGCGTCGTCCCCGCCCGCCGCGCACCCGGCGAGGCCCACCACCAGCCCCGTCAGGCCCGCCGACACCCTGAGCATCTCGCGTGCCGTCACGTATCCCACCTCGAAGACTCCGAACCTGGCGTGCGGTCACCGGCGGTGTTCCGGAGGTCTACAGAGTGACGGATGGCCGGTACATCACCGTTTCTCCAAAGAAGTAAGGACGCCCTGACAGCGGGATGTCCACTGTCAGGGCGTCCTTCGGGAACTTTGTGATCAGACTCTCAGGCGCCGCTCAGCGCTCGACCTCGCCGCGGATGAACTTCTCCACCGCCTCGTGCGCCTGGTCGTCGTTGTACTGCTCCGGCGGCGACTTCATGAAGTAGGAGCTGGCCGACAGGATCGGGCCGCCGATGCCGCGGTCCTTGGCGATCTTGGCGGCGCGGACCGCGTCGATGATCACGCCGGCGGAGTTCGGGGAGTCCCAGACCTCCAGCTTGTACTCCAGGTTGAGGGGCGTGTCGCCGAACGACTTGCCCTCCAGCCGGACGTAGGCCCACTTGCGGTCGTCCAGCCACGGCACGTGGTCGGACGGGCCGATGTGCACGTCCGCCTTCGCCATCTCGTGCGGGATCTGCGAGGTGACCGACTGCGTCTTGGAGATCTTCTTGGACTGGAGGCGCTTGCGCTCCAGCATGTTCATGAAGTCCATGTTGCCGCCGAAGTTGAGCTGGTAGGTGCGCAGCAGCTCAACACCGCGGTCCTCGAACAGCCGGGCCATCACGCGGTGCGTGATGGTCGCGCCGACCTGCGACTTGATGTCGTCACCGACGATCGGGACGCCCGCGTCGGTGAACTTCTGCGCCCACTCGGGGTCGCTGGCGATGAACACCGGCAGCGCGTTCACGAACGCGACCTTGGCGTCGAGCGCGCACTGGGCGTAGAAGCGGTCTGCCTCCTCCGAACCCACCGGCAGGTACGACACCAGGACGTCCACCTCGGCGTCCTTCAGCGCCCGCACCACGTCGACCGGCTCGGCGTCGGACTCCTCGACCATGTCCAGGTAGTACTCGCCCAGGCCGTCGAAGGTGTGTCCACGCTGGACGGTCACGCCGGTCGGCGGGACGTCGGCGAACTTGATGGTGTTGTTCTCGCTGGCGTGGATGGCGTCGGACAGGTCCATCCCGACCTTCTTGGCGTCAACGTCGAACGCCGCGACGAACTCCACATCGCCCACGTGGTACTCACCGAACTGGACGTGCATCAGGCCGGGAACTCGCGTGTCGGGGGCCGCGTCCTTGTAGAACTCGACACCCTGGACGAGCGAAGAGGCGCAGTTCCCCACACCCACGATGGCTACGCGCACCGAACCCATCCGGTTGCTCCTTAATCTCTAGCGGTTGCGATCCACGCCCGCCCGGAGGGCGAACGCCACCTGTGATGGGACATGAGGTGGGGCTCACCCATCCCGGTTGAGGCCGCCGTCAGCGGCGCTTGTCCCGAGGCATGTCCTGATCGATCTGCTTGGCTGACTGTGCTTGCTGTTCCTGCTCGGCCCGCTCGCGTCCGATGAGCTCGTTGAGCCATCTGACCTCGCGCTCGACCGACTCCAGCCCGTGGTTCTGCAGCTCCAGGGTGTAGGAGTCGACCCGCTCGCGGGTCCGCGCCAGCGCGGCGCGGAAGCTCTCCAGGCGCTCCTCCAGCCGGCTGCGCCGGCCTTCGAGGATCCGCAGCCGGACGTCGGCGCGGGTGTGCGAGAAGAAGGCGAAGTGCACGCCGAACCCCTCGTCCTCCCACGACGCCGGACCGGCCTCGGTCAGGAGCCGCTGGAGGCGCTCCTTGCCGTCGGCGGTGAGCTTGTAAACGATCTTCGACCGGCGGCTCTGCAGTGCCAGCGGTGTGTTCGCCTCGTCCGGACGGTCCTCGACGATCAACCCGTTCGCAAGAAGCTGCTTGAGACACGGATAGAGGGATCCGTAGGAGAACGCCCGGAACATGCCCAGCAGGGCGTTGAGCCGCTTGCGCAGCTCGTAGCCGTGCATCGGGGCCTCGTGCAGCAGCCCGAGCACGGCGAGCTCCAGCACGCCCGCGCCCTTCCTGGCCGCCATCCCGGTTCCCTCTCGCAGAAGCCGATGTCTCGATCCGATGTATCGAGCTAATGTATCGGCTCGATACATCGACAAGATACGTACCGGCTCCCTCCATGGCAAGTGGCCGCCCGGCGCCCGCTGTGCCGAGGTGGGGGGCGAATGCGGCAAGTTCAGGGCGTATGTGGCGGAAATATGTCAAAGTTACGGCTGGAACCACCTGGCCATGTCGAGCGTCCTCAGCCTCGGGGTACCGGCCCCGGACGGCGGACGCGAAGGAGGATCCACCCGGCCGTTTCCATCGGCAGGGGCGCTGACCAGCCAGGACGGAACTTCGCCGTGCCTGCGCTCCCCCCGCTCACCAGCCCGCACAGTACTCTTCGGACGGCGCACGAGTCGCAACAAGGACCGGGGAACGCCCTTGGCCCTCGGCAGCAACCGTTGTCCCCCGTTGATGAGGTCGCGTGAGTAATCCAAGCCAGCCCCGACCAGAACCCGGGTCGCAGAGGCCGGGCGGGCAGCAGAACCCCCGTCCCGGCGACTCCGACGACCCCGGCCGTCCGGACGCCCCCGGCGAGTCCGCCTGGACCCATCCCGCGGGCCCGCCCGGCGTGCCGCAGGACCCCGGCTTCCCGGGGCTGCCGGAAACCGGCCAGAGCCCCGGCTTCATGGGCGGCTACTCCGTCCCCGGCGGCCCCGGCGGCCCCGGCGCCGCCCCGCCGGGCCCCGCTCCCGGGACTCCCGCTCCCGGGACCCCGTCACCTCCCGAATCTCCCCGAGGCCGCCACGCCGCCCCCTTCGGTGACCCTCTCGCCTCGGACTCTCCGGCCGCGTCCAGCGGCGGGTTGGGCGGACATGGCATCCCCGGAGGATCGCCCGGCGGACAGGGGCTGCCCGTCAACCCGCCGTCCCCGGGCCCGCACACTTCCCTCCCCGGTGCCTTCGCCCAGGGCGGCCCGGGCGCGTCCGGCGCGCCCGGTGGCTCGTCCGTGCCGGGCGGCCCGGCCGCGCCCGGCGGCAACGGCCCGTCCGGCGGTCCGGGTGGACCCGGCGGTCCGGGCCGCCCGGGCACACCCGGTGGTCCGTCCGTTTCGGATTCTCATGCCTCGCCCGGCGGCCCCTTCGCGTCCGGTGGGCAGGCCATGCCCGGCGGACCGGGAGCGCCGGGTGGCCCGGCCGGACCCGGTGGTCCGGGCCCGTTCGGCGGCCGGCCGGGTGCACAGCCCGGGATGCGGGGCGCAGCCGGAGCCGGCGGTGCTCCCGGTGGGCCGTGGGCTCCGGGCGCGATGGGCGGAATGCCCGGCGCCGGTGGGCCGCGGGCTCTGAACGCGCCGGGGGTGCCCGGTGCGGCCGCCGGAGCCGGCATGGCCGGGGCGGCCGGGTTCGGTACGCCCGGTGCGCCGCCCGGTGCGCCGCCCGGTGCGCCGCCCGGTGCGCCGCCCAAGCCGGCCGTGCTGGAGAAGCTCGGGGAGCTCGGGAAGGCCGGGCAGGAACTCGGCGCGAAGCTGACCGCGAGGTTCAAGAGCACGGGGGTGCGGGCCGCCAACCGGTCCGGTGGGCCCGCGGGTCCCGGAGGCCCGGGCGGCCCCGGTGGTCCGGGCGGTACCGGAGGCCCCGGTGGTCCGGGCGGCCCCGGACGGCATGGGACGCCGCCTTCCCCGAAGAAGGGGATTCTCGACCATCTGCGGTCCCGGGAGTCGGGGTGGCGGCGGTTCCTGCCGTCCTGGAAGCTGGTGGCCGGTGTCTGCGGGCTCGGCATCGCGGCGTTCATCACGCTGATCTGGGTCGCGTACGAGAACACGCCGACGCCCGAGGAGCCGACGGTCGCGGGCGTGGAGGACCAGGCGTCGATCTTCTACTACACCGACAAGACCGAGATCGGGCGGATCGGGAAGAAGCGGCAGAGCGTCGAGCTGAAGCAGGTCCCGCTGTTCGCCCAGGACGCGGTGCTGGCGGCGGAGAACCGCAGCTTCCGCACCGACCCCGGATTCTCGGTCACGGGCACGACGCGGGCGGTGTGGGACAACCTGACCGGCGGGTCCGGCGGTGGTTCCACGATCACGCAGCAGCTCGCGAAGAACTACTACTCCGACCCGAACAACCGGACGGTCAGCCGGAAGTTCAAAGAGCTGTTCATCTCGGTGAAGCTGGAGGACAAGCACTCCAAGGACGAGATCCTCAAGCTCTACCTGAACACGATCTACTTCGGCCGCGACACGTACGGCATCCAGGCGGCGTCCCGCGAGTACTTCGGCAAGAACGTGTGGGAGCTGAAGCCCGACCAGGCGGCCGTCCTCGGCGGCATCATCCAGAACCCGAACCGGGACCCCGGCGAGAAGGCGAACCAGGCGTGGGTGATGGGGCGGTACCAGTACACGCTCAAGGGCATGGTCTCGATGGGCAAGCTGAGCCAGGCCGACGCCGACAAGTACATGCGGCAGCTACCCAGGATCAGCAAGCCGGGCAGCGGTAACCAGCTGTACGGCGGCCAGCGCGGCTACATGCTGATGCGCGCCAAGGAGGAGCTGCGCCGGCTGGGCATCGACAGCAAGGAGCTGACGACCAAGGGCCTGCGCGTCTACACGACGTTCGACCGCAGGCGGATGGTGATGGCCCAGCGGGCGGCCGAGAGGACCGTCCCGCAGGTGAACCCGAAGAAGCTCGCGAAGAAGAAGATCCGCGTCGGGCTGGTCTCGGTGAACACGGCGAACGGCGAGGTCGTGGCGTTCTACGGCGGGCCGGGCTACCTGGACCAGGAGTTCGACAACGTGTGGCAGGGCTCGGCGCAGGCCGGGTCGGCGATGAAGCCGTACGTCCTCGCGACGGCGCTGAAGCAGAACTACAGCCTGAAGAGCCTGGTGGAGGGACGGTCGAAGACGCCGATCGGCCCGGACGGCAGCGTGGTGTCCAAGGACGACCCGGGCGCCGTGATCGTCCCGAACAGCCATGACGTCGGCCCCGCGATCGACCTGGTCACGGCCACCAAGGACTCGGTGAACACCGCGTTCATCCAGTTGATGGGCAAGGTCGGCATCGATGACGTGATCAAGACGGAGACGGACGCCGGCATCGCGTCCGATCTGCTGACGCCGCACAAGTGCTGCCTGAACCTCGCGCTGGGCGTCAACAACATCCGCCCGATCGAGCAGGCGGCCGGCTACGCGGCGTTCGCCAACGGCGGCGTGTACCACCAGCCGCACGTGATCCGCCTGGTCAGGAACAGCGACAACAAGTCGGTCAGGCTCAAGCCGAACTACGAAGAGCACCGGGTGTTCAACGCGAAGGTCGCGGCGGACGCCACGTACGCGATGCAGCAGGTCATCAGGAGCGGTACCGCGACGGCGGCGGCGCTGCCGGACGGCCGCCAGGCGGCCGGCAAGACCGGTACCACCGACCGGAACGTCTCCTCCTGGTTCGTCGGGTACGTCCCGCAGTTCTCGACCGCGGTGACGATCTACAACGACGCGACGGGCCCGGACGGGAAGAAGAAGTCGGTGATCCTGCCGGGCGTCGGCGAGGTGCAGGGCGGCACGATCCCCGCCCGCATCTGGCGGGCCTACATGGCGAACGCGTTGCAGGGCGTGAACGCCCAGGCGTTCCCGCCGCCCGCGTGGGGCGGGATCGTGCAGAAGTGGGCGAAGCCGCCGGAGAAGAAGAAGGACGAGGACGGCAGGCCGCCGTGGTGCAACTCCCCGGTCGGCCAGTACGACCCGCGCTGCCAGGGCGAGGGCGGTGAAGGCGGCGAGGGCGACATGCCGCCGTGCCAGTCGCCGTTCCCGGACGGCGACTGCAACCCGAACAGGCCGCCGAGCAACCCGCCGCCGCGGTGGTGGTGCCAGCTCCACCGCGACTATCCGGCGTGCCGCAAGCGCGGAGGCGGCCGGGGTTTCGGCGGAGCCGCCACACAGAGCCTCGCGCCTCTGATTCCATTGACCAGGCCACCGGAATGAACCGGTGGGCCACCGTCACCCGAACCGTCCACATGAACTTGGGGGTGTGACATGGAGCATGTTCGCGAATTGCCGCACGCCGGCGGCCTCGATCGCGCGTGCCCGCCCGGCCGGAGGAAGGGCGGCACCGGCTCATCCGCCTCGACGGTCCCGGGGGCACAGTACGCTCGGACGGCGCACAGCCGTCCCCCAGTTGATGAGGCCGCGTGAGTAACCCAAGCCGATACGGACCGGACCACGGACAGAGTTCTGGCCGGCGGGGCCTTCCCCGCCCCGGCTCCCCCGGCACACCGTCCGGCTCGCCGCCGCCCGGCAGGACGCCGCGTCCCGGCGGCAGGACGGGCGGACGTGCCGGCGCCCCCGGCGGTGGCC
>NZ_BCQQ01000157.1 GCF_001552155.1 Actinomadura formosensis NBRC 14204 | reverse complement strand
GGCCAGCGCGGCGAGCCGGCGCCGCCAGTGGCCCGCGTCGGCGGGCGGGCGGCGGGGCCGGTCCGGGACGGCGCGGGAGGTCAGATCGTCAATGCGCGGGCGCCGTGTCATCGGCTGCTCCTCTTCCGGGTGGGGGGACGACGGCGGATGCGGCTCGCCGCAGCACTCGCCGGTCGCATCTTCCTTTCCACACGGTCAGCTCTTCGTCCCCCGCTCGCAACCCCTGATCCACCCCGTTCCATCGAATGTGTGAACGAGGAAGGGGGTGGGTCAGGACGCCGGGGGCTCGCGCCGCAGGAGGTAGGTGTCCATGATCCACCCCTTGCGGGCGCGGGCCTCGGCGCGGACGGCGCGGATCTCGTCCGCGACCTCCCGCACCGGCCCGGAGATGAGGATCTCGTCGGGTGTGCCGAGGTAGGCGCCCCAGTAGATGTGGAAGTCGTCGCCCGCGCCGGCGAAGGAGCAGTGCGCGTCCAGCATGACGAGGACGTCGTCGGCGGTGGCGCCCTCGGCGGCGAGGCGGCGTCCCGTCGTCAGGTGGACGGGACGCCCCACCCGGGTCAGCCCGACGCGGTGCCGGGCGGTCAGCGCGGAGACGCTGCTGATGCCGGGGATGACCTCGTACTCGAACTCGGCGTCGACCTCGTCCAGCGCGGCGAGGGTGCTGTCGTAGATCCCGGGGTCGCCCCAGACGAGGAGCGCGCCGGTCTGCCCGTCGTCCAGCTCGCCGGTGACGAACGACTCGTAGATGTGCGCGCGCCGGGACCGCCAGTCCTCGACGGCGGCGGTGTAGGCGGCGGCGGTGCGGTCGCGTTCGGGGTCGGTGGCCTCGACGATCCGGTACGGGGGGCGGCCGTGCGCGGTGATGAGGTCGTGCCGCAGCCGGGCGAGATCCTGTTTGGCCTCACCCTTGTCGACCAGGAGGAACACGTCGGCGGCGGCGATGGCCTTGGCCGCCTGGAACGTCAGGTGGTCGGGGTCGCCCGCGCCGATGCCGATGATCGAAAGCCGCTTCACCCGGCCAAGTGTGCCAGCTATAGACTTACCGCCGCATTTCCCCCGGAACGGGCCGAAGGAGGCCAGTGGACGCGCGCGTCATCACCGTCGTGGGCATCGGCGCCGACGGATGGGACGGGCTCGCCGAGGCGTCCCGGGCGGCGCTGCGCGAGGCCGGCGTGCTGCTCGGCGGCCGCCGCCAACTCGACCTGGTGCCCGGCGGGACGGCCGAGCGGGTCGCCTGGCCGTCGCCGCTCCTCCCGGCGCTTCCCGGGTTGATCGAGCGCCACGGGGGGCGCGGGCTCGCCGTCCTGGCCAGCGGCGACCCCATGTTCTACGGGATCGGCTCCACGCTCGCGGACCTGGTCGGCGCGCGGCGCCTGCGGGTGCTGCCGCATCCGTCGTCGGTGTCGCTGGCGTGCGCCCGGCTCGGCTGGCCACTGGAGCGGGTGGACGTCGTCAGCCTCGTCGGCCGCCCGGCGCAGACGCTGAACGCCGCCGTCGCGCCGGGCCGGCGCGTGCTCGTCCTCGGCGCGGGACGCGAGGCCCCGGCGGTCGTCGCGGCGCTGCTCACCGGACGCGGATTCGGCCCCAGCCGGATGACCGTCCTGTGCGACCTCGGCGCGGCGGGCGAGACGGCGGCGCACGGCGTCGCGTCCCACTGGACGGACCCGGCCGCCTCGCCGCTCGCCGTCGTCGCCGTCGAATGCGTGCCCGGCCCGGACGCGGCGCCCCTGCCCCGCGCCGCCGGCCTGCCCGACGGGATGTACGAGCACGACGGGCAGCTCACCAAGAGCGAGATCCGGGCGGTGACGCTGTCGCGGCTCGGGCCGCTGCCGGGGGAACTGCTGTGGGACGTCGGCGCCGGGTCCGGCAGCATCGCGATCGAGTGGGCGCGGGCGCATCGGTCCTGCGCGGCGATCGCGGTCGAGAGCCGGCCCGACCGGGCCGGCCGGATCGGCCGCAACGCGGGGGCGCTCGGTGTGCCGGGCGTCCGGGTGGTGGAAGGCCGCGCGCCCGGCGCGCTGGACGGCCTCCCGGCCCCCGACGCCGTCTTCGTCGGCGGCGGCCTCACCGTCCCCGGCCTGCTGGAGCGCTGCTGGGACGCCCTCAAGCCGGGCGGGCGGCTCGTCGCCAACGCCGTCACCCTCGAATCGGAGGCGGCGGTGACGCGGTTCCGCCGGACCCACGGCGGTGAGCTGGTCCGCGTCCATGTCGAACGCGCCGCGCCGCTGGGCGGGTTCACCGGCTGGCGTCCCGCGATGCCCGTCACCCTCTGGACGACACGGAAGGACACCCCATGACGGTGTACTTCGTCGGGGCGGGTCCCGGCGCCGCCGACCTCATCACCGTGCGCGGCCTGCGGGTGCTGGAGTCGGCGCCCGTGTGCCTGTACGCGGGGTCGCTGGTGCCGCGCGAGCTGCTCGACGCGTGCCCGCCCGGCGCCCGGCTCGCCGACACCGCGGACATGACCCTGGACGAGATCGTCGCCGAGCTCGTCGCCGCCCACCGGGACGGGCTGGACGTGGCCCGCCTCCATTCCGGCGACCCGTCGGTGTTCAGCGCGGTCGCCGAGCAGATGCGCCGCCTCGACGCGGCCGGGGTGCCGTACGAGGTGGTCCCCGGTGTTCCGGCGTTCGCGGCGGCGGCGGCCTCGCTCGGCCGGGAGCTGACCGTCCCCGGCGTCGGCCAGACCGTGATCCTGACCCGCACGGCCGTGCGCGCGACCCCGATGCCGGACGGCGAGGACCTCGCCACCCTCGGCGCGAGCGGCGCCACGATGGTGCTGCACCTGGCCGTCCAGCGCATCGGCGAGGTGGTGGCCGGGCTGCTGCCCCGCTACGGCGCCGACTGCCCGGTCGCGGTCGTCGCCCGCGCCAGCCGCCCGGACGAGCTCATCCTGCGCGGCACCCTCGCCGACATCGCCGGCCTCGTGCGCGACGCCGGCGTCACGCGCACGGCGGTGATCGTCGTCGGCCGCGTCCTGACGGCGTCGGCGTTCCCCGACAGCCACCTCTACAGCGCCGAGCGGGACCGGGCGTGCGGCGCGTCCTGATCCTCGGCGGCACCGCCGAGGCCCGCGCCCTCGCCGCCCGGCTGACGGGCGTGCACGTCGTCTCGTCCCTCGCCGGACGCGTCACCGACCCGCGGCTGCCCGCCGGAGCGGTGCGCATCGGCGGCTTCGGCGGCCCGGAAGGGCTCGCGGCCTGGCTCCGCGAGCACCGCATCGACCGTCTCGTGGACGCCACGCACCCGTTCGCCGAACGGATGAGCGCCTCGGCCGCGCGGGCGTCGGAGCTGACCGGCGTGCCGCTGCTCGCGCTGCGCCGCCCCGGCTGGGACGCGGAGGACGGCGACGACTGGCGGCGCGTCCCGTCCCTGCCCGCGGCCGCCGCCGCGCCGCCCGCCGGTGCCCGCGTGTTCCTCACCACCGGCCGCCGCAGCATCCCGGTGTTCGCCGCCCGCGCCGACGCCTGGTTCCTCGCCCGCTCGGTCGACCCGCCGGAGCCGCCCGTCCCGGCCAACGTGGAGGTGCTGCTCGCACGCGGCCCCTACACCGTGGACGGTGAACGCGCGCTGATCCGGGAGCACCGCCTGACCGTGCTGGTCACCAAGGACAGCGGCGGCGCCATGACCCGCGCGAAGCTCACCGCCGCCCGCGACGCGGGCCTCCCGGTCATCATGGTGGACCGCCCCCCTCTCCCCGGCGGGGTCAGGGCGACGGACGATGTCGCGGCCGCCGCCGCCTGGGCTCAGGGGTAGCGGCGCGGCGTGTAGACCACGCCCCGGTCGGTGACGCGCGTGGTGGACGATCCGACGATGAGCAGGCAGCGCATGTCGACCCGCTCGGGGTCCAGCTTCCCGAGCGTCGTCACCGTCACGCTCTCCTCCGGCCCGCCGACGTCGCGCCCGATGACGACCGGCGTCTCGGGGGAGCGGTGCTCCAGCAGCAGGTCGCGCGCCGCCGGGAGCTGGTGCCTGCGCCGGCTCGACGACGGGTTGTAGAGGGCGATCACGAGATCGGCCTCGGCCGCGGCGGTGAGCCGCCGCGCGATCGCCTCCCACGGCTTCAGGATGTCCGACAGCGACAGGACGCAGAAGTCGTGCCCGAGCGGCGCGCCCGCCCGCGCCGCGACGGCCTGCGCGGCGGTCAGCCCCGGCACGACCCGCACGGGCACGTCCGCGAACTCCTCCGCCGCCGCCACCTCCAGCACGGCCGCCGCCATCGCGAACACCCCCGGATCGCCGGACGATACGACTGCGACCCGCGCCCCGTCCCGCGCGAGCGCCAGCGCGTCGCGGGCCCGGTCGGCCTCCACCCGGTTGCCGGACGCGTGCCGCCGCTGCCTCGGATTCGGCGGCACCCGGTCCAGGTAGGGGCCGTAGCCGACGAGATCGGTCGCGGACGCGAGCGCGTCCTGCGCCTCCGGGGTGAGCCACGGCCGCCCCGCCGGCCCGAGCCCGACCACCCACACCCCGCCGGAACCGGCCGGCCGCGCCGGGGCGGGAGCCTCGAACGACCGCTCCGCCGGGCTCGTCAGCAGCGCGAGCGACATGTACGGGACGTCCGCCGGATCGACGTCGGCGAGCGGCACGACACGCTCCCGGTCGGTCGCGGCCCGCTCCACATACCAGGCGTCACCGAGCCGTCCCGCGGCCTCGAACGCCGCCCTGACCTTGGGGAACGTCCGGCCCAGCTTGAGGACGGCCGCCGAGTCCGCGGCGCGGAGCCGCCCCGCCAGCTCCTCGCCCGGCAGCGTCCCGGGCAGGACGGTCAGCGTCTCCTCCCGCTCCACCAGCGGACGCCCGGCCGCCGCCGACGCCGCGCTCACCGACGTGACACCGGGCACCACCTCGGTCGGGTAGTGCGGCGAGAGCCGCTTGTGCAGGTGCATGTAGGACCCGTAGAACAGCGGATCGCCCTCGCTCAGCACCACGACCGTCCGCCCGGCGTCCAGATGCGCGGCGAGGCGGGCGGCGCAGTCGGCGTAGAACTCCTCCAGCGCCCCCTGGTACCCGCCCGGATGGCCGGTCGTCTCGGTCGTCACCGGGTAGACGAGCTGCTCCTCGATCCGGCCGTCCCGCAGGTACGGCTCGGCCACCGACCGGGCGATGCTGCGCCCGTGCCGCGCGCAGTGGAAGGCGACCACGTCGGCCGTCTCGATCAGCCGCGCCGCCTTCACCGTGACCAGTTCCGGGTCGCCGGGCCCGACGCCCACGCCGAACAGCCGTCCCGTCATCACTCCGCCTCGCTCGCGATGGCGTTGACCGCCGCCGCCGTCATCGCGCTGCCGCCGCGCCGCCCGCGCACCACCAGATGGTCCAGGCCGCTCGCGGCGAGCGCCTCCTTGGACTCGGCCGCGCCGATGAACCCGACCGGGATCCCGAGGACCGCGGCCGGGCGTCCCGCGCCCGCCTCCACCAGCTCCAGCAGCCGGAACAGCGCCGTCGGCGCGTTGCCGACCGCGACGACCGCGCCGTCCAGCCGGCCGAGCCACAGCTCCAGCGCGGCGGCGCTCCGCGTGGTGCCGAGCCGCGCCGCCAGCCCGGGCACCTCCGGCTCGCCGAGCGTGCACACGATCTCGTTGCCGGCGGGCAGCCGGGCCCGGGTGATGCCGGACGCGACCATCCGCGCGTCGCACAGGACCGGCGCGCCGGCGAGCAGCGCCGCCCGCGCCCGCTCCACCACGCCCGGCGACCACACCAGGTCCTGGACGAGGTCGGTCATGCCGCAGGCGTGGATCATCCGCACCGCCACCCGCGCCACGTCGTCCGGCAGGCCGGCCAGGTCGGCCTCCGCGCGGATGGTCGCGAACGACCGCCGGTAGATCTCCGCGCCGTCGCGGACGTAGTCGATCATTCCTGTCCTTCCCCTGGCATCTTCAGCACGACCGGGCCGCGGGGCGTCCCGCAGCGCCGCTCGCAGCCCACCCAGTGGACGGGGACCGCGGGGGCGCGCTCCAGGCCGGCCACCCAGCGCCGCGCCTCGCCCTGCACGTCCCCCCGCGACTTCGCGCACCCGGGGCCGCCCGTGCAGGCCGTCACCCCGACCCACGGCGAGGCGGCGCCCGCCGCGAACCCCGCCGCTTCGAGCCGGGCGGCGATCCGCTCCGCCTCGTCCCGGCGCAGATCGCGCAGCACGACACTCCGCCAGGGCGTCACGCGCACCTCGTCCGCGACCTCCGCGAGCGCTTCGGCCCCCGTCCCCGCCAGCCGTCCGAGCGGCGGCACGACCTCCAGCGCGACCAGCCCGTCCCGCTGCCCGACGATCCCGGCGTGCGGGACGGGAGGGGCGTGGGTGCCCGGCGCGCCGGTGAGCGTCCCGCCCAGCCGTTCGGCGACGAGCCGCGCGCCGCCCGGTACCTCCGCCAGCCGCCACGCGTCCCCGCGGACCGCGAGGAAGGCGTCGGCCGCCGCGAGCAGCAGGGCGACCGCGGGCACGCCGTCACCGGGCACGCCGTCACCGGGCACGCCGTCACCGGGCACGCCGTCACCGGGCACCAGGAGCGTCCCGGCGAGGAGGAGACCGGCCGGGGTGCAGGTCAGGTCGGCGTCCAGCGCGGTCATGTCACCGGTGCCGTCGTCCAGCGCGAACAGGAAGCGGCCGGACAGGGCGGCCAGCCGGGGGTGCGCGCACAGCGCCCGGTCCAGGGCCGTGACCAGCGGATCGGTCGCCAGGACGCCGCGCGTGCCGCGCCCGCCCAGCGGGGAGGCGACGATGTTGCGCACCCGTTCGTGGGACGGCGACGGCAGCAGGCCGGCCGCCTCCAGCCGTCCGGCGAGCGCGGCCGGGTCGCGGACGCCGCGCAGTTGCAGGTTGCCGCGGGACGTGAGCTCGATCACGTCGAGTCCCAGTTCGCGGGCGGCGCCGCCGAGCGTGCGGAGCTGCGCGGCGGACACCGCGCCGCCCGGGACGCGGACGCGCGCCAGCGGCCCGTCGGCGGCGTCGTGGGTCCGCAGCATCCCCGGGCACGCGTCGGGGCGGGCTCTGGCATTGGGCGCGGGGATATTCGGCAGGGGGGCATCCGGCACGCGGGCATTCGGCACGGGGAGGATGTTAACCACACTTTGCGGGCGCGCCGCGCTGCCGTACTCTTCTCCCAGACGATGGCAAAGGGAGGAAGCCGGTGTGAATCCGGCGCGGTCCCGCCACTGTGACCGGGGAGCGAACCCCGCTTGAGGCCACTGTCCACGCGGACGGGAAGGCCGGGGCGAGCGTCGATCCGGGAGCCAGGAGACTCCTGCCGTCGCGACACCCGCGACCGGGGCGAGGACCCCAGGGGGAGGAACGGCCGTGTCCGCTGGCACCGTCCTGTTGCTGTCGACGTCCGACACCGATCTGCTGAGCGCCCGCGCGTCCGGCGCCGCCTACCGGCTCGGCAACCCCGCGCGCCTCCGCGTGGACGACCTTCCCGCCCTGGTGGAGGGCACCGACCTCGTCGTGGTGCGGCTGCTCGGCGGCCGGCGCGCCTGGCAGGACGGCCTCGACGCGCTGCTCGCGGGGCCCCGCCCGGTGGTCGTCCTCGGCGGCGAGCAGGCCCCCGACGCCGAACTGATGGAACTGTCCCGTCTCAGGGGCGGCGTGAGCGGCGGTGTCTGCGCCGACGCGCACGCCTACCTCGCGCACGGCGGGCCCGCCAACCTGGCCGAGCTGCACGCGTTCCTGTCCGACACCGTGCTGCTGACCGGATACGGCTTCGCGCCCCCCGCCCCCACGCCGACGTGGGGACGGCTCGACCGCGCGGCCCGCACCACCGAGGGCCCGGTCATCGGCGTCCTGTACTACCGTGCCCACCACATGGCCGGGAACACCGCGTTCGTGGAGACGCTGTGCACCGCCATCGAGGACGCGGGCGGGCGGGCGATGCCGGTGTTCTGCTCGTCGCTGCGCACCGCCGAGCCCGCGCTGCTGGACACGCTCCGCGCGGCGGACGCGCTGGTCGTGACCGTGCTCGCGGCGGGCGGTTCGCGCCCCGCGACGGCCGGGGCGGGCGGCGACGACGAGGCGTGGGACGTGGGCGCCCTCGCCGCGCTGGACGTCCCGATCCTGCAGGGCCTCTGCCTCACCACGAGCCGTGCCGACTGGGACGCGAGCGACGACGGCCTGTCCCCGCTGGACGCCGCGTCGCAGGTCGCCATCCCCGAGTTCGACGGGCGCATCATCACCGTCCCGTTCTCCTTCAAGGAGATCGACGAGGACGGCCTCACCGTCTACCGCGCCGACCCCGAGCGGGCCGCCCGCGTCGCCGGGATCGCCGTCCGGCACGGCCGCCTCCGCCACACCCCGCCCGCCGGGCGCCGCATCGTCGTGATGCTGTCGGCGTATCCGACGAAGCACTCGCGCGTCGGCAACGCCGTCGGCCTCGACACCCCGGCGAGCACCGTCCGGCTGCTGGCCCGCCTCGGCGACGCCGGCTACGACCTCGGCGAAGGCTTCCCCGGCGTCCGCGACCGGGACGGCGACGCGCTCATCCACGCGCTCATCGCGGCCGGCGGCCAGGACGAGGACTGGCTCACCGAGGAGCAGCTCGCGGGCAACCCCGTCCGCATCTCCGCCGCGTCCTACGAACGCTGGTACCGCACCCTCCCGGGCGGCCTGCGGGAGGGGATGGAACGGCACTGGGGCCCGCCCCCCGGCGAGCTGTTCGTCCAGGACGGCGACATCGTCCTCGCCGCCCTGCGCGCCGGGAACGTCGTCGTGATGGTGCAGCCGCCACGCGGCTTCGGGCAGAACCCCATCGCGATCTACCACGACCCCGACCTGCCGCCCAGCCACCACTACCTGGCCGCCTACCGCTGGCTGTCGGAGGAGTTCGGCGCGCACGCCATCGTGCACGTCGGCAAGCACGGCAACCTGGAGTGGCTGCCCGGCAAGGCGGCCGGCATGTCGGCGTCGTGCGGCACCGACGCGGCCCTCGGCGACGTCCCGCTGATCTACCCGTTCCTCGTCAACGACCCGGGGGAGGGGACGCAGGCCAAGCGCCGCGCGCACGCCGTCCTCGTGGACCACATGGTCCCGCCGATGGCCCGCGCCGAGACCTACGGCGACATCGCCCGCCTCGAACAGCTCCTCGACGAGCACGCCACGATCGCCGCGATGGACCCGGCGAAGCTCCCGGCGATCCGCGCGCAGATCTGGACGCTGATCCAGGCCGCGAAGCTCGACCACGACCTCGGCCTGGACGACCGCCCGCACGACACCGAGTTCGACGACTTCCTGCTGCACGTGGACGGCTGGCTGTGCGAGGTGAAGGACGCGCAGATCCGCGACGGCCTCCACGTCCTCGGCCTGGCCCCGGAGGGGGACACTCGCGTCGACCTGGTGCTGGCCATGCTCCGCGCCCGGCAGATGTGGTCGGGCCGCGAGACCCTCCCCGGCCTGCGCGAGGCACTGGGGCTCAGCGAGGACGGCGGCGCGGCCCTCGCCGACGTCGACGCCGCCGAGACCACCGCCCGCGAACTCGTCCAGGCCATGGAGGACGCCGCCTGGTCCGCGGACGCGGCCGAAGAGGCCGCCCGGCGGGTCCCGGCCGAGCGCCGCGAGCCCGTGCGGCGCGTCCTGGAGTTCGCCGCCACCGAGATGGTCCCGCGCCTGGCCCGCACGTCCGACGAACTCGACCACGTCCTGCACGCCCTGGACGGCGGCTACATCCCGGCGGGCCCGAGCGGGTCGCCGCTGCGCGGCCTGGTCAACGTCCTGCCGACCGGCCGCAACTTCTACTCGGTGGACCCGCGCGCCGTCCCCAGCCGCCTCGCCTGGGAGACCGGGCAGGCGATGGCCGGCTCGCTGCTGGAGCGCTACCGCGCCGACCACGGCGAATGGCCGCGCTCGGTCGGCCTGTCGGTGTGGGGGACGAGCGCCATGCGCACCGCCGGAGACGACGTCGCCGAGGTGCTGGCGCTGCTCGGCGTCCGCCCGGCATGGGACGAGGCGTCCCGCCGCGTCACCGAACTCGAACCGATCCCGCTCGCCGAGCTGGGCCGGCCGCGCATCGATGTGACGGTCCGCATCAGCGGCTTCTTCCGCGACGCGTTCCCGCACGTCGTCGCGATGCTGGACGACGCCGTCCGGCTCGTCGCGGGCCTGGACGAGCCGGACGCCGACAACCACGTCCGCGCCCACGTGCGGGCCGACACCGGGCGCCACGGCGACGAGCGGCGCGCCACCAGGCGGATCTTCGGGTCCCCGCCCGGCGCGTACGGGGCGGGTCTGCTCCCGCTGATCGACAGCCGCAACTGGCGCGACGACGCCGACCTCGCCGAGGTGTACGCGGTGTGGGGCGGCCACGCCTACGGACGCGACCTCGACGGCGTCCCCGCCCGCGACGACATGGAGAACGCCTACCGCCGCATCGCCGTCGCCGCGAAGAACGTCGACACCCGCGAGCACGACATCGCCGACTCCGACGACTACTTCCAGTACCACGGCGGCATGATCGCGACGGTCCGGGCGCTGACCGGCAGGGCCCCGGCGGCCTACGTCGGGGACAGCACCCGCCCGGACGCCGTCCGCACCCGCACCCTCGCGGAGGAGACCGCGCGGATCTTCCGCGCCCGCGTCGTCAACCCCCAGTGGCTGGCCGCGATGCGCCGCCACGGCTACAAGGGGGCGTTCGAGCTGGCCGCGACCGTGGACTACCTGTTCGGCTACGACGCCACCACCGGCGTCATGGCCGATTGGATGTACGACCGGCTCACCGCCGCCTACGTCCTGGACGAGGAGAACCGCCGCTTCATGGCCGAGTCGAACCCGTGGGCGCTGCACGGCATCGCCGAGCGGCTCCTGGAGGCGGCCGGGCGCGGCATGTGGGAGCACCCGGACCCGGAGATCCTCCAGGCCCTCCAGGAGGTCTACCTCAAGACCGAAGGCGACCTGGAGGACGACACGAGCCGCTGAGCCGCCTCCGGATGGCCGGCCCAGTGCAGATGCAGGTAGGACGCGGTGATCCGTTCGTTCCCGAACCCGTCGCCGCCGCCCCGCCACCGGAACAGCGGCTCCGCGCCGCCCTCCAGGACCGTCCGGTGGAACTCGTGGCCCCGGAACCGCTCACCCGCCCGGGTCAGCGGGGACTCCGCCACGGCGACCGCCTCCCGGTATCCGAGCGTCAGCCGCGGCGTCATCCGCGCCCGCCCCGGCACCAGCCCGCACATCTTCCGCCCGTCGAGTTCCTCGCAGAGATAGAGGAGCCCCGCGCATTCGGCGGCGACCGGCCCGCGAAACGCCGTCACCGTGTCGAGCAGCCGCGCGTTCGCGGCCAGCTCGGCGGCGTGCACCTGCGGGAAGCCGCCGCCGATGACGAGCGCGGCCGTCCCGTCCGGTAGCGCCTCGTCCCGCAGCGGATCGAACACCGCCACATCGGCGCCCGCCGCACGCAGCAGCTCCCCGTGTTCGGCGTAGGAAAAGGTGAAGGCCGCCCCGCCCGCCACCGCGACGACCGGGCGCCCGGCCACCGGCACGACCTGATCGGACGGCTCCCACACCGGCCCGGCCGGCGGGGGAGCGGTACCGGCCAGGCGCAGCAGCGCATCGAGATCGCACGAGCGCGCGATCAGCTCGCCGAGCCGCTCCACCGCCCGCACGGCCCGCGCCCCGCGCTCCGCCGCCGGGATCAGCCCGAGATGCCGGGACGGGGTCAGCACGGCGTCGTCCCGCCGGACGGCCCCCAGCACCGGCACGCCCGCCGACTCCAGCGCGCCCCGGCACAGCTCCTCGTGCCGGTCCGACCCGATCCGGTTCAAGATGACGCCGCCGATCCGCACACCCGGCTCGAACGTCGCGAACCCGTGCACGAGCGCCGCCACCGACCGGCTCTGCCGCGCCGCGTCCACGACCAGCACGACCGGCGCCGCGAGCAGCCGCGCGACATGCGCCGTGGACGCGAACCCCGTGTCGTCCCGCCCGTCGAACAGGCCCATCACACCCTCGACCACGGCGACATCGCATCCGGCCGCGCCGTGCCGGAACAGCGGGACGACCCGCTCCTCGCCGGTCAGCCACGGATCGAGGTTGCGTCCCGGCCGGCCCGCCGCGAGCGCGTGGTATCCGGGATCGATGTAGTCGGGGCCGACCTTGTGCGGGGAGACCTTCCCGCCCCGCGCCCGCAGTGCCGCGATCAGCCCCGTCGCGACCGTCGTCTTGCCGCTCCCGGACGCCGGGGCCGCGATCACCAGTCGCGGGATCACCACTCGATGCCCCGCTGCCCCTTCTGCCCGGCGTCCATCGGATGCCGGACCTTGCCCATCTCCGTCACCAGGTCGGCGGCCTCGACCAGCCGGTCCGGCGCGTCCCGCCCGGTGACCACGACGTGCTGCGTCCCCGGGCGGGCGGTCAGCGTCTCGACCACGTCGTCCAGATCCAGCCAGCCCCACTTGATCGGATAGGTGAACTCGTCCAGCACATAGAAACGGTACGTCTCGGCGGCCAGGTCCCGCTTGATCTGCGCCCAGCCCTCCCGCGCGTCCGCCGCGTGGTCCTCCTCGGCGCCGGGCCGCTGGATCCACGACCAGCCCTCGCCCATCTTGTGCCAGGCGACCGTCCCGCCCTCGCCGGTGGCGCCGAGCACCCGCAGCGCCCGCTCCTCGCCGATCCGCCACTTCGCCGACTTCACGAACTGGAACACCCCGACCGGCCAGCCCTGGTTCCACGCCCGCAGCGCCATCCCGAACGCGGCCGTCGACTTGCCCTTCCCGGGGCCGGTGTGGACGATCAGCAGCGGCCGGTTGCGGCGCTGCCGGGTGGTGAGGCCGTCGTCGGGGACGGTGAGGGGCTTGCCCTGGGGCATGTCAGGCCGCCTTCCTGTGCGCGCGCACGATTCCATCGAGATCTCCGAGCGGCACGAGCCGCGCGTCCATCCGGACCGCGAGCCGTCCCGCCAGGCCGAGCCGGACCGGGCCGTCCTCGCAGTCCACGACGATCCCCGCCGTGCCCGCCAGCAGCCCGGCGGCACGGTCCACGTCGCCGTCCGCCGTGGCGCGCCCGTCGGTGACGACCACGAGCAGCGGGCGCCGCGCCGGATCGCGCAGCCGTTCCGCGCGCAGCACCTCGGCGGCCCGGACGAGCCCGGCGGCCAGCGGAGTGCGGCCCCCGGTCGGCAGCGCCCGCAGCCGCGCCGCGCCCGCCTCCACCGACGACGTCGGCGGCAGCACCAGGTCGGCGGTCCGCCCCCGGAAGGTGATCAGGCCGACCTTGTCGCGGCGCTGGTAGGCGTCCAGCAGCAGGCTCAGCACGGCCGTCTTCACCGTCGTCATGCGGCGGCGCGCCGCCATCGAGCCGCTGGCGTCCACCACGAACAGCACCAGGTTGCCTTCGCGTCCCTCCCGGACGGCCTCCCGCAGGTCGTCCGGCCGCAGCACGAGCCCCGCCCCGGACCGTCCGCGCGCCCGCTGCCGGGGAGCGGCGGCCAGCAGCGTCGCCACCACGTGCGGATCACGGACCCGGTCGGCGGGGCGGCGCGCCCCGGTCACCCGTCCCCGCGCCGTCCGGGCGCGCGACCGCCGTCCCGCGGCGCCGTCCCCGACGCCCGGCACCTCCAGCCGCGGCACGGCGTGCGGCGC
>NZ_BCQQ01000156.1 GCF_001552155.1 Actinomadura formosensis NBRC 14204 | reverse complement strand
CACCCGCCCGCCCCTGGGGCTCCGCCCCTAGACCCCCGCCTGGGCTGGGGCTTCGGGTCTGTCCTCTGCTCTTGGATCGGGCGTTTAGCCTGGGGGAATGCGGAATTCTGTGGCGGCTCTGGTGGACGTTTGTTGTGTGCTCGTCTTCGTGGCCATTGGACGGGCCTCGCATGAGGAGGCCGCCAGTTTGGCGGGGTTCGCCAATACCGCCTGGCCGTTTCTCGTGGGGCTCGGTGCCGGGTGGGGCGTGACGCGGGCCTGGCGTGGGGCGGACGCGCTGATGCCCGTCGGAGTCGGGGTCTGGGTTTGCGCCGTCGCGGTCGGAATGGTGCTGCGGGTCCTCGCCGGGCAGGGCACCGCCGTCGCGTTCGTGATCGTGGCCTCCAGTTTCCTCGGGCTCGCCCTGCTCGGGTGGCGGCTCCTCGCGCGGGTCGTGGGCGGGCGGAAGGTGTCCTCCGCCGGGTGACGGGACGTCACCCAAATGAGCGCTTGGTCACATTCGTTGATCGAACAGGTTGACGAGGGCGCCCCGTCCTGGTGAAGTTACCCGCGAGTCACGTGGGTGACCGGGATCATATGAAGGGGACACGATGGCATCTGCGCTGCGCGACTGGCTGGACAAGCCGCACACCGGACGCGGCGTGTACCTGGCGGCCGATGACGGCGGCTGGGAGTTCCGTGACTACGGTGCGCTGGCCTCCGCCGCGCGACGCACCGCCGGGGCGCTCATCGAGGAAGGCGTCCGGCCCGGCGACGTGGTGTGCCTCATCCTGCCGACGGACTTCACGTGCATCGAGACGTACTTCGGGGTCTGGGCGGCGGGGGGCACCGTCTGCCTGATCACGCCGCCGCTGTTCCAGGACGGGGACGACTACGTCGCCCACGTCGCGGCCATCCTGCGGCAGGCGTCGCCGGCGCTCGTCGTCGCCTCCAAGGACCTGGCCGAGTACGCCGGACGCGCCATGGACCAGGCCGGCCTGTGCGGCGAACCGTGGCAGCCCCGCCAGGCCGCGGAAACGGAGGTGCGGCCCGCCGGTGAGCTGGCGCTGCTGCAGTTCACCTCCGGGTCCAGCGGCGCGCCGCGCGGCGTCATGGTCACCTGGGCCAACCTGGAGGCCAACGCCGAGCTGATCGCCCGGATGGCCGGGTACGAGGACGGCGACGAGGTCGCGTCCTGGCTGCCGCTCTACCACGACATGGGGCTGATCGGCGCCTTCATCACCCCGATCGCGCGGCAGGGGACGCTCCGGCTGATGCGGCCGGACCACTTCATCCGCGACCCCGCGCGGTGGATCCGCTGCTTCACGGAGGCCGCGCACACGGCGGCGCCGCCGTTCGCGTACGCGTACTCCGCGCGGCGGGTCAAGCCCGAGCAGTTGGAGGGGCTCGACCTGTCGGGATGGAAGATGGCGCTGGTCGGCGCCGAGCCCATCGACCCCCATACGCTGGAGGTGTTCGCGCGGCTCGTGGAGCCGTTCGGGTTCTCGCGGTCGGTGTTCAAGCCCGCCTACGGGATGGCGGAGACGACGCTCCTGGTCACCATGGACAACAAAGGCCGTGCCCCGCTCGCCGTCCGGCCCGATCCGGAGACGCTGTCCTTCGGGTCGCCGGTGCGGATCCTGGAGCAGCATTCGCTCGGAGCCCAGTCGCTCGGTGCCAAGTCCGGGTGGGTCGTGGGGTGCGGGACGCCCGAGGAGGACGTGCCGGTCGTCATCGTGGACGACGACGGGAACGAACTGGCGGACGGGCTGCTCGGGGAGATCGTCGTGGGGGGCGCGTCGGCCTGCCCGGGATACTTCGCGGGCGCCGAGGCCAAGTCCACGCGGTTCATGGACGGGAAGGTCCACACCGGGGACGCCGGGTTCTTCCACGAAGGGCAGCTGTTCGTCCTCGGGCGCATGGGCGACAGCATCAAGGTCCGGGGCCGGTCCGTCTACGTCGAGGACCTCGAAGGCAAGATCGCCGAGGTCAGCGGGCTGGGGAAGGGACGCGTCGTCGTGGTCGGCGTGCCGGGGGCCGGGCGCAGGGGGCTCGCGCTGTTCGCCGAGACGCGGGGCGAGGAATGGGTCCCGGGAGTGCGCGAGATGCTCCGGCGGCGTGTCGGGGACGACGTGGAACTCACGATCGTCGTCGGCGCCGGGCTGATCCAGCGCACCTCCAGCGGCAAGCCCCGCCGCCGCTACATGTGGGAGCGCCTCCAGGCAGGTCACATGGACGGCGCACGCATCGTGCCCTGATTGCTAAAGGCGCTGATGACAGGACACCATGGCGTTGACGCTGCGAGAGGTCGACGATGCCGCCTGTTGCCAGAACGCTGTTCCGCCTGGGCGCCCGCCTGGGCTCCACCGCCCAGAACGCCCTGGAGGTCGCCCGGTTCGGGGGCTTCGACACGGGCGAGGACGCGTCCCCGTGCGAGGTGGTGACCGAGCAGCGCGTCTACCGGCTGCGGCACTACTTCCCCAGGTCGGCGGGCGGCCCGGTGATGCTGCTCGTGCCGCCGCTGATGATCACCGCGGAGGTGTACGACATCTCCTCGCGGGTCAGCGCCGTGAAAGTGCTGCACGATCTCGGCGTCGACCCGTGGGTGGTCGACTTCGGCGCGCCCGAGCGGGAGCCCGGCGGGCTGGAACGCACCATCAGCGACCATGTCCTGGCGGTCAGCGACGCCGTGGACCGGATCCGGAAGGCGACGGGGAGGGACGTCCATCTCGCCGGATACTCGCAAGGCGGCATGTTCGTCTACCAGGCCGCCGCCTACCGGCGCAGTGAGGGCATCGAGTCGGTCGTGACGTTCGGCAGCCCGTCCGACATCAGCCAGGGGCTGCCGTTCGGGCTGCCGAGCTGGCTCGCCTCGGAGGGGGTCGAGCGGATACCCGACCGGGTGCTCGGCGCGTTCGCCGTGCCCGGGTGGGTGACACGGTTCGGGTTCCAGGCGCTCAGCCCCGTCAAGTCGGTCCGGTCGAGGGTCGAGTTCATCCTCCAGCTGCACGACCGGGAACGGCTCGCGGCGCGGGAACGGCAGCGGCGGTTCCTGGAGCGGGACGGCTGGGTCTCCTGGCCCGGCCCCGCGCTCGCGGAGTTCCTCCGCCAGTTCATCCAGCACAACCGGATGCTGACCGGCGGGTTCGTCATCGGGGACCGGCTCGTCACGCTCGCCGACCTCACCTGCCCCGTGCTCACGTTCGTGGGCGAGGTCGACGAGATCGCGCCGCCGCCGATGGTGCGCGGCATCAGGCGGGCCGCGCCGCGCGCCCAGGTGTACGAGGCGTCCCTGAGCGCCGGGCACTTCGGGCTCGTCGTCGGCGGCCTCGCGATCGCGCAGACCTGGCCCGCCGTCGCGTCCTGGGCGATGTGGCGGGAGGGAAAGGACGACCTTCCGGAGATCGTCGTTCCGGTGGCGGGGGACGAGGAGGCCGAACCCGCCGGTCTGCCCGGCGGACCGGCGGGTTACGGGCTCCAGCTGGCGATGGGCATCGGGGCGAGTGCCGCGCGGTCGGTGCTCCGGACGGCCGCGCAGGTGGTGCGGGGGAGCGGGCAGCTGGGCGGAGAAGCGGCGCAGAACCTGCCCCGGCTGGCGCGGCTGGAGCGCCTCCAGTCCGACACGCGCATGTCCATGGGGCTGCTGCTGGACGAGCAGGCCCGGCGCAGGCCCGGAGAGGTCTTCTTCCTCTACCGCGGGCGTGCGCACACGCATGACGCGGCCAAGCGGCGTATCGACGCCGTGGTGCGCGGGCTGATCCACATCGGGGTCCGGCGCGGTGACGCCGTCGGTGTGCTGATGGGCACGCGGCCGACCGCGCTCGCGCTCGTGGCGGCTTTGAGCCGGCTCGGCGCGGTCGCCGTCCTGCTGCGTCCCGACGGTGATCCGGCCGCGGAGGTGCGGCTCAGCCAGGTGACCCGGGTGATCGCCGATCCGGAGCACGCCGCGCGGGCCGGGAGGCTGGAGGGCGTCCGGGCTTATCTGCTCGGTGGCGCCGGACGCGGCGACCGCGGATCGCTGATGGACATGGAGACCATCGACCCGGACCAGGTCGAGCTGCCGGGGTGGTACCGGCCGAACCCGGGGCGGGCGGGCGATCTCGCGTTCGTGGTGTTCCGCGGGACGGGGGAGCAGCTGCGGGCCGGCCGGATCACGAACCGGCGCTGGGCCCTGTCCGCGTTCGGGACCGCGTCGTCGGCGGCGCTCTCATCGTCCGACACCGTGTACAGCATCACGCCGATCCAGCATCCCTCCGCGCTGCTGATGAGCCTCGGCGGCGCCGTCGCGGGCGGTGCCCGGCTCGCGCTCGCCGGCGGGTACGACCCGGAGACGTTCTGGGACGAGGCGCGCCGCTACGGCGTGACCGTCGCGTCCTACACCTGGATGCTGCTGCGCGACCTCGTGAACGCGCCCCCGAACCCGGCGGAACGGCACCACGCCGTCCGGCTGTTCATCGGGTCCGGGATGCCGCGCGGGCTGTGGCGGCGGGTCGAGGAACGGTTCGCGCCCGCCCGCGTCCTGGAGTTCTACGCCTCGACGGAGGGTGAGGCGGTCCTGGTCAACCTGAGCGGCAAGAAACCCGGATCGCTCGGGCGTCCGCTGCCCGGCAGCGCCGAGGTCCGGCTCGCCCGGTACGACCTGGAGAACGGGCACCTCGCCGAGGGGGCCGGCGGGTTCGCGATCGAGTGCGAGCCCGGCGAGATCGGCATGCTGCTGGCCCGGGTGCGGCCCTCGGCCATCGGCGCCGCGGCCCGGCCGGTGCGGGGCGTGTTCCGGGCCGAGGACGCGTGGACGATCACCGGTGACCTGTTCCGCCGGGACGCCGCCGGCGACTTCTGGCTCCTCGGGCGGGAGGGCGAGCTCATCCGCACCGCCGACGGCATCGTCCCGCCCGGGCCGATCAGGGACGCTCTCGGCGATCTGCCCTATGTCGACACCGTCGCCGTCTACGGCATCCCGGTGGGGGAGACGGAGCTCGCGGCGGCGGCCGTGAGCCTGCGCGATGCCGAGGGGTTCGCCCGGCGGCTCCGGGCGCCCTCGGAGGAGACACTGAAACCCATCGACCTGTCGGAGGCGCTGCTGCGGGTGGAGCCGGGGCTGCGGCCCGCGCTCGTCCGGGTGGTGGACGAGGTGCCCGTCACGGCGGGAGGGCGGCTGGTCACGGCGCCGCTGCGGGACGAGGGCGTCCCCGCCGCGGGCGACGGCCGCACCTACTACCGGGACAAGGCGGGCGCGTACCGGCCGCTCACGGACACGGCGCGGCGGCGGCTGCTCCGGGCGCCCGCGGCCCGCGAAGCGCGCTGACGGCGGAGGCTCAAGTCACCGCGGATAAGTCTGGACTTACGGGCGGTCGCTACGTTAGAACAAAGCAACAGATTCCGGTTATTTGTTGCAGTGTTCCCCGGAGGGGTCATGACGAGCGTCCTCGCGCCGCCGCCGCAGGGCAGCGGCCTGAAACCGGTCCCCGGAGTGCCCGGCGTCCCCTACATCGGCAACACGCTCGCCGTGATGCGCGACCCGATCGGGATGGCCCGCAAACGGTACGAACAGTACGGTCCCGTCGCCTGGGGCTGGCTGCTCGGGCAGCGGACCTGCACCGTCCAGGGCCCGGAGGCCGCCGAGGTCGTCCTGGTCAACCGGGACAAGGCGTTCGCGAACGGCCCCGCCTGGAGCTACTACATCGGGCCGTTCTTCAAACGCGGCATCATGCTGCTCGACTTCGAGGAGCACCTGCACCACCGCCGCATCATGCAGCAGGCGTTCACCCCGGCCCGGCTGCGCGCCTACATGGAGGCGATGGCACCCGGCATCGTCAAGGGCGTCGAGGCATGGGAACCCGGATCAGGCTTCAAGGTCTACGACCACGTCAAGCAGCTCACGCTCGACCTCGCCGTGGACGTGTTCATGGGCGTCGAACTGGACGGCGCCGAGCGCGCGCGGATCAACGGCGCGTTCATCGACGCGGTCCGGGCGGGGACGGCCTACGTCCGGTTCCCCGTCCCCGGGCTGCGCTGGCACCGGGGTCTGCGGGCCCGCAAGACGCTGGAGGAGTTCTTCTACCGGCACCTGCCCGCCAAGCGCCGCGAGGGGAGTGCCGGCGGTAGCGACCTGTTCGCCGCCCTGTGCGCGGCCGAGACCGACGACGGGCAGCGGTTCGGCGACGAGGACGTCGTCAACCACATGATCTTCGCGCTGATGGCGGCGCACGACACCACCACCATCACGCTGACGACGATGGCCTACTACCTGGCCAAGTTCCCCGAATGGCAGGAGCGGCTGCGCGAGGAGTCGCTGGCCCTCGGCAAGGCGCGGCCCTCCTACGACGACCTGGACTCCCTCACCGGCATCGACATGGTGATGAAGGAGTCGCTGCGGATGCTGCCGCCCGTCCCGGCGCTGCCCCGCAAGGTCGTCAAGGACACCTCCATCCTCGGCTACCACGTCCCCGCCGGGACGATGGTCGTGGTGCCGATGCTCAGCAACCACCACATGGCCGACTGGTGGCCGGACCCGGACCGGTTCGACCCCGAGCGGTTCTCCCCGGAGCGCCGCGAGGACAAGATCCACAAGTACGCGTGGGCCCCGTTCGGCGGCGGCGCGCACAAGTGCATCGGGCTGTACTTCGCCGGGATGCAGGTCAGGACGATCCTGCACCAGGTGCTGCAGCGCTACCGGTGGAGCGTCCCCGCGCGGTACGAATGGCCCCTCGACACCACGTCCCTGCCGTCGCCGAAGGACGGGCTGCCCGTCCGGCTCGACCGGCTGGAACGGCCATGAGCAAGGTCATCGCCATCACCGGGGCCGTCCGGGGGACCGGCCTCGTGGTCGACGTCACCTTCCGCGAGTCGTTCGGGCCTTCCGGAAGGCGCGGCGGGCCGGGGGCAGGTAGCGGACGGACTCGGGCAGCAGCGGCCACAGCCGGTTCCCCGCCCGGACGGCCGCCGCGAACCGCCGGTGGCGGCGCTCGTCGGCGGCGCTCCACGGCAGGTCCAGCAGTTCGCGCATCCGCGGGTGCAGCCCGCCGACCGTGATGAACCGGGCGGCCGCGTTCAGCGGCGGTGACACCGCCCGCCATACCGGTGCGGGGACCCGCCGGGGCCTCGGCAGGCCCTTCCTGACGTAGCCGACGCCGTACCGGGCGGTCTTGTGCGGCTCGATCACCTCGTCCAGCATCCGCTTCCAGTACGCCTGGAAGGCTTCCCAGTCCTGCGGCATGGCCCGGTCGCTGACCCCGTACATCCGGAACCACGTCTTGGACTCCTCGTAGATCCGGTGTTTCTCCGCCTCGCCGAGCGGCCTGACGAACGTCTCGATCCCGTACAGCATGGTGTCGAGGAAGGTCGCGTGCGCCCAGTAGTACGTCTCGGGGTCGAGCGCGTGGTAGCGGGTGCCGTCCGGCATCGTCCCCTTGATGTCGCGGTGGTAGTCGCGCACCTTCCGGCCCGTCTCGGCGGACCGTTCCGCGCCGTACACGGTGTCCATGATCGGCCCGGCGGACCGCTTCACCCGCGCGAACGTCTCGGTGAAGAACACCGAGTGGTCGAGGACGCCCTGGCCGAGCGCGGGGAGCATGTTCTGCAGGACGGCCGCCCGCGGCCCGACCAGGATCATCCGGGTGTCGCCGAAGTAGCGCCAGGTCAGCGAGCCCGGCCCGAGCGGAGCCGGCGCCTGCGTGTCGGCCTGGTCCGTCATGTGCACCGCCGCAAGTGTGAGACAGAACTACAGGTTGACGATTATTGTAGCTATGTTGCGTCCGGTGGTACGAGCCGGGCGCCCGATCCGGCTAAGGTGCGGGCATGACGATGGACGCGACCGCAGGCGGGCTGCTCGCGCGGCTGGTCATGCCGGAGGACGGCGCCGACGATCTCGACACCCGCATCCTGGACGCGGCGCTCGCCGAGTTCGAGAGCTACGGGCTGCGCCGGGTCAGCGTGGAGGACGTCGCCAAGCGGGCGGGGGTCGCGCGCACCACCATCTACCGGCGGTTCACCAACAAGGAGCAGCTCCTCCAGGCGGTGATCCTGCGCGAGTGCCGCCGGTTCCTCACCGCGATCGCCGAGGCCACCGAGGACCTTCCGTCCCCCGAGGACGCCGTCGTGGAGGGGTTCGTCGTCGGGTTGCGCAGCGCCCGCACGCATCCGCTGATGACGCGCGTGCTGGAGAGCGAGCCCGAGGCGGTCCTGCCGCAGCTCAGCATGAACGGCGGCGCGGTCATGCTCGCCGCCCGAGACATCCTCGCCGACCGGCTGCGCCGCGCCCGTCCCGGCGACGCGGAGGACCACAACACCGTTGCCGAGGTGCTGCTGCGGCTCGCGTTGTCGCTGCTCCTCGTCCCGGGTGGCGGGCTGAAGCTGGACGACGAGGACGCCATCCGCGCGTTCGCCCGCGACTACCTCACCCGGATGCTCCGCCCCGGCGCGCAGGCGGGTTGATCAGGGCGTTCCGCCCGGCGCCGTCCGTCCCGTACCCTCTGGTTCATTGAATTTCGTTCTAGAACCGGAGGCGTGGCATGGAGGCGGTCGTCGAGACGTCCTATGGGAAGGTTCGGGGGACGACGCAGGACGGCGTCACCGCGTTCCTCGGCATCCCCTACGCCGCGCCGCCGTTCGGGCCGAACCGCTTCCGGGCGCCGCGCCCGCCCCGGCCGTGGGACGGCGTCCGCCCCGCCGTCGAGTACGGGCCGACCGCACCCAAGCCCGGCTACCCGAAGCCGTTCGACGCGCTGCTTCCCGACCCGGACATCCCGGGTGAGGACTGCCTGAACCTGAACGTGTGGACGCCCGAACCCGGGGGGTCGGGGCTGCCCGTCATGGTGTGGATCCACGGCGGCGCGTTCCGGAACGGGTCCGGCGCGGTGCCCCTCTACAGCGGCCACGCCTTCGCCCGCGACGGCGTCGTCTGCGTGACGATCAACTACCGGCTCGGCGTGGAGGGCTTCGCGAATCTGCCCGGCGCGCCGCTCAACCGGGGGCTGCTCGACCAGATCGCCGCGCTGGAGTGGGTCCGCGACAACATCGCGGGCTTCGGCGGCGACCCCGGCCGCGTCACCGTGTTCGGCGAGTCCGCCGGGGGCATGAGCGTCACCACCCTGCTCTCCCTCGATCTCGGGCTGTTCCGGCGCGCGATCGCGCAGAGCGGTGCCGGCGGCATCGCGCAGGATCCGGACGACGCCATGCTCGTCACCAAGGAGATGGCCGCCCGGCTCGGCGTCGAGCCGACCGCGGAGGCGTTCGCCGCGCTCGACCCGGCCGCGATCATCCCCGCGCAGGCGTCCGTCGCCGCCGAGGTCGCGATGCTGCCCGACCCCGGCCGCTGGGGCGCCACCACCGCGGCGGGCGGCATGTCCCTCACCCCGGTGCTGGACGGCGAGCTGCTCACCCGCCGCCCCGAGGACGCCATCGCCGCCGGGGCCGGCCGCGACGTGGACCTGCTCATCGGCTACACGTCCGAGGAGTTCCGGCTGTTCCTGATGCCGACCGGCCTCGCGGCCCAGCTCACCGACGAGGCCGTGGGCGTCGTCGCCGCCGGGATGGGCGTCCCGTCCGGGCTGCCCGCCGCCTACCGTGACCGGTACCCGGACATGACGGCCGGCGAGCTGATGGCGACGATCATCACCGACAGCCTGTTCCGCGTTCCGGCGAACCGCGCCGCCGCCGGACACGCCGCATCCGGCGGGCGGACGTGGATGTACGAGTTCGGATGGCGGTCGCCGAACCACGACCTCGGCGCCTGCCACGCACTGGAGTTGGGCTTCGTGTTCGACAACCTGTCCGCCGGGACCGGGGGCATGGCCGGCCCGAACCCGCCGCAGGCGCTCGCCGACCGGATGCACCGCGCCTGGGCCGGCTTCGCCGGCACCGGCGACCCCGGCTGGGAGCGGTTCGACCCGTCCACGCGGGCGGTGCGGATGTTCGGCGAACCGGACGGCGGGGTCGCCGGCGACCCGCGCGGCGGCGACCGCGCGCTCTGGGACTAGAGCAGCTCGGCGATGTGCTCGGCGATGGCCAGGGAGGACGTCGCCGCGGGAGACGGGGCGTTGCGGACGGTCACGACCGGGCCGACGCGTCCGATCCGGAAGTCGTCGACGAGCGAGCCGTCGGGGTCCACCGCCTGCGCGCGGACCCCGGCGGGCGCCGCGACGACGTCCGCCGCCCGCAGGGACGGGACGAAGCCGCGCGCCTCGGCGACGAAGGCCCGCCTGACCGCCGAGCCGTAGAGTTCCTTCGCGCCCGTCCGCCAGTGCCGTCGTGCCAGGTGCCGGAAGCCCGGCCAGCGGATCGTCTCCCACAGGTCGCGAGGGCGGATGTCGCGGCGCCGGTAGCCCTCCCTGGCCAGGGCCAGGACGGCGTTGGGTCCGACGTCCACGCCGCCGTCCACGCGGCGCGTGAAGTGCACGCCGAGGAACGGGTAGCGGGGGTCGGGCACCGGGTAGATGAGGCCGCGGACAAGATCCGTCCGGGACGGGACGAGCCGGTAGTACTCGCCGCGGAACGGGATGATCGCCGGGGCGGGGGAGTCGCCGGCCAGCCGCGCCACCCGGTCGGAGTGCAGGCCCGCGCACACCACGAGCCTGTCGAACGTCAGTTCCTCGCGCGGGGACGCGACCGTGACGCGGTCCCCGGCCCGGCCCAGCCGGACGACCTCGAAGCCGAGCCTGACCTCGCCGCCGCCCCCGGCCACGTCGTCGGCGAACGCGCGGGCGACCGCCGGGAAGTCGACGATCGCGGTGGTGGGGGAGTGCAGGGCGGCCACCCCGGCGGCGTGCGGCTCGATCTCGCGCAGCTCACCGCCCGTCAGCCGCCGCAGCCCCGGAACACCGTTGGCCGCCGCGCGGTGCTCGATCTCCTCCAGCGCGGCCAGTTCCGACGCGTCCCGCGCCACGACGACCTTGCCGCACTCCTCGTAGGGCAGGTTCCGGTCGGTGCAGTATTCCTTGAGCAGGCCGATGCCGCGCCTGCACAGCGCCGCCTTCAGCGAGCCCGGCGCGTAGTACAGGCCCGCGTGGGCGACGCCGCTGTTGTGGCCGGTCTGGTGGGCCGCGACGCGGTCCTCCTTGTCGAGGACCGTCACCGTCACGCCGGGGCGCGTCTCGGTCAGCCGCCGCGCGATCGCCAGCCCGACAATGCCCGCGCCGACCACCCCGACCTTCGTCTCCGCCACATCCCGCACCCTAACGGGGCGGGCCCGGCGGGGGGCGAACCCCCGGCCCCGCAGCCGCCCGGATCAGCTCCCGAGCCGCTTGCGGCCCTGCGCCCGCACCCGCTTGCGCTGGGACGGGTCGAGCATCAGGTACCCGACGAGCGGTGCGCCGAGGACGCCGAGGATGATCAGCGCGCTCAGCCACCAGGGGAAGACGAACAGGGTCAGGAAGCCGACGATGACGCCGCCGATCACTACCTTGGTCTGGGTCGACATCTGAAACCTCCGTTTTGCGGACCGCCCATCTGGGACAACGACCGCCCCGCGACCGCTGTTCCACGATATGTCGCGAGTCGGCCGGATGGCCATGATGATCTGGCCCCGCAGCGGGTATGCCCGGCACTCGCCGGTCAGATGCGCAGCGAGAGCTGCCCGCCGCCCAGCGTGCGCAGGACGTCGGCGTGCAGCTTGCCGTTCGTGCAGACGACGCTGCCGCCGTCCGGGCCCGGCACCCCGGACAGGTCGGTGAACATCCCGCCGGCCTCCTCCACGATGACCTGGAGCGCGGCGAGGTCCCACAGCGAGACCTCCGGCTCGGCGGAGATGTCGATCACGCCCTCGGCGACCATCATGTGCGACCAGAAATCGCCGAACGCCCGCGTCCGCCACACCTCGCGCGTCAGATCCAGGAACCGGTCGAGCCGGCCCTGCTCCTCCCACCCGCTGAGGCTGGAGAACGACAGGGACGCATCCGGCAGGCCGCCGACCGACGACACGTTCATCCGGGTGGCGCGGGTGAGGCTGCGCCCCGTCCAGGCGCCGCCGCCCCGGGCCGCCCACCAGCGCCGGTTCAGCGCCGGCGCCGACACCACCCCGACGACGATCTCGTCGTTCTCCATCAGCGCGATCAGCGTCGCCCACACCGGGACGCCGCGGACGAAGTTCTTCGTCGCGTCGATCGGGTCGATGATCCAGCAGCGGTTCCCGTACCCGGTCTTGCCGTACTCCTCGCCGAGCACCGCGTCGCGCGGGCGCGCCCGCTTCAGCGTGCCGCGGATCTGCTCCTCCACGCTGCGGTCGGCGTCGCTGACCGGCGTCAGGTCCGGCTTGGTCTCGACGTCGAGATCGAGGGCGCGGAAACGCCTGGTCGTGATGTCGTCGGCCCCGTCCGCCAGCACATGCGCGAGACGCAGGTCATCGGAATAGCCCGCCACGGCGTGCCACGCTACCCTGCTCACCCCCTGGCCAGACACACCTACCCGCGGTTCCGGCTTTTCGGTCGTCCCGCGCGGCGCGGCGGGGCGCGGCGGCCGGTTTCGCGGGACGGGTGGTGGCACCATGGGGCCATGGCGCACGACCTTCCCCCGTGGGTTGCCGAGCTGACCGACCCGCGCCGGGCGGAGACGCTCGACCAGCTCGCCGACCGTCTCGTCCCCCTGGCCGACCACGCCATCGACGTGTCCCGTCGATTGCAGGCACAGCTCAACGAGCTCAACGACCCGTTCGACCGCGACGCGCTCCACGGGCGCGTGGAACGGCTGAAGGCCAGGGTGGGCGAGGCCCTGGACGAGATCACCGCGCAGATCGCCGCGTCCGGGCAGGAGCGCATCGAGCGCGTCTGGGCGGACCTCGCCGGGCGCGCCGTGCCCGGCGAGCGGGAGCGCGAGCTGCGCCGCCTGCTGGACCGTGACGTCGTCCCGGTGCTGTCCCGGCGGCAGCGGGACGCCGCCGAACGCGTTGCCGAACGCACCTCCGCGGCGCTGGAGGAGGCGACGCGGACGCTGCTCACCCGGGTGGAGGAGCTGGCGAAGGCGGTCACCGACCTGATCCACGAGGTGCTGCCCCACGCCCGCGAGGGCCTGACCCTGGCCGGCCGCCTCTCGGCCCTGTCGAGCCGGGCGCGGAAGGCGGGCCGGGGCCCGATCCCGGGCGAGCTGAAGAGCGCGGGAGACGAGGCGTCCCGGGCGTTCGACGAGGCCGTCGCGCGGCTGGAGCTGGAATGGGCCGCGCTCGGCGCCCGGTCGGCGAGCGTGCGGGCGGCGCTGCGCGGCGCCGAGGAGAGCGCGTTCAGCCACGTCACCGAGGAGATGACCCGGTGCGTGGCGGAACTCGCGCCTCAGCACGTCAAGGCGCTGGACGAGGCCGAGGCCAAGGCGCGCGCCCTGCTGGAGGAGCCGCGCGGCTAGCCCGCCGGGACGCGGCGGCGCCGCTGCCTGCGCGGGCCCCGTCCGCGCCGCGTCAGGAGGTGCTGCGCAGCGTCTTCAGGAACGTCTCATAGTGGGGGAGGGCGCCCTCCCAGTGCTTCTGGTCGGAGATCAGCAGGACCTGGTAGAGGGCGTTGCCGAACACGAACACCCGCACGCGCGCGCGGCCCAGGATGCCGTTCTTGGTGAAGGTGAACTGAAGTTCGGCCGCCTGCCCGCCCAGGAAGGGGACGTTCCGGTCGAACATCTCCTGTTCGAAGCCGGGATAGGCGCTGGAGTCGTTCCTCATCTTGTCGATCGCGGAGGCGAGGCCGTCCCCCGGATCGCTCTGGGAGGCCGAGCCGAGCCGCTGGATCACCACGGCCCGCTTCACGCCCTTGGTCTGGTCGGTGAACGTCACGTCGTCGCCCTGGGCCTCGTCCGTCCAGCCCTGGGGGACGGCCGCGACGAACGCCGACCCCCGGTACACGCGGTATCCGTCGGGGGCGGCGACCTGCGAGGGCGGCGACGAGGTACCCGGCCGCCGGTCCCCGCCCCCGTTCCCGCCCTCGGCCTTGTCCTTGGCCCCGCCGTTGTCGCTGAACACCACGACCGCGACGACGGCGACGGCGATCATGGCGGCGACGATCCCGGCGGGCACCAGCAGCGGCCACGGCATCCGCCTCCGCTGCGAGGGAGAGGGCGGGGGCGCCGTCTCGACCGCCGGTCCGGCCGGGGGCGGCGGCAGCGTCACGTTGTGCGGCGGCCGGGCGGGCGCGAGGACCGGCTGCGGCGCGCCGGGCGTGCGGGG
>NZ_BCQQ01000155.1 GCF_001552155.1 Actinomadura formosensis NBRC 14204 | reverse complement strand
ACCTGCCGGGGCCGCACGCCGGCGCCGGCGCCGGCGCCGGCCGCCAGCAGTGTCAGCCGGGCCAGCCGGGTGCAGGCCGCGGCGTCGGTCACCATGCCGTGCTCGATGGGGCGGGCCGGGCCCGCGCCGGCGCGGCGGCGCCCGGCGGTGCCCCGGAGGTGATCGTCGACCGCGGACGGGCGGTCGACGATCACCTCCAGGGCGGGCAGGGTCGCGCGGATGCGGCTGCTGCCGAGGTCGAGGGCGGCGCGCGGGCCGTCCGGGGCCGCCGGCGGTGCGGTGGTCACCGTCGCCGTTGCTGGCATCCGACGCAGCGGCGCGCGTACGGGATGATCTCCAGGCGGCCTTCGGGGATGGGCTTGCGGCAGTCCCCGCACAGGCCGTAGGTGCCGTCGTCGAGGCGGATGAGGGCGGCGTCGATCTCCTCCACGTTGCCCTGGAGGGTGCCGCGGCGGGCGAGGGCGGCCTCGTCGGGTGCGCCGGTGGCCTCGGCGTCGAGGAGGGCCAGCTCTGCGATGCGGGTCCGGCGCTCCTGCTCCAGCAGTTCGCGGGCCTGCCGGGCCGCCGCGCCGCCGGGCGGGTACCCTCCGGGCACGCCGTTGACCACGCTGTTGACCGTCATCGCGATGGGCTCCCTTCGGTCGCCGGGAAAATACGTGGCGAACCTCCACCATGGGACAAGCGGGCACGGCCTGCCATGGGGTGTGGCACCCATTTGCGGGGGGCGTGAGGGTGCAGGCGGGTCAGCCGCTCCATTCGCGGCGGCGGGCCTCGGCGAGGGCGATGGCGGTGGCGACGGCGACGTTCAGCGAGCCGACGCGCCCGATCTGGGGGATGTAGGTGACGGCGTCGGCGGCGGCGAGCAGGGCGGGGGAGCAGCCGTGGTCCTCGCCGCCGACGGCGAGGCAGACGTCGCCGTCCAGCGGCGCCTCGTGCAGGGGGACGGCGTCGGCGGTGAGCTCGACGGCGACCAGGCGCAGGCCCTCCTTGCGGATGGCGGCGGCCGCCTCGGCGGGTGTTCCGGCGTGTTCCCAGGGGACGAGCCGGTCGGTGCCGAGGGCGGTCTTGGCGACGCCCCGGTGGGTGGGGGGAGTGGCGTTGCCGGCGAGCCAGAGGTGCTCGACGCCGAACACGGCGGCGCTGCGGATGATCGAACCCATGTTGAACGGCTGGGTGACGGACTCGACGAGCAGGCCGAGGCGGGCGCCGGTGCGGCGGCGCCAGTCGCGGTTGAGGCGTTTGACGTCGGTGGGGCGCAGTTGCCGGCGGCCCTGGGTGTGGTCGTGGGTGCTCATCGGGTGGGGCCTTCCGTGCGGGACGAGACGCGCAGGACGCGGTAGGCGGACCGGGAGGCGATCCGCTCGGTGGGGAAGCCCTGGGCGGTCAGCCACCGCTGGAGGGAATCGGAGCCGAGGTGCTTCTGGACGACGAGGTGGGCGAGCCCGCCCGGGGTGAGGCGGGGGAGCCAGGTGAGGAGGAGGTCGTGCAGGGCGGCCTTGCCGATGCGGATCGGCGGGTTCGACCAGATCGCGGTGAACCGCAGCGCGGGGTCGATCTCGTCCGCCAAGCTGAACCTTACATTGTCAAGGCCGGCGGCTTTGGCGTTGCTCTCAGCGTTTTCCAACGCACGCCGGTTCACATCAGCACCCCAAACCGTCGCCGACGGCGAACGCTTCGCCAGGGTGAGGGCGATGGGGCCGTATCCGCAGCCGAGGTCGAGCAGGTTCCCCTCCTGCGGCGGCGGGGGGACGGTCTCCAGCAGGACGCGGGTGCCGGGGTCGATGCGGTCGGGGGAGAACACGCCGCTGTCGGTTTCGAGCCGCAGGTGCAGGTCGGGCAGGACGAGGTCGACGGTGCGGCGCCGGCTGGCGGCCTCGGGCCGCTCGGCGAAGTAGTGATCCCCCACGTCCGCCGACGCTATCAGTGCCCGCGGCTTGGACGGGCGCGGTCAGGGCGGGCCCGGATCAGGGCAGGCGGGAGAACCAGGCGAGGGAGACGCCGCCGGCGCCGAGGGCGAACAGCAGCGCGAGGCCGATGTAGCGGGCGGCGACGTCGCGGTGCTCGGTCTTGAAGCCGAGGGAACTGCCGATGTTGGTGTACACGTCGCGGAGCTGGCCGGCGTCGGCGGCCTCGTAGGCCCTGCCCTCGGTGCTGTCGGCGAGGGTCTTCAGCGTCTCCTTGTTGACCGAGACGCTGGTGGTCTCGCCCTCGATGTCGACGGTGCCGTACGGGGTGCCGAACGCGATGGTGGAGACGGGGATGTGGGCGACGCGGCTGGCGTCGATGGCCTCCTGGACGGACCGCCCGGTGGTGTTGTCCCCGTCGGACAGCAGAACGATGTGGGCGGGCGGCGGGTCCTGCCGGGCCTCGGCGTCGAAGGACCGGACGGCCTGCAGGGAGGTGAAGACGGCTTCGCCGATGGCGGTGCGCTTGGCGAGGACGAGCTGGTCGAGGGAGGCGATGGCGGCCTCCCGGTCGGCGGACGGCGCCGCGACGAGGTTGGCGCTGCCGGCGAACGCGACGACGCCGACGTTGAAGCGTCCGGGCAGGTCGCCGATGAACTTCTTGGCGGCGGCCTTGGCGGCGTCGAGGCGGCTGGGGGAGACGTCGCGGGCCATCATCGACAGCGACACGTCGACGGCGACCATGATGGTGGCGCGGTCGCGGGGGACCTTGACGGAGCTGGCGGGCCGCGCGAACCCGATCATCATCAGGATGATCATGATGAGGAACAGGGCGGCGGCGACGTGCCGGCGCCAGCCGGGCCGCCGTGGGGCGACCTGGGACAGCAGCGCGAGGTTGGTGAAGCGGACGGCGTACCGGCCGCGGCGCAGCTGCGCGAGCAGGTAGCCGGCGGCCAGCAGCGGCAGGAGGCCGAGCAGCCAGAGGCGTTCGGGTGACAGGAAGGTCATGGGCGCACTCCCGCGGTGGTGACGGGCCGGCCTGCGGCGCGGCGCTGGCGGAGGGCGAAGCGTGCGACGTCGGTGATCCAGTCGCGGTCGGTGCGCAGGACGAGGTGGTGGGCGCCGCAGCGGCGCAGGGCGGTGCGGGTGCGCTCGCGCTGGGCGGCGGCTGCGGCGGCGTACCGTTCGCGGACGCGGCGGCTGAGCACGATCTCGTGGACGGTTCCGGTCTCGGGGTCGGCCATCTCGACGAGTCCGACGTCGGGGAGGTCGAGTTCGCGGGGGTCGATGATCTCGATGGCGAGGACCTGGTGGCGGGCGGCGAGGCGGCGCAGGGGGCGTTCCCAGCCGGGCCGGCCGTGGGGGCCTTGGCCGGGGTCGTCGCCGTCGGGGGTGAGGAAGTCGGAGATGATGACGCGCAGGCCGCGGCGGGTCTGGCCGCGGTCGAGGGCGGTGATGGCGGCGGCGAGGTCGCGGGGTGCGGTGGGGACGGTGCGGGCCCGGCCGTTGCGGGTGTCGTGGGCGGACTGGGCGTCCAGGACGGTCTGCAGGAGGGCGTGGAGGGCGGCTTTGCCGGTGCGGGCGGGCCAGCGGCGCATCCCGTCGGTGTGCAGGAGGTAGGCGCCGGCGCGGTCGCCGAGGCGGACGGTGAGGAAGCCGACGGCGGCGAGGGCGGCGACGGCGAGGTCGCGTTTGATCATGGTGCCGGTGCCGAAGTCCATGCTGGGGGTGAGGTCGACGAGGGCCCAGGCTTCGAGTTCGTGGTCGGCGACGAGGTCGCGGACGTGGGGGGTGGTGGTGCGGGCGGTGACGGCCCAGTCCATGTGGCGGACGTCGTCTTCGCCGGGCTGGTAGAGGCGGGCTTCGGCGAGTTCGGTGCCGGGGCCGGGGAGCAGGCCGAGGTGTTCGCCGTTGAGCAGGCCGTCGAGGCGGCGGGTGACCTGGAGTTCGAGGCGGCGCAGGGTGCGTTCGGGGGCGAGGTGGGCGAGTTTGCCGTCGCGCCGGCGCCGGCCCGTGGTGCGCCCGGTGTTCATGCGGTGGTCACCGCCGCCGCTCCGTGGTTCCAGACGACGCGGGGTGGGGGGACGGCGGTGAGGATCTGGGTGATGACGTCGGCGGGGTCGATGCCGTCGGCGAGGGAGTCGAAGGTGAGGACGAGGCGGTGGGCCATGACGTCGCGGGCGACGGCGTGGACGTCGTCGGGCAGGACGTAGTCGCGTCCGGACAGCAGGGCGAGGGCGCGGGCGGCGGCGACGAGGCCGAGGGTGGCGCGGGGGCTGGCGCCGATTTCGATGACGCCGCGCAGGTCGGGCAGGCGGTACTGCTCGGGTTCGCGGGTGGCCATGACGAGGCGGACGATGTAGTCGGCGATGAGTTCGTGGACGGAGACCTCTTCGGCGGCGCGTTGGAGTCCGGCGAGGTGGTCGGTGTCGAGGAGTTGGGCGGCTTCGGGTGGGTCGACGCTCATCCGCTGGAGGATCTGGAGTTCTTCGTGGGCGGCGGGGTGGCGGACGTCGATTTTCATGAGGAAGCGGTCGCGCTGGGCTTCGGGGAGGGGGTAGACGCCTTCGGATTCGATGGGGTTCTGGGTGGCGAGGACGATGAAGGGTTTGGGGAGGGGGTAGGTGTTGCCGCCGAGGGAGACCTGGCGTTCGGCCATGACCTCCAGGAGGGCGGACTGGACTTTGGCGGGGGCGCGGTTGATTTCGTCGGCGAGGACGAAGTTGACGAAGACGGGGCCGAGTTCGACGTCGAATTGTTCGGTGGAGGGGTGGTAGATGCGGGTGCCGACGATGTCGGAGGGGACGAGGTCGGGGGTGAACTGGAGGCGGGCGAAGGTGCCGCCGACGACTTGGGCGAGGGTGCCGACGGCGAGGGTCTTGGCGACGCCGGGGACGCCTTCGATGAGGCAGTGGCCGCGGGCGAGGAGTGCGACGATCATGCGTTCGACCATGTGGTCTTGGCCGACGATGACTTTTTTGACTTCGGTGAGGGTGTTTTGCAGGAGTGCGGCGGCGTCGTCGACATCCGTGGCGGCGATGGTCATGGTGGCAGTCCCCTCGCTGTCCCTGGTGTGCCTGTCCGTCGTGTGCCGGTGGGCGCCTTAAGACCCTACCGATCACCTGTACCCGTTCGTTCGTGATACGTGCGCTCGGGGGCTGATCGGTTCAAGGGTGATCGTCCAGGGGTGGTGGGGCTGTCCTCGGCCCGGTGGTGGGGCGTGGTTGTTAGTGTGGCGGCCATGTCGAGGCCGTTGCCGCCGGGTGATCCTGTTCATCTGGGGCCGTTTCGTTTGTCGGCGCGCTTGTCGGAGTCCGCCGCCGGGATCGTGTTCCTGGGGGTGGACGGTGAGGGCCGGCGGGTGAGTGTGGCGGTGTTGAACCGTGGTGCTGCGGGGGATGCGGCGGCGCGGGATCGGTTCCGTGCGGCGATCAATGCGGCGGTGCCCGCGCGGGGCGGGGTGCCGGGTGCCGTGCGGGGGCGGGATGAGGGTGCGGGGGGTGCGGCGCCGGTGGTGGCGGCGCAGCCGGATGGTCCGGCGCCGTGGGTGGCGACGGTGTACGAGGCGGACCGGGTGGGGGCGGAGCGGTTTTTGGAGCCGGTGGTGTTGCGGGGGGCGGATCGGGGCTGGTGGGGTGGTCGGCGGCGTGGCCCGCAGTTCCAGCCGTATTGGCTGGGGTCGGGGGAGCCGGCGTTGGAGGGGCCGCCGGCGGGTGTGGTGGGGGAGCGTCCGCCGGAGCGGAATCTGGTGGCGGCGGTGGTGGCGTTGGCGGGGGCGCTGCTGGTGCTGGCGTTGCTGATGGGGGTGTTGTTCGCGTGTCAGCCGGTGGTGCGGGAGCCGGCGCCGGAGCCGCCGGAGCCGGCGCCGTCGTTCCGGGCGCCGTCGCAGTCGCCGGTGCCGACGTCGCCGCGGCCGTCGCCGTCGGGTGCGCCGACGTCGCCGTCGCGTCCGGGGTCGCCGTCTCCGGCGCCGTCGCCGTCGGGTGGCAGTGGCGGGGGTGATGGTGCGCCGTTGTGAGTGGTCGCGGGTGAGGCGGGGGGAGCGGTGTTGTCCGGCGGGGTGGGGGCGGTGATCATGGGGGGATGGTGGAGAGTCTGCTCGCGTTTGCGGGTGCGGCGGTGCTGATCGCGATGGCGCCGGGGCCGAGCACGGTGGTGATCATGCGTCAGTCGATGCGGTCGGGGCGGCGTGCGGGGCTGGCGACGGTGCTGGGGAACGAGGCGGGTGTGCTGGTGTGGGGGTGGCGGCGGCGGTGGGGCTGTCGGCGCTGCTGGCGGCGTCGCGGGTGGCGCATGAGGGGTTGCGGGTGGCGGGTGCGGTGGTGTTGGTGTGGTTCGGGGTGCGGGCGCTGTGGCAGGCGCGGCGTGGTGGCCGGCCGGGTGGGGTGGTGCCGGAGGTGGGGGGTGCGGTGTCGTCGGGGTGGCGGTGTTTCCGGTTGGGGCTGGTGACGAATTTCGCCAATCCGAAGGCGGGGGTGTTCGCGGTGTCGTTTCTTCCGCAGTTCGTGCCGCAGGGGTGGCCGGTGGGGTGGGTGCTGGTGGGGTTCTCGGTGCTGTGGGCGTTGATCGACTTGGCCTGGTACACGGCGGTGGTGTGGTCGGTGGGGGCGGCGCGGCGGTTGCTGGGGCGTCCGGTGGTGCGGCGGCGGCTGGATCAGGTGTCGGGTGTGGTGCTGGTGGGGTTGGGTGTGCGGTTGGCGGCGGAGGCGCGTTGACGGACGAGTGGGTGGGTGTTTTGTCACATTTTCATGATCGATTTTTGGGGGTGGTGGTCGTAGCCTGGGGCGATGACCGCTCTGGATGATCTGACCGACCGGTACGCCGACGAGCTCGCCATGCTGGATCCGTGCCTGGCGGCGTTGATGGGGATCGCGGGGCAGGATGCGCGGCTGACCGACTACGGCCCGGACGGGGCGGCGGCCCGCGCGGATCTGACGCGGCGGACGCTGGCGGAGCTGGACCGTACGCCGGTGGAGGGTGATGCGGGGCGGGTCGCGGCGGCGGTGCTGCGGGAGCGGCTGGAGGTGGAGCGGGCGCTGGACGAGGCGGGGGTGCACGAGGGGTTCCTGGACACCACCGACGGGCCGGTTCAGCGGCTGCGGATGGCGTTCGAGCTGCTGGATCAGGGGGCGGGGACCGACTGGGAGGCGGTGTGGGCGCGGCTGCGGGCGCTGCCGGGCGCGCTGGCGGGGCTGCGGGTGTCGCTGGAGCGGGCGTCGGGGGCGGGGCGGGGTTCGGCGCGGCGGCAGGTGCTGCGGAGTGCGCGGGAGTGTGCGGAGTTCCCGGGTTATCTGGCGGGTTTGGCGTCCCGGTACGGGGACGGGCCGCTGCGGGACGGGCTGGTGGAGGCGGCGCGGGCGGCGGGGGCGGCGCTGGGGGAGTTCGCGTCGTTCCTGACGGGGGTGCTGGCGCCGCGGGCGCCGGAGCGGGATGCGCTGGGCGCGGACCGGTACCGGCTGGGGGTGCGGGAGTTCCTCGGCACCGAGCTGGACTTGGCGGAGACGTACGCGTGGGGCTGGGAGGAGCTGGCGCGGATCGAGGCGGAGATGGCCGAGGCGGCGGCCGAGATCCTGCCGGGTGAGCCGCTGCCGGCGGTGATGGCGGCTTTGGACGCCGACCCGGCGCACCGGATCACGGGCGCGGAGGCGTTCCGGGGGTGGATTCAGGAGCTGGCGGATCGGGCGATCGCGGAGCTGGACGGGGTGCATTTCGACATTCCGGAGCCGTTGCGGCGGATCGAGTGCCGGATTCCGACGGTGGAGTCGGGGGTCTACTACCTGGCGCCGGCGGAGGACCTGTCGCGTCCGGGGACGGTGTGGTGGACGGTGGACGGTCCGGACGCGGAGGTCGTGACGTGGACGGTGCCGACGACGATGTTCCACGAGGGGGTGCCGGGTCATCATCTGCAGTTGGGGATGACGACGCTGAATCGGCGGCTGGACCGGTTCCACCGGCTGTCGAGCGAGCTGCATCCCGGGTATTGCGAGGGGTGGGGGTTGTACGCCGAGCGGCTGATGGGGGAGCTGGGGTATTACCGGGATCCGGCGCACCGGCTGGGGATGCTGGTGGGCGGGCAGCGGTTCCGGGCGGCGCGGGTGGTGCTGGACATCGGGATGCATCTGGAGCTGCCGATCCCGGAGGGGACGGGGTTCCATGAGGGGGAGCGGTGGACGCCGGAGTTGGGGGTGGAGTTCCTGCGGTCGAGGAAGGGCCCGGATCCCGATTCGATGGTGGCGTTCGAGATCGACCGGTATCTGGGGCGTCCGGGGCAGGCGATCGCCTACAAGCTGGGGGAGAAGGTGTGGCTGGAGGCGCGGGACGCGGCGCGGCGCCGTGCGGGTGCGGTGTTCGATCTGAAGGAGTTCCATCGGCGGGCGCTGGAGTTGGGGCCGATGGGCCTGGATCTGCTGCGTGCTGAACTGGCCCGCACCTGACAGGGGTCAGACGGGTTCGGAGGGGTTGAGGCGGGGCCGGGCGGGGCTGCGGAGCGTGTCGATGCCGGTTTCGCGGAGCCGGCGGCCCACCGCAAGGGCGGCGGTGGCGGTGTCGGTGACGGCGGAGGAGGGGCCGGGGGGCGGGCCGTCGGGGCTGCGGGCGAGATGGCAGGCGGTCTCGTCGCCGGGCGTGAGGACCTGCTTGGTGTAGTCGGGCGGCCAGTGCAGGAGTATGCGGCGGCCGCAGGTGGGGCACGCCCATTCCTCGTGCCCGGACTCCGCGGTCCGGATCAGCTGCATCTCGTGCGTCCTGTGTACGACGGTGACCCCTCCCGGTGATTCGTTGGCGGATTCCGGTAAAGGCTCGCCTCTTTGGGATTTCCCACGTCAAAGTGGTTAAACGGCAGGGGCAAGAGTCTTTAAGGTCGAGACTGTGCGGGGTTGGGGGCGGCCGGAACGCCGGTGAGGGCGCGGTGGACGGCGCCGCCGATCTCCGCGATCGCCTCGGCGGGGCGGCGCGCGAATGTGCCCCAGCCGAGGAAACCGTGGTCCAGGCCCGTCCCGGTGATGAGGGTGACGGGGACGCCGGCGGCGCGCAGGCGGGCGGCGTGCCGTTCGGCCTGGGGGCGCAGCCGGTCGTATTCGGCGGTCGCGATGATCGCGGGGGGCAGTCCGGAGGGGTCGGGGTCCAGCAGCGGGGAGACGTCGGGGCGGGTGCGGTCGGTGCCGCGCAGGTAGGCGGCCAGGGCGCGGCGCATCCCGGACCGCATCCCGGAGTGCGGTATCGGCAGCCCGTCGGGGTCGGGTGGGGGCGGCGGGACGTCCCGCAGGTCGAGCGCCGGGTACAGCAGGACCTGCAGGGTGGGCCGGGCGGGTCCCGGCCGGCGCAGGAGCCCGGCCGCCGCGGCGGCGAGCTGCCCGCCCGCGCTGTCGCCGGCGACCCCGATCCGGGTGGCGTCCAGGCCCAGCGGGGCGGCGCCCCGGACGGTCCAGCGGACGGTGGCGACGGCGTCGTCCAGCGCGGCGGGGAAGGGGTCCTCGGGCGGGCGCCGGTACCCGACCGACACCCACGCGACGCCGCTGGCGGCGGTGAGTGCCCGCACGACAGGGTCGTAGGAGTCGACGTCGCCGAGCACCCAGCCGCCGCCGTGGAAGTAGACCAGTGCGGGCGCCGGCCCGTCGGTGGCGGGCCGGTACAGCCGGGCGGGCAGCGGCCCCGCCGCCCCGTCCATGACCAGGTCCCGGACGGTGCCGGCGGGCACGCGGGGGGAGCGGGCGAGGTCGGCGGCGTGCGCGCGGCGCGCGTCCTGGACCGTCCCGCCCGGCTCGGCGGGTTCGGCGAGGCGGCGCCGCAGGAACGCCAGGTATTGCGGGTCGCGGCCCCTCACGTCCCCGAGCCTACGTCGCCGGGGCCTTGTTCCCGCCCGGAGAACCCGGCCCGGGAAAACCCGTTGGGCCCGCGGGGGCGGCCGCTCTACGATCACGCGCATGGGTTCGCTGATCGGCGCGGCGCGGGTGGTCGTCTCCGCCGCCGCCTACATCCGGCTGCGTGAGCGCCGCCCCGTCCTGGACCGCCGGGTACGCGCTGCCGCCTGACCTTTCCCGCGGGCCGCAGCGCCCGCGCCGCCCGGTGATGCGCGACCTGCGCGTCACCCGGCCGCCGTGCCGCGGGCACGGCCTGCGAGAGCACGGCCTGCGCCGCCGCGTGCCCGTGACCGTCCAGGGCCTCCCGATGTCCCTGACCCTCGGGAACCGCGCGGACCCCGGGGAACCGCGCGGCGGCAGCCCCTCCAGGGGAAAACCCGTTGCGGCGCCGCGCGGCCGCGGGGCACGCTGTGATCACGCGGACGCCCCCGGCGGATGTGGGTTCGACTCCCACCGGCGTCTCTGGTCCCGTCCCCGCTGTCACCCTGGGGACGGGACACCCGGCCCGGCCGGGCAGGGTCAGCCGGGCAGGGTCAGGCGATCTCGCGCAGCCGGGCGTCCAGGGCGTGCAGGTCGGGGACGAACCACACGTGGTCGGCGGTGTTCGACTCCCGCACCAGGGCGGCCAGCGCCGGGCTGGCCGCCGTCCACCGCCCGATGTCGCCGACGATCGCCAGCCGCAGCCGGTAGGTGACGAACTTCTGCATGATCTCCCCGGCGAGCCGGGTGCCCAGCGAGAAGAACTGCTCGTCCAGCCGCGCCGCGGGCACCGCCACGACCTCCGCGCCCAGGAACGACGCGCCGATCAGTTCCAGCGCATCGTCCACGGTGCTGATCGGCGGGCCGTCCGGGGCGCACACCAGCACCGTCATCCCCGCCCGCTCCTGCACCAGGTCAGCCATCGTCGTCCTCCCCGTCCGGCCGCCCGTCCAGCAGCCCGTTCTCGCCGCTGATCACCGCGTCGAGCATGTGCAGCACATCGGCGGTGGCCGCGGCGCCGCCCAGGATCACGATCTTCATCCGGTTGCGTTCCTCGTCGTGGACGACCTGCAGGCGCAGCGCCCGCCCGGGATCGCCGGCGCCAGTGCCGGCGCCGGCCTGCACGAGCGTGGCCAGCCGGCCCGCCGCGTCCCGCCCGACCCCCTCGATCTGGACGATGCTCGACACCTCCACCGAGCCGGGCGCGGGTGCGGGCCGCCCGGTCAGCGCCTCCAGGTCGGCGCGCGCCACCCGGTACTGCTTGCCGATCCGCACCGCCTTGAGCCGGCCGTCCCGGATGTAGCCGCGCACCGTCCGCACATGCAGACCCAGCAGCCCGGCCACCTCCTCGACCGAGTACATTTTCTCCTCCATCACTCCCTAACCTAGCTGAAATAAGGAGCGATAGGGAACTTTACGACCCTTCGCGATGCTCTCGCCGGGTGTGCCGGGGCGCTGACGGCGGCGGGGGCAGGGCGCCGGCGATGCAGTCCAGGACGCGGTCCAGCCCGTAGCGGAACTGCTCCTCGGGGTCCATGTGGGGCAGCCGCGCGTCCCTCACGATCCGCTCGAACATCGGGTACCGGCCGGTGTCCAGCAGTTCGCGGACGTAGGGGGCGTTCTGCGTCATCCAGCGTTCCGGGGTCATCCCGCTCTGCCGCATCTCCCGCATCCACTCGATCTCACCGCGCACGACGCGCTCGACGTAGCCGTTCAGCATGTCCAGCAGGGTGAGCATCTCGTCGATGGGGACACCGACGTCCAGGGCGCCGAACGCGAACTCCAGCAGCCGCAGCCGGTTCGGGCCGAGCGTGGCGCGCGGGCGGTACAGGCCCACCAGCCACGGATGCCGCCGCCACGCCGCCCGGGTGTTCTCGGCGATCAGCGTCAGGTCGGCGCGCCAGTCCCCGGTGGGACGGTCGGGGATGTCCATTTCCAGCAGCACATGGTCGATCATCAGCTCGATCAGGTCGTCGCGGGACGGGACGTAGCGGTACAGCGACATCGCGCCCGTGCCGAGGTCGGCCGCGATGCGGCGCATGGAGGCGGCCTCCAGCCCCTCGGCGTCGGCGATGCGGATCGCCGCCTCGGTGATCTGGGCGCGGCTGTAGGCGGGGCGCGGCCCCCGGCCCTGCCGCTCGGGCATCGACCAGATGCTGACGTGCCGCTCGCCGCCGGTCACCGAACCTCCTGCTCGCCGTCGTTGTGAGCATCCTAGTTGCGTACGCCGTACCCGGTTGTCTATCGTAGATGCGTACGCTGTACCCAGAGGAGGCGGAGTGACGAACGAACCGATCGTGGTGGCCGAGGCGCTACGCAAGCGCTACGGCACCACCCAGGCCCTGGACGGCCTCGACCTCGCCGTCCCCGCCGGGACCGTCTGCGGCGTGCTCGGCCCCAACGGCGCCGGCAAGACCACCGCCGTGCGCATCCTGGCGACCCTGGCCGACGCCGACTCCGGGCACGCCCGCATCGCCGGCCACGACATCGCCCGCCACCCCGACCGGGTCCGCGCCCGCATCGGGCTGGCCGGCCAGCACGCCGCCGTCGACGAGAAGCTCACCGGACGCGGCAACCTGCGCATGTTCGGCCGCCTCCACCACCTGTCCGGACGCGACGCCCGCCGCCGCGCCGACGAACTGCTGGAACGGTTCGGGCTGATGGACGCCGCCGACCGGCAGGTGAGCGGCTACTCCGGCGGGATGCGGCGCCGCCTCGACCTGATCGCCAGCCTGATCCTGCGCCCCCAGGTGCTGTTCCTGGACGAGCCCACCACCGGCCTGGACCCCCGCAGCCGCGGCGAGATCTGGGACGCCGTCCGCGACCTGGTCGCCGACGGCACCACCGTCCTGCTTACCACCCAGTACCTGGACGAGGCCGACCACCTCGCCGACGACATCGCCGTCGTCGACCACGGCCGCGTCATCGCCACCGGCACCCCCGACCGGCTGAAGGCATCCATCGGCGACCGCCTCGACGTCGTCCTCGGCGACCCCGCCGACGCCGGTGCCGCCGCCGGCGTCCTGTACGCCCTCGCCGGGGCCCACCCCGCCCTGGACGGCGCCCGGCTGTCGGTCCCGCTGCCCGCCGGCGCCGTCCGGCTCGCCGACGTCGTCCGCGAACTCGACCGCGCCGGCATCACCGCCGCCGACGCCGGACTGCGCCGCCCCACCCTCGACGAGGTGTTCCTGCGCCTCACCGCCGGCCCCGCCGGAGACCAGGCGGGCGACCAGGCCGGCGAGCGCGAGAAGGAGACCGCCCGATGACCGCCCTCACCGCCCACGCCGGACGGCTGCGCTGGGCCCTCGCCGACGGCCTCACCCTCATCGGACGCGAACTGTCGCGCGTCCGCCGCGAACCCGGCGAGCTCATCGCCGCGCTGATCTTCCCCGCCGTCATGGTCGTGCTGTTCGGGTACGTGTTCGGCAGCGCGATCTCCGTCCCCGGCGGCGGCGACTACCGCGAATACCTGATGCCCGGCCTGTTCGCCATGGTCACCTTCACCGCCACCATGGCCGTCACCATGCGGGTCGCCACCGACGCCTCCCGCGGCGTCATGGACCGGTTCCGCTCCATGCCGATGGCCCGCTCGGCCGTCCCGTTCGGGCAGACCGGCGCCGAGATCCTCAACGGCGTCCTCGGCATGGCCGTCATGGCGGCGGCCGGGCTGCTGGTCGGATGGCGCGCCCACCGCGGGATCGGGCCCACCGCCGAGGCGTTCGCGCTGCTGGCGCTGATGCGGTACGCGCTCAGCTGGGCCGGCTGCTACCTCGGGCTCGTGGTGAAGAACGAGCAGACCGCCGACCAGCTGATGCCACTGGTGTTCCCGGTCACGATGCTGTCCAACTCCTTCGTCCCCACCGGCGGCATGCCGAAGGTCCTGCAGGTCATCGCCGACTGGAACCCCGTCAGCGCCCTCACCGCCGCCTGCCGCGGCCTGTTCGGCAACCCCGGTGCGCCCGCCGCGTCCCGCACCGGGGATCTGGCGTGGCCCGTCGCGCACCCCGTCGCCGCCACCCTCGGCTGGGCGGTGGTGCTGCTGGCGATCTTCGTCCCGCTGTCGGTGCGCACCTACCGGACACGCGGCCGCTAGCGACGGAACCAGCGGGGGCGCTCGGAAGTTATGGTGATTTGGGGGGCGGATCGCGATGAGAGGCGTGACCGTGGACGACGACAGGGACCGGGACGACAGGGAGCGGCGCGACGGCGGGCTCGTGGAGCGGGCCGACCGGGCCGCCGCCGAGCGGCTGGAGGAGATCTGGGACGGGCTGGCGCCGGCCGCCGCGACCGCCGCGCGGCTGGCCGCGCAGGCCGGGGAACCGGTGCGCGACACCGCCCGTGACGCCGCCGCGCTCGCCGCGGCCCGCGTCCTGGAGCAGCTGTCGGGCACACCCGCCATGCGGGTGATCGAGCAGGCCGCGCGGGACGCCGCCGTCCGGGCCGCGAGCGCCGCCGCCGAGCGTGCCGTCACCGAGGCCCGCGCCGCC
>NZ_BCQQ01000154.1 GCF_001552155.1 Actinomadura formosensis NBRC 14204 | reverse complement strand
TGTACCTGGCGCAGTGGATCTGGAACCCGGACGAGGCCCACACCGTGGACATGTTCTTCGGTGCGGGCGCGAAGATCACCGTGGCGGGCGTCGTGGTCCGGTACCACGAGATCGTCTGCCTGGTCGCCGCCGTGGCGATCGCCGTCGGGCTGCGGGTGCTGTTCACCCGCAGCCGGACGGGCGTGGTGATGCGCGGCTCGGTCGACGACCCCGACCTGCTGCGCCTGAGCGGCCACGACCCCGAGCGCGCCGCGATGCTGTCATGGGCGCTCGGCTCGACGCTCGCCGTCCTCGCCGGGGTGCTGATCGTGCCCATCAGCGGCGGCGGGCTGGACGCGAACGCGCTGACCCTGCTGGTGATCGACGCGTTCGCGGCGGCGATGTTCGGCCGGCTGCGCAGCATCCCCCGCACGTTCGCCGGGGCGATGGTCCTCGGCCTCGCCGCCAACTACGTGCTCGCCTACCTGCCGTCGGCGGGCACGTTCACCGGCAACCTGCGCGTCTCGCTGCCGATGATCGTGCTGTTCGTGGTGCTGGTGGTGCTGCCGCAGGACCGGCTGCGCGGGGCCGCGATCCGGACCCGCGAGCGGTACCGGGTGCCGACCGTCCGCTCGGCGGCGGTGTGGGGCGCGGTGCTGATCGCGGTGGTGTACCTGTACAGCCTGCTGCTGTCGGACGGCGCCGTCACCACGTTCGCGCTCGGCATGACGTTCGCGATCATCGCGCTGTCGCTGACCGTGCTGACCGGCTACGCGGGCGAGCTGAACCTCGCGCCGCTGGCGTTCGGCGCGGTCGCGACCGTGGTCGCGTTCCACGTCGGCGTGGCGGGCACCGGCCTCGCGTCCTACATGAGCATCCAGGGCGTGCTGCTGGGGGTGGCCGCGGCGGCGCTGATCGGCGGGCTGGTCGCGCTGCCGGCGCTGCGGCTGCGCGGCCTCTACCTGGCCCTCGCCACGATGGCGTTCGGCGAGTTCCTGTCGAACATGGTGCTGCGCGACACCACCGAGCACGAACTGTTCGGGATGAAGTTCACCCTCTTCCCCGGCGGGTCGCTGGTCGTCCCGCCGCTCAGGATCGGCCCGCTCAACCTGCGGGACGGGACGACGTCCCTGATGACCGCGACCGTGCTCTTCGTGCTGATCGCGGTGGGGCTGGCCGCCCTGCGCGGCAGCGGATACGGGCGGCGGCTCGCGGCGATGAAGGACAGCCCGGCCGCGGCGGCGATGCTCGGGCAGAACCTCGTCCGGCTGAAGCTGAGCGTCTTCATGATCTCCGCGGCGATCGCGGGACTCGGCGGCGTGCTGATGTCGGCGGCGACCGGCACCGTCGCGCAGGAGAACTTCTCGTTCGTCGGCAGCCTGTCCCTGCTGATGCTGGTCGTGGTGGCGGGCACCGGCTACATCAGCGGTGCCCTGTTCGGCGGCCTGATGGCGGGCGTCGGCGCGACCGTCCTGGTGGCGACGTTCAACGACCTCGCGCTGGAGAACGCGGGCATGGCCACCGTCTACACCACGCTCGGTCACCTCATCGTGGTCAGCACGGCGCTGCTCGGGATGGGCGTCGGCAAGAACCCGAGCGGTTTCGTGCACGACCTCATCGAGGGCTACCGGGCGGTCCGCGGCGCCGGACCCGTCCTGTACGGGGCGGGGGCGCTCGGCGCGGTGCTGTACGTCCTCGCGCTGACCGGCGTGATCGGGACCTGGACGTTCGCGCTCGCCGCCCTGTCGGTGATCATGCTCCTCCCCGTCTTCGGGCGCATGTACCTGGAGGAGCGGGGCGGGGACGGGGAGCGGCGCGCCCGTCCGGCGCCGCTGGAACTGATCGGCGTGGACGAGCCCTACACCGACGAACTGCGCGCACGGCTCGACCGCGAACTCGGCCTGCCGGCCCTTGAGAAGGGAGGGGTGGCCCGTGCCTGAAAGCGACCCCCTGCTCGAAACGCGGGGCATCACCGTCCGGTTCGGTGGCAACACCGCCGTGAACGATGTCGGCCTCGCCATGACCGAAGGGCAGATCACCGGGCTGATCGGCCCTAACGGCGCCGGCAAGACGACGATGTTCAACACCATCACCGGCTTGCAGAAGCCCGCGTCCGGCCAAGTGATGCTGGACGGAGCCGACATCACCAAGTTGTCCCCGGCCAGGCGCGCGCGCCGCGGCATGGCGCGGACGTTCCAGCGGATGGAGCTGTTCCTGTCGCTCTCAGTCCGCGACAACGTCCGCGTCGCGGGCGACATCCTGCGCAGCTCGACCCGCAAGCGCTTCGACCTGGACGAGGAGACCGACAAGATCCTCGAACGGACCGGGCTCACCGACATCGCCGGCCGCGATGTGTCCGACATCCCCATCGGACGGGCCCGCGTCGTGGAGGTGGCGCGTGCGCTGATGACCTCACCGCGCGTCCTGCTGCTGGACGAGCCCGCGTCCGGCCAGACCGAACGCGAGACAGAGGCGTTCGCGGAGATGCTCGCGGGCCTCGCCGGCGAGGGTCTCGCGATCTGCCTTGTCGAGCATGATCTGCCGCTCGTCATGAAGCTGTGCTCCACCATCCACGTGCTCGACTACGGCGCGCTCATAGCGTCCGGCACGCCGGCGGAGATCAAGGATTCCCCGGAGGTCATCGCCGCCTACATCGGCACAGAGGAGGCGTCACATGAGTGAGGTGATTCCGGAGCCGCGCACGGCGGGCGACGACACCGCCGGGCGGGGCACCGCGCAGGACGCCGTGCCGCTGCTCGAACTGGTGGACGTCCGCGCGGGCTATGGCGCCATCGAGGTCCTGCACGGCGTGAACCTGGCGTTGAAACCGGGTTCGCTGCTGGCGCTGCTCGGCCCGAACGGCGGCGGGAAGTCCACCACGATGCGCGTCTGCGCGGGCCTGCATCCGCCGACCGGCGGGGAACTGCGGTTCGCGGGACGCAAGGTGAACGGCATCTCGGCGCAGGACGCGGCCCGCCTCGGCGTGTGCTCCATCCCCGAGGGCCGCGGGATCTTCCCCAACCTGACGGTGCGGGAGAACCTGTGGGCCGCCACCGGAACCGGCGCCCGGCTGGAGGACCTGGAGGAGAAGGCGTACGCCCGCTTCCCGATCCTCGACGAGCGCCGCCACCAGCTCGCCGGATCGATGTCCGGCGGCGAGCAGCAGATGCTCGCGCTGTCCCGCGCGCTCGGCACCGATCCGGCGGTGCTGCTGCTCGACGAACTGTCCATGGGCCTCGCGCCCATGATCGTCTCCCGGATGTACGAGACGGTCGCCGAGCTGGTCGAGGGCGGCCTGTCGGTGCTGGTCGCCGAGCAGTTCGCCCGCGCCGTCCTGCCGATCGCCGACACCGCCGCGCTGATGCTGCACGGGCGCGTGGTGGCGGCCGGCCCGCCCGGCGAGATCGAAGACCGGCTGTCCAGCGACTACCTGGGAGGTTGACCCCGCATGCTCACCGAGGAACGACGCCGGCGGTTCAAGGACGACGTGGCGAACCAGAAGCTCAAGACCGACCAGTCCCGCCACGACGGGGTGCTCCGCATCGCCGGGATCGTCGCGATGGTCGCCGGTGTCGCCGGTGTCTTCATCGCCTACAACGTCTCGCTCACGAAGGACGACATGCGGGACGTGGGCTCGCTGCAGACGCTCGCCGTCGGGTTCCTGGCGGTGACCGTCCTCGGCGCGGCCCTGTACCTCGCCGCGGCCGTCACCCGCGTCCTGCGGCTGTGGCTGCTGCGCCAGCTCGTCGAGCAGCAGGCGCAGGCCGACCAGATCGCCGCCGCGCTGCGCGACAGGGGATAGCCACGGCGGTCGACGCTCCCGGTCAGCGGGATGTCCGGAGTGCCCGGACATCCCGCTGATTAACGTCTAGTCCGGATGGAGGACTCTGAATGAACGACCCGAAGCCCGACGTGCTCGCACCGGCGAAGCTGGGGCCCGTCACGCTGCGCAACCGCGTCATCAAGGCGGCGACGTACGAGGGGCTGACCAAGGACGGCCAGGTCACCGATGCGCTGATCGACTTCCATGTCCGGCACGCGCGCGGCGGCGTCGGGATGACGACCGTGGCGTACTGCGCGGTCGCGCCGGAGGGGCGCACCGACCGCAGGCAGATCCACTGGCGGGACGAGGCGCTGCCCGGCCTGCGCAAGCTGACCGACGCCGTGCACGCCGAAGGAGCGGCCGCCCAGGCGCAGATCGGGCACGCCGGTCCGGTCGCCAACCCCAAGAGCAACAAGCTGCCCGCGCTCGCGCCCAGCCGCCACTTCCACCTGACCACGCAGACCGTCGCGAAGGCCGCCACGCACGCGGACCTGGCGCGCGTCGTCGAGGCGCACGGCCGGGCGGGCCGGATGGCGATCGAGGCCGGGTTCGACTCCGTCGAGATCCACATGGGGCACAACTACCTGACGAGCTCGTTCCTCAGCCCGAAGGTCAACCACCGCAAGGACGAGTACGGCGGGTCGCTGGAGAACCGCGCCCGGCTGGCGCGCGACATCGGCCGCGCCGTCCGCGACGCCGTCGGCGACCGCATCGCGATCACCGCGAAGCTGAACATGGACGACGGCGTGCCCGGCGGCTTCTGGCTGGACGAGGCCGTCCAGGTCGCGCGGTGGCTGGAGGCCGACGGCTCGGTCGACGCCCTCCAGATGACCGCCGGCAGCTCCCTGCTCAACCCCATGTACCTGTTCAAGGGCGAAGCCCCGCTGCACGAGTTCGCCTCCGTCATGAAGCAGCCGACCAAGCTCGGGATCAAGCTCGTCGGCAGGCACTTCCTGAAGTCCTACCCCTACGAGGACCTCTACCTGCTCAAGGACGCCCGGCAGATCCGCGCCGCGGTGAAGCTGCCGATGATCCTGCTCGGCGGCGTCACCGACAGGGCCGGCATGGACACCGCCATGGCGGAGGGCTTCCAGTTCGTCGCGATGGCCCGCGCCCTGCTGCGCGAACCCGACCTCATCAACCGGATCAAGGACGAGCCGGACACCAGGTCGCTGTGCATCCACTGCAACAAGTGCATGACCGCGATCTACGGCGGCACCCACTGCGTCCTGTCCACCGAACCGGCCTGGGGAAGCGCGAGTGCGTGACGAGACGATCGCGGCGCTGCTGCTGGCCAGGCTGGGCGACGACCGTCCCGGGCTGCGCAGCCGCGAGCGGACGTGGACGTGGGACGAGGTCGTCCGGGAGAGCGCGGCCCGCGGGGCACTGGCCCGCGAGCTGCGCAGGGACGGCCCGTTCCACATCGGCGTGCTGCTGGAGAACGTCCCCGAGTACGTCCTGTGGCTGGGCGCGGCGGCGCTGAGCGGCGCCACGATCGTCGGCATCAACTCGACCCGGACCGGCGCCTACCTGGAGCAGGAGGTCCGCCACACCGACCTCCAGCTCCTCGTCACCGACCGGGCCGGGCTGAAGCTCCTGGACGGGCTCGACATCGGCGTCCCGCGCGACCGTTTCCTCCTCATCGACGATGACGGCTATCCGGCGCTCGTCGCGTCCCACGCCTGCGAGCCCGCGGCCGGCGAGCCGGTCACCCCCGAGACGCAGATGCTGCTGCTGTTCACGTCCGGGACGACGGGCGCGTCCAAGGCGGCGCGCTGCTCGCAGGGCAGGCTCGCCGAGCTCGGCCGCAACAACAGCGCCAAGTACGACATCAAACGCGACGACGTCTGCTACTGCTCGATGCCGCTGTTCCACGGCAACGCGCTGATGGCGCTGTGGGCGCCGTCGCTCGCGGCCGGCGCGACCGTCGTGCTGGCGCCCAGGTTCTCCGCCTCCGGGTTCCTGCCGGACGTCCGGTTCTACGGCGCGACGTTCTTCAACTACGTCGGCAAGGCGATCGGCTACATCCTCGCCACGCCGCGGCGCCCGGACGACGGCGACAACACGCTCACGCACGGGTTCGGCACGGAGGCGTCCCCCGAGGACAAGGCCGAGTTTCTGCGCCGCTTCGGTGCGACGCTCATGGAGGGCTACGGCTCCAGCGAGAGCGCAGGCATGATCAAGCGGGCGGCGGACGCGCCGCCGACCGCGTTCGGGCGCCCCGCCCACGACGGCGTCCGGATCGTCAACCCCGAGACGCTGGAGACCTGCGCGCCCGCGATCCTGGACGAGCACGGCCGCGTCACCAACGCCGAGGCCGCCGTCGGCGAGATCGTCGACGTGCACGGCGCCGCCAGGTTCGAGGGCTACTACAACAACCCCGAGGCGGACGCCGAGCGGGTGCGGCACGGCTGGTACTGGACGGGCGACCTCGGCTACATCGACCAGGCCGGGTTCCTGTACTTCGGCGGGCGGTCCGGCGACTGGATCCGGGTCGACTCGGAGAACATCTCCGCGCTGCTCACCCAGAACGTCGTCCGCCGCCACCCGAAGATCGTGGACGCGGTCGCGTTCGGCGTCCCCGACCCGCGCTCCGGCGACCAGGTGATGGCCGCGATCGAGATCCCGCCCGGCGTCGCGTTCGAGGACCTGGACTTCGCGGCGTTCCTCGCCGTCCAGGACGACCTCGGCACCAAGGGCGCGCCGCGGTTCGTGCGGGTCTCGCACGCGCTGCCGACGACCGGCTCGGGCAAGCTGAAGAAGAAGGAACTGCAGCTCGACGGCTGGCGCACCACCGATCCCGTGTTCCGGTGGGCCGGGCGCGCGGTCAAAGGGGCGGGGGCGCCCGAATACGTCCTGATGACCGAGGCGGACAAGGCGGCGCTGCGCGCGGAGTTCATCGCCGCCGGCCGCCGCCGTTTCCTCCCGTGAGTTTCTCCCGTGAGTTCACGAAAGGGCAGGTATGGATCTGCGTGAGTCCGACGCGCACCGCGAGCTGCGCGCGGAACTGAGGGCGTACTTCGCGGGCCTGCTGCCCGAGGACGTGCGGCGCCGGGCCGGCGAGCAGGGCGTGGGCGGCGACCAGTTCCGCGAGATCGTCAAGATGCTCGGCAACGACGGCTGGCTCGGCTACGGCTGGCCGGAGGAGTACGGCGGGCAGGGCAGGTCGGTCGCCGAGCAGTACGTGTTCTTCGACGAGGTGCAGCGGGCCGGGCTGCCGTTCCCGTTCGTCACCGTCAACACGGTCGGCCCGACGCTGATGCGGTTCGGGACGGACGAGCAGAAGAAGAAGTACCTTCCCGGCATCCTGTCCGGCGACGTCGTCTTCGCGATCGGCTACACCGAGCCCGACGCCGGCACCGACCTCGCCTCGCTGCGGACCAAGGCCGTCCGGGACGGCGACCACTTCGTCATCGACGGCAGCAAGGTCTTCACCAGCGGAGCCAACACCGCCGACCACATCTGGCTCGCGGCCCGCACGAACCCGGACGCGCCGAAGCACAAGGGCATCTCGATCCTGATCGTCCCGACGGACGCGGAGGGGTTCTCCTGGAGCCCGATCCCGACGGTCGGCGGGATGGTCGTCACGGCGACGTACTACAACGGCGTCCGGGTGCCCGCGTCGTCGGTCGTCGGGGACGTCGACGGCGGCTGGAACCTGATCACCACGCAGCTCAACCACGAGCGCATCGGGCTCGCCGCGCTCGGCGGCCGGATGATCCGGCTGTGGGAGGACGTCCGGGACTGGGCCCGCGAGAACGGCGCGCTCGACCTGCCCTGGGTGCGCGCCGACCTCGCCCGCACGCACGCCAGGCTTGAGGCGATGCGGCTGATGAACTGGAAGATGACCATGGCGGTCGAGGCCGGGACGCTGACGGGCGCGCAGGCCGGGGCCGCCAAGGCGTACGGGACGGAGACGCACATCTACGTCCAGCGGACGCTGACCGGCATCCTCGGGGCGGCCGGGCGGATCCGGCCCGAATCGCCGGGCGCGGTGCTGCACGGGCAGATCGAGCAACTGTCCCGGCAGGGCATCGTCAACACGTTCGGCGGCGGCGTCAACGAGGTGCTGCGCGACATGGTCGCCGTCCAGGGGCTGGGTCTGCCGAGGTCGAGGCGGTCATGAGCGATCACGGTTCCGGTGCGCACTCCGGTGAGTACGAGGACAGGCTCCAGGCGTGGGTCGGGCGGGAACTGCTGACCCGGCGCTTCGGGCAGGACCCGGTGAACGTCCCCATGATCCGGCACTGGGTCGAGGCCATGGCGGACGACAACCCGATCTACCTGGACGAGTCGGCCGCCCGGGAGGCCGGGCGGGACGGCGTCGTCGCGCCCGCGTCGATGGCGCAGGCATGGACGATGCGCGGATACGCGGCGTCCGTCCGCCCGGACGGGGAGCCGACCGGGATGGACGAGCTGACCGGACTGCTCGCCGAGGGCGGGTACACCTCCGTCGTCGCCACCGACTCGGAGTTCGAGTTCGAGCGCGAGCTGGTGCCGGGCGACCGCGTCAGCGTCGAGGAGGTCGTCGAGGCGATCTCCCCGGAGAAGAAGACCGGGCTCGGCGCGGGACGCTTCATCACCACCGTCCGGACCTACCGGGATGCGGCGGGCGAGGTCGTCGCGACGCAGCGGTGGCGGCTGCTGCGCTTCCGTCCCGCCGAGAAGCCCGCCCAGGAGCCCGCTGGGAAGCCCGCCGGGAAGCCGGAGGGCGAGGAGGCGGAGGCGAGGCCGCTGCGGCCCCGGCCCGCGATCAATCACGACAACGCGTTCTGGTTCGAGGCCGCGCGCGAGCACCGGCTCGTCATCCAGCGCTGCGCCGACTGCAAGTCGCTGCGGCACCCGCCCGGCCCCTGCTGCCCGCAGTGCGGCTCGTTCGCATGGGACACCGTCGAGGCGAAGGGCGAAGGCCACGTCTACAGCTACGTCGTCGCGCACCACCCCCGCCACCCGGCGTTCGGCTACCCGCTGGTCATCGCGGTGGTCGAGCTGACCGAGGGCACCCGGCTGATCACGAACCTGACCGGGGTCGAGCCCGCGGACGTGCAGATCGGCATGCCCGTCGTCCTCGACTGGATCGACCCGGACCCCGACCTGTCCCTGCCGGCGTTCCGTCCGGCCGACGCTGACGCTAAGGAGCGCTGATGGACTTCACCCTCGGCGAGGAACTGGAGGCCGTCCGGGACCTGGCCCGGCAGATCTTCACCGACCGGGCCACCCAGGCGCGGATCAAGGCCGCGGAGGAGTCCGAGCGGGGCTTCGACGAGAGCCTGTGGGCGGAACTGGGCGAAACGGGCCTGCTCGGTGTCGCGCCGCCCGAATCCGCCGGCGGGGCCGGGCTCGGGATCGCCGGGCTGGCCGTCCTGCTGGAGGAGCAGGGGCGCACCGTCGCACCCGTCCCGATCTGGCCGGCCGTCGTCGCGGCCCTGGCGCTCGCCTCGCACGGGCCGGCGGTGCGGCAGGAGGTGCTGCCCTCCGTTCTGGACGGGGCCGCGCGGCTGACGGTCGCGCTGGAGGAGTTCGGGCCGTCCGATCCGGCGGCGCCGCGGTGCGCGGCCGTCCGCGACGGCGACGGGTGGCTGCTGACCGGGACGAAGGCCGTCGTGCCCACGCCGTTCGGGACGAGTCACGTGCTCGTCTCGGCGTCGTCCCCGCAGGGTCCCGGCCTGTTCCTGGTCGAGACGTCCGCCGGGTCCTGGGAGCGCGCCGAGACCACCGGCCGGGACGTCGCCGGGCACCTCACCCTCGACGGCGCGCCGGCGCAGGCACTCGGCCCCGGTGCGCTGGAATCGGTGCTGCGGGCGGTCCGCGTCTCGCTGGCCGCGCTCCAGGTCGGCGTGGCCGACGGCGCGCTGCGCATGGCCGCCGACTACCTGGCCGGACGCGAGCAGTTCGGCCGTCCGCTCGCCACCTTCCAGGCCGCGCAGCACCAGCTCGCCGACTGCTACATCGAGATCGACGCGCTGCGCGTCTGCCTCTGGCACGCGGTCTCCCTGATCGCCGCGGGGGAGGACGCCGAGACCGCCGTCCTGGTCGCCAAATGGTGGGCGGACGAGGGCGGGCTGAACGTCGTCCACCGCGTCCAGCACCTGCACGGCGGCATCGGCGTGGACGTCGACTACCCGGTGCACCGCCACTTCCTGTGGGGCAAGCAGATCTCCGGGACGCTCGGCGGCGCGTCGTTCGACCTCGACCTGCTGGGGGCCGCCCTGTGAACCGGCGGTACGAGGACGTGGCGGTGGGGGAGGAGCTCCCCGAGCTGAGCATCCCGCTGACCCGCACGATGATCGTCGCGACCGCGATCGCGAGCCGCGACTACCAGGACGTCCACCACGATCCGTCGCTCGCGGTCGAACGCGGCTCCAAGGACGTCTTCATGAACATCCTGACGACCAACGGCCTCGTCGACCGGTACGTGACGAGCTGGGCCGGGCCCGCCGCCGTCGTGAAGGCCATCAAGATCCGGCTCGGCGCGCCCAACTACCCGGGCGACACGATGGTCCTGACCGGCACCGTCACCGGCAAGCGGTCCGGCGGCCGGGTCGAGATCGCCGTGCGCGGCGTGAACCGGATCGGGCCGCACGTCACCGGCACGGTCGTGGTCCAACTGCCCGCCGAACGAGCACAGGGGAGCGCGGCATGAGCGTCCTGCCGGGGGCGGCGGCGATCGCCGGGATCGGCGCCACCGAGTTCTCCAAGGAGTCCGGCCGCAGCGAACTGCGGCTCGCCTGCGAGGCGGTGCTCGCCGCCATCACCGACGCCGGGCTCCAGCCGTCCGACGTGGACGGGATGGTGACGTTCACCGCCGACACCAGCTCCGAGATCCACATCGCGCGGAACCTCGGCATCGGCGAGCTGAAGTTCTTCTCCCGCATCGGGCACGGCGGCGGCGCGGCCTGCGGCACCGTCCAGCAGGCCGCGATGGCCGTCGCGACCGGCGTCGCCGACGTCGTCGTCTGCTACCGCGCGTTCAACGAGCGGTCCGGGACCCGGTACGGCCTCGGCCAGGCGGACCGGCCCGTCGACGTCAGCGCGGACCGCGCCGCGTACTCGTGGATGACCCCGTTCGGGCTGTCGACCCCCGCCCAGTGGGTCGCCATGTTCGCCCGCCGCTACATGCACGAATACGGCGCGACGAGCGAGGACTTCGGCCGCATCGCCGTCATCGACCGGGCGCACGCCGCGAAGAACCCCGCCGCGTGGTTCTACGGGCGTCCGATCACGCTGGAGGACCATCAGGCGTCCCGCTGGATCGCCGAGCCGCTCCGGCTGCTGGACTGCTGCCAGGAGAGCGACGGCGGGCAGGCGCTCGTCGTCGTCTCCGCCGACCGGGCCCGCGACCTGCCGCATCCTCCGGCGCTGATCTGGGGGGCGGCGCAGGGGTCCGGCAACGACCAGCACATGATGACGAGCTACTACCGCTCCGAAATCACCGGCATCCCCGAAATGGGGCTGGTGGGACGGCAGCTCTACGCGCAGTCACGCCTGACGCCGGGCGACGTCCAGGCCGCCATCCTCTATGACCACTTCACGCCTCTGGTGCTGCCACAGCTCGAAGAGCTGGGCTTCTGCCCGAAGGGTGAAGGCAAGGATTTCGTCGCGGACGGCAACCTCGAACTGGGCGGGCGGCTCCCGTTCAACACCCACGGCGGGCAACTCGGCGAGGCGTACATCCACGGGATGAACGGCATCGCGGAGGGCGTCCGCCTGATCCGCGGCACCTCGGTGAACCAGCCGGGTGACGTCCACAACGTGCTGGTCACCGCCGGGACGGGCGTCCCCACCAGCGGCCTGATCCTGGGAGCGGACGCGTGAGCGGGCGGAGCGAGCCGGTGGGCGGCCCCTCCATGGGGAGCACGGGGGAATGGCGCGGCCGGGAGCTCGGCACCAAGACCGTCACCTACGACGAGACGCGTCCCATCCTTTACGCGCTCGCGGTGGGCGCGGACGCCTCCGACCTGGACCTGGTCTTCGAGGAGCGCCTTCGCGTCCTTCCCACGTTCGCGTTGACCCTCGCCCAGTGGGCCCCGGACGCTCTCGGCTCGGCCGGCGCGTTCGACATCCGGACGGCCGTCCACGGAACTCAGCGTCTCCGCGTCCTGAAACCCCTCCCGCGCTCAGGCTCGGTGGAGATGAAGGCCCGGGTGGCCGAAGTCTGGGACAAGGGCTCGGCGGCGGTCTTCGACGTGGCGGTGGAAAGCGAATACTTCGAAGCGACCTGGTCGCTGTTCGCCCCCGGCCGCGGTGGTTTCGGCGGTGACCGGGGCGCCTCCGCCCGTCGGCGTCCCGAAACGTCCCCGACCGGCTCACTGGCCGTCCGGACGGCCCCCAATCAGGCGGCTCTTTACCGCCTTCTGGGCGATCGCCATCACCTGCACATAGACCCGGAGGCGGCGAAGACGGCCGGAATGCCGCGCCCCATCATGCACGGCCTGTGCACCCTGGCGGCGATGACCCTCCCCTTGGCGTCGTCTCTGGGTGCGCACCCAGCGGACTTGGCCGAACTGGAAGGACGCTTCGCCGCCCCTGTGTTCCCTGGTGATGCCTTGCAGATCGACACCTGGAAAGACACCGAGGCGACCCTTTTCGAAGCGGCGGTGGACGGAAAGACGGTCATCTCCGCGGGCCGGGTCCGCTTCGCCTGACCGGCAGGCCGAGGGTTTCGCCTGGTCGGCAGGCCGAGGCTGTTTCGCCTGGCCGGCAGGCCGAGGCTGTTTCGCCTGGCCGGCAGGCTGAGGGTTCGTCTGACCGGCAGAACCGGTCTCGTGTCTGCTGATGGGCGCGAGACCGGTGCGCGCTTTTTCCTCCGCCGCGCCGCCGGCGATATCCGCCGCATTACCGGCAATGACGTCGCAGGTCGCGGGGGATGAGGGGCGGGACGTACGGCAGCATCCGACCAACGGCGGGTCCCTATCTGGGCAAAGCGTGATATTTATCCATGTTTGCCGTAAATGTCACCGTCGCAGTGTCGCCGTTTCCGGTCCCCCCTCGGGGCGCCCCCCGCCCTGGCCGGAACGGTCGCGGAAGGGCTCCCCCCGATGCGACGTCTGTTGCGGTTCCTGCTCCCGGCCGTCTTGAGCGCGGCGCTGATCGCCGTCCTGGACGTGCCGGCGTCCGCCACCCCGCCCAACATCCCGTCCGCCGCCACGGCCGCGAGCCGCCTGGCCGAACTCACCGTCGCCGCCGAATCGCACGCCAGCACCTACGATCGGACACTGTTCCCGCACTGGATCACCATCTCCGGGACGTGCAACACCCGGGAGACCGTGCTCAAACGGGACGGCACGAACGTCGTCACCGACTCCTCCTGCTACCCGACGTCCGGCCGCTGGTACTCGCCCTACGACGGCGCCACCTGGACCGCCGCGTCCGACCTGGACATCGACCACATGGTGCCGCTCGCAGAGGCGTGGGCGTCCGGGGCCTGGGCCTGGACGACGTCCCGCCGCCAGGCGTACGCCAACGACCTCGGCGGCCCCGAACTGTGGGCCGTCACCGACAACGTCAACCAGGCCAAGAGCGACAAGGACCCCGCGGAGTGGCAGCCGCCGCGCAGCGCGTTCCGCTGCACCTACGCCCGAGCGTGGATCCAGGTGAAGTGGTACTACGGCCTCACCGTCGACAGCGCCGAGAAGAGCGCCCTCACCTCGATGCTCGGCACCTGCTGACACCGCCGCGCCGCACCGTCCGGTGAGGCGACCACCGGGCGGCCGACCGGCCATCCGGTGGTCGTCGCGTCTACGAGGCCGGATGCCTCTGCCGGGGCTGGCGGCGGCCGAGCCGGGCGTCCCCCGATCCGGTGCCCGTTCACCGCCGTCGCCTTGATCTCGTGTCGCGGCTCGCTTACCGGGGTGTAGATCGCATGTGTGATTTTCGCTTGTCTGGCCATGCAATATTGGATCAATTTCTTCTGGCTGGACGGCTCCGTTGTCGTAGGTGCGCAAGGTGGTGGTCATGAGACGGTGTTGTCTTTTGGGGTGGCGATACGGTCGGATTGATGGGGGAGCTTTTCTTTTTTGGCTTCGTCTGGGGCTGTGGGCTTGGTCGTGCAAGGCATATTCGTTGTCGTGCGGTGGGGGCGGCGCTGCGTACGGGGCCGCCCCTCCAAAGTCAAGGGCGCCTTCGGCGTCGCTTCGCGATGGGACTTCGTCCCACCCTTGACTTCGGAGCCTCTGCGGCCCCTGGTGCAGCTTTTCGTCGGGCAGGCTCCGCCTGCCCCCTGCCCGACGCGCCGCCCCCACCGCCAGCCAAGAACCGTTGAATGACCGGTGTCATTGCGCCTCTCGTTAACGACCTGATGTCCTGATCGCCGGGGTGGTCGTTACTCGTCTGCTGTCGAGTCCGTGGTTATCGAAGTGGTGACCGGTGTCCGAATTTTCTTATTTGCCGTTTTGTTGGATGTCGTCAAGTTTTGGTGTGTCTTTGTGGTGACAATATTCAAGCCTTATTTGGAATGCTCGGGTGGGGGTGGGTGGATAAAATGGGGGTGTGGAAGCGGTTGCGGTCGACCTGGCGAAGGCGTCCACCATGGAATTGGTGAACGCCGCGTCGGCGATTGCGGCCGAGCTCGCTCGCCGCACTCCGCCGGAATCTCCGGCGGCCTGCATGGAACTCGCCGAGACCCTCGCCGCCGGTGGCGACATGCAAGAGGCCGCTCTTGCCGGATTCATCGGTGTCGTTGACGCCGGCCGGGAAGTGCAACGGTGGGGTTATCCCTCCACCCGCAGCTGGTTGCGCTCCCGGCTTGGGATGCGCGAGGCCCGCGCCAAGGAGCGGCTGACGTTGGCACGGCAACGGCACCGTCTTGCGGAGGTGTCGGACCGCTGGGCCACCGGTGACCTGTCCTTCGGATACGCCGCGACCATCGCCGATGCGATCGCCCGGCTGGACGACACCGACTGCCGGGCGGCCGAGGACATTCTGCTGGGCATGGTGGAGCAGGGTTTCTCGGCCGGAAAGGTCGCCACGTTCGGTAAACGCATCCGTGATGTGATTGCCGAGCGCGACGGCACCGAAGCCGTTCCCGATGCCGACACCCGGCGCGGGTAC
>NZ_BCQQ01000153.1 GCF_001552155.1 Actinomadura formosensis NBRC 14204 | reverse complement strand
CCCGGAAAAAATCGGGCCCGCCGTTCCGTAGTGGAACGGCGGGCCCTCATCATGTCGGCCGAAACCCTCAGCGGAACAGCCAAGGGAGTGGATCACCCCACGTGCGCGGGGAGCACAGCTCGATCACGGCCATCGGGGCGTTGTCGCCCGGATCACCCCCGCCTACGCGGGGAGCACCCTTGGCAATCGAGATCTTACTTAGCGTCGCCCTCGTTGTCCTCGGACCCAGCGGGCGTGGCATCCACGGCCTCGGGCTCCTCGGCAGCGGTCTTGCTGAGGGTGACCTCGCCCTCGGCGGGCTGCTCCTCCTCGGCGGGCTTCGGCGCGGCCTTGCCGGTGGCGGCCTGCATCGGCTCCCGCACCAGCTCGATCACGGCCATGGGCGCACAGTCACCCTTGCGCGGGCCGATCTTGGTGATGCGGGTGTAGCCGCCGGGACGGCTCTCGAAGCTCGGCGCGATCTCGGTGAAGAGCCCGTGCAGCACGCCCTTGTCGCGGATCACGCGGGCCACCAGGCGGCGGTTGTGCAGGTCACCCTTCTTGGCCTTGGTGATCAGCTTCTCCGCGAGCGGACGCACCCGCCGGGCCTTGGCCTCGGTGGTGGTGATGCGGCCGTGCTCGAACAGCGCCGTGGCGAGGTTCGCCAGGATGAGGCGCTGGTGCGCGGCGCTGCCGCCGAGGCGGGCGCCCTTGGTGGGCTGGGGCATGGCGTTTCCTTCCTGCACCGGCCGTATCAGGTACCGGTGTCAGCTGGTCCCGGAACGGCCGGGGAACGCGCCCCCGGCCGCCGGGAATCGGGTTTCTAGTACTGCTCGGTCTCGGCGTAGCTCTGGTCGTCGTCGCCGTAGTTGTCCGCCGCCGCGCTCGGGTCGAATCCGGGCGGGGAGTCCTTCAGCGACAGGCCCATGTCGCTGAGCTTCTGCTTCACTTCCTCGATGGACTTCGCACCGAAGTTGCGGATGTCCAGGAGGTCCTGCTCGCTGCGGGCGACGAGCTCGCCCACCGAGTGGATGCCCTCGCGCTTCAGGCAGTTGTAGGAGCGGACGGTGAGGTTCAGCTCCTCGATCGGCAGGGCCAGGTCCGCGGCGAGCGCGGCGTCCGTCGGGGACGGGCCCATGTCGATGCCCTCGGCCTCGACGTTGAGCTCCCGGGCCAGGCCGAACAGCTCGACGAGGGTCTTACCGGCGGACGCGACCGCGTCGCGCGGCAGCATCGCCTGCTTGGTCTCCACGTCCAGGATGAGGCGGTCGAAGTCGGTGCGCTGCTCGACCCGGGTCGCCTCGACCTTGTAGGTGACCTTGAGCACGGGCGAGTAGATGGAGTCGATCGGGATCCGGCCGATCTCCTGGCCCGGCTGCTTGTTCTGCGCGGCGGAGACGTAGCCGCGGCCGCGCTCGACCGTCAGCTCCATCTCCAGCTTGGCCTTGTTGTTCAGCGTGGCGATGTGCAGGTCCGGGTTGTGGACCTCGACGCCCGCCGGCGGCGCGATGTCGGCCGCGGTCACCTCGCCCGGGCCCTGCTTGCGCAGGTACATGACCACGGGCTCGTCGTGCTCGGAGGAGACGACGAGCTCCTTGAGGTTCAGGATGATGTCGGTGACATCCTCCTTGACCCCGGGGACGGTGGAGAACTCGTGCAGGACGCCCTCGATCCGGATGCTGGTGACGGCCGCACCGGGAATCGAGGAGAGCAGGGTACGACGCAGCGAGTTGCCGATCGTGTAGCCGAAGCCCGGCTCCAGCGGCTCGATGGTGAACCGCGACCGGTACTCGTCGACCTGCTCTTCGGTGAGAGTGGGACGCTGAGCGATGAGCATGGTGATGCCTTCTTTCCGCGGTGCCCGCTATTTGACGACCGCAGTGTTCCGGTGTTCCCGTCCCGCCGGGATCCATCCATGGACCCCGGCGGGACGCTGAGCCCTACTTGGAGTAGAGCTCGACGATCAGCTGCTCCTGGACGGGAGCGTCGATCTGCTGCCGGACCGGCAGCGAGTGCACGAAGATCCGCATCTTCTCCGCGTCCACGCCGAGCCACGCCGGGACGGTCACCTCGCCGGCCTCGGCCTTGGCGACCTGGAACGGCGTCATCTCCTGCGACTTGGACTTGACGTCGATGATGTCGGCCTCGTCCACCAGGGCCGACGGGATGTCGACCTTCTTGCCGTTGACCCGGATGTGGCCGTGGCGGATGAGCTGACGGGCCATGTCGCGGGACTTGGCGAAGCCGCCGCGGTAGACCACGTTGTCGAGCCGGCGCTCCAGCAGGACGAGCAGGTTGTCACCCGTCTTGCCCTGCTGGCGGTTCGCCTCGACGTAGTAGTTGTGGAACTGGCGCTCCAGCACGCCGTAGATGCGCCGCGCCTTCTGCTTCTCACGCAGCTGCAGCAGGTACTCGGTCTCCTTGGGCCGACCGCGACCGTGCTCACCCGGCGGGTAGGGACGGATCTCGATCGGGCACTTCGGGCCCATGCACTTGCTGCCCTTGAGGAACAGCTTCATCTTCTCGCGGCGGCAGAGCTTGCAGTCCGCACCGGTGTAACGAGCCATTGTCGTGTGTTCTCCCTGCCTCAGACCCGGCGGCGCTTCGGCGGGCGGCAGCCGTTGTGCGGAACGGGCGTGACGTCCTGGATCGAGCCCACCTCCAGGCCGGTCGCCTGCAGCGAGCGGATGGCGGTCTCGCGGCCCGAGCCCGGGCCCTTCACGAAGACGTCGACCTTGCGCATGCCGTGCTCCATCGCGCGCCGGGCGGCGGCCTCGGCGGCCTGCTGCGCGGCGAACGGGGTGGACTTGCGCGAGCCCTTGAACCCGACATGGCCCGAGGAGGCCCAGGAGATCACGTTCCCGTTGGGGTCGGTGATCGAAACGATCGTGTTGTTGAACGTGCTCTTGATGTGGGCGTGCCCGTGAGCGACGTTCTTCTTCTCCTTGCGGCGCACCTTCTTGGCGCCGACACGGCTCTTAGGAGGCATGTGCTCTCTCTACTCGTGAGGTCATCGATCCGGAGGACCGACTCCGGACTACTTCTTGCCGGCCTTCTTCTTGCCGGCCACGGTCTTCTTCTTGCCCTTGCGGGTACGCGCGTTGGTCTGCGTGCGCTGACCGTGCACCGGAAGCCCGCGGCGGTGCCGGATGCCCTGGTAGCACCCGATCTCGATCTTGCGGCGGATGTCCGCCTGGACCTCGCGGCGAAGATCACCCTCGATCTTGTAGTTCGCCTCGATCCAGTCGCGGAGCTTCACCAGCTCTTCGTCGCCGAGCTGGTGCACCCGCAGGTCGCCGCTGACGCCGGTACCCGCGAGGGTCTCCAGCGCCCGCGTCCGGCCGATGCCGAAGATGTAGGTGAGAGCGACCTCCAAGCGCTTGTCGCGCGGGAGGTCGACGCCGAGAAGGCGTGCCATGTTGGGCAGTTCCCTTCATAATGCGGAGGTATGGACGCACCGCGTCCGCACACACCCTGCCCGGGTGGCGGCCCCGGCCTCCGACGATCCGAGGGTGCTCCTCCACACGACGCTGCCGTACGGCCCGATCCAGGGGATCGGACGGCGTACGGCCACGTGTGAAGGCTGCGGTGCGCTTGTCTGTTGTGTGCGTCAGCCCTGACGCTGCTTGTGGCGCGGGTCAGAGCAGATGACCATGACCCGGCCGTGCCGGCGGATGACGCGGCACTTGTTGCAGATCTTCTTGACGCTCGGCTTGACCTTCACTGGGTCTCCTGGAGATAAGGGTCACCCCCGCGCCGCCACGCGCGGGGAAGGCAACCCCAGTGGGATTACTTGTAGCGGTAGACGATCCGACCGCGCGTGAGGTCGTAGGGGCTCAACTCCACAACGACGCGGTCGTCCGGCAGGATCCGGATGTAGTGCATCCGCATCTTGCCGCTGATGTGGGCGAGCACCTTGTGCCCGTTCTCCAGCTCCACCCGGAACATGGCGTTCGGGAGGGACTCGATGACGGTGCCCTCGATCTCGATGGCCCCTTCTTTCTTGGGCATGTCCTCCGCGCTTCGCTGATCGGCTCATTGGACGCGGCCCGGGTCTCCAGAGGAGAATCGGCCGCACCCCACCACGACGCGAGAGCGTCGGAAACGGGGATTCAGGCGGCCGGCGACGGACCGACAAAGGAGTCTACGTCAACCGGGCGCGCAACGCGAAATCAACACCTGCCACGGGTCCGGAGACTGCTCCCGACCCAAGCATACAACGCGTCCGCGTTGTACCTTTCGAGGAGAGAGACTTCGAGGAGGATCAGCATGCCGAGCTATGACTTCGCGCTGATCCTCAGCCGTCCCCTCTACGAGGAGGAGCTCGACCCGCTGTTCGACCGTACGCACGGCGCGGTCACGGTGTCGATCATCAGCGAACCGCAGCACGCCGACCGTCCACCAGCCCCCGCCCACCACCATCCAAACGACGAGCTCCGCTCGGCGGACCGTCTGGGCAACGCGTCCTGCTCCTGGCCCGGCGCCACCCTCGCCGCGGCGATCATGGAGGTGGTCGAGCACGTCGAGGAGAGCGCGCCCGGCCTGCACGTCCTGCAGGTGGAGGCCGACCCGCTGCTGACGATCCGCGACATCGCCGAACGCGTCGGCCGCTCGTTCGACTCGGTCCGGCACGCCATCACCGGCGCGCGCGGCGCCACCGGCTTCCCCTCGTCGGAGATGTCGGCCGCGGGCCACCGCCTGTGGCGCTGGTCGAAGGTCGCCGCCTGGTACGGCCTGGAGGATCCGCAGCTCATCGAGGCCAAGCCCACCGTCCAGGCCATCAACGGCTGGCTGGCCCTGCGCGACGTGGTCCCCGACGTGGCCCCCGCTCCCGAAGAGGTCACCTCGGCCCTCTCCCTGGTGATCCCCCACGTCGCCTGACCTCCCCCGCCGGGGGCGCGGGGAGCGCCTCCCACAATGGATCATCTGCCCCGAGTCGACAGGGGCGCGGGCGGGGGCCAAGATCGTCACGTTGCACAGGCCCGGAGGTGCCCGGAGGAAGGCCCCCGTGATGTGCTGGGGGCAAGGGGAGGATCGATCGATGGCGATCATCGCGCAGCTGAGCGACATCCACCTGGCGGCCGGGCGGGACGGCGAGGTGGACGACGGCTCGGGACCGGTGCGCGCCCTGCGGGCCGCCGTGTCGAGCCTGCTGTCGCTGCCCGCGCGTCCGGACGCGGTGGTCCTCACCGGCGACCTCGCCGACGGCGGGCGGCCCGCCGAGTACACGCGGCTGCACGCGCTGCTGTCGCCGCTGCCGATGGCCGTCTACCCGATGTGCGGCAACCACGACGATCGCGACGAGATGCGGAAGGTGTTCAGCGACCATCCGGCCGTGGTGGCGTCGGCGACGGCCCCCCAGGCGCCCATGCAGTACGCCGTCGACGTGGCGGGCGTGCGGCTCGTCTGCTGCGACACCGTCGTGGACGGTCATCCGCATGGGCATATGAGCGAGGAGCGGCTGGCGTGGCTGGACGAGGCCCTGCGCGCCGCGCCCGACACGCCGACGGTCATCGCCACGCACCATCCGGCGTATCCGATCGGGATGCGGTTCATCGACGATCTGCGGTTCGTCGACCCCACCGGGTTCGTGGCCGTGATCTCGCGGCATCCGCAGGTGGTGCGGGTGATCTCCGGGCACGTCCACCGGGCGTCGGCGGGGTCGCTCGCCGGCAGGGTCAGCACCACGTGCCCCAGCACCTACCGGCAGCTGTTCCTCGACCTCACCAAGGAGGGACGCGCGGCCGTCACCGGGGAGCCCGCCGGGTTCGCCCTCCACCTCATCGGCGAGGACGGCACCGCCACCACGCACTTCGCCCCGACCGGCAACTACCGCCCGCTGATGGACGTGGAGTGAGGCGCGGAGTGGACGGTCAGCAGCCGCCGTGCCGGTCGCCGAAGATCGTGCGCATCAGCAGGATCGCGCCCCACGGACCCGCCACCCAGATCCACCACGGGTAGACCACGCCGGTCGTCGCCATGAGGATCAGCCAGATGGTGACGTTGATCGCGCTGACCGTCGCCCACGCGCCCCACATCGCGCGCATGCGCTGCGTCACGAGGTCCCCGGACGAGACCTTCGCCGCGGACGCGGTGCTCTTCGGCTGCGTCGCCGGGACGGGCAGCTGGTAGAGGTCCTCCTCCGGCAGGTCGGAGGTGACCTCCTGGAGCTGCCCGAGGGTCTTCGCCCCGTACGCCGACTCAAGCCGCTCCTGCAGCTCGTCTATCGTGATCCGGCCGAGCGCGCAGTGCTCACGCAGGCTCGCGGCCACCCGGTCGCGGTCGGCGTCCGAGGCCCGGATGTCAGGGTTCGGCGCCATCGTTCCTCCGCTTCTCAGGACGAGCTGTCATTCCCATTCTGCGCGGGTGAACCGAGCTTGCGAAACCATTCACGGCCCTCGTCCAGTGCCGTCAGGACGCGCGGGCCGTCCGCGGTGACCGCGAACGTGTGCTCGAAGTGCGCCGAGTACCGCCCGTCGGTCGTCACGACCGTCCAGCCGTCGTCCAGTTCCAGGGTCTCCTTGGTGCCGAGGTTCACCATCGGCTCCACCGCGAAGCACATCCCCGGCTCCAGGACGGGACCGTGTCCCGGCGCGCCATGGTTGGGGATCAGCGGGTCCATGTGCATCTCGGTCCCGATGCCGTGCCCCCCGTAGCCCTCAACGATGCCGTAGCGGCCCTGAGAGCGAATGTGAGCCTCGATCGCGTGGGACATGTCCGTGAGACGGGCCCCGGCCTTTCCGGCGGCCAGACCGTGCCACAGGGACGTCTCGGTGACCTCCAGGAGCCGCCGCAGCTCCTCGGTGATCTCCCCGACGGGAACGGTGACGGCCGCGTCGCCATGCCAGCCCTCGACGATCGCGCCGCAGTCGATGGAGATGACGTCGCCGTCCCGCAGCACCTTCCCGGCCCGCGGGATGCCGTGCACGATCTCTTCGTTCACCGACGCGCAGATCGTCCCGGTGAAGCCGTAGTAGCCCTTGAAGGACGGGACGCCGCCGTTGTCGCGGATGTGCTGCTCGGCGAGCGTGTCCAGATCCAGGGTGGTGATCCCCGGTTTGACGGCCTCGCGCAGCAGTTCCAGCGTCCGGCCGACCAGCAGGCCCGCCGCACGCATCAGCTCGATCTGCTCCGCGGTCTTCATCTGGATCGCGGGCCTACGCCGTCTGAACATCATTCTCCCTGCACCGGGTTCGCCGGCACCGCCGGGCGGGCGCGGGACCGGGGCCCGCGCCCGTGCCGTTCACTTCTCCAGCGGGCGGAGCGCGGCCAGGGCGCGCTTGGTGACCTCTTCGACCGGGCCCGTCGCATCGATGCCGACGAGGATGCTCTCGTCGGCGTAGAACTGCACCAGCGGGGACGTGTCGTGCCGGTACACCTCCAGCCGGTGCATGACGACCTCTTCCTTGTCGTCGTCCCGCTGGAACAGGTGACCGCCGCAGTCGTCGCAGATGTCGTCCTGCTTGTCGTCGAAGTCGACATGCCAGATCCGGCCGCACTTGTCGCATGTGCGCCGGCCCGACAGCCGCCGGACGACCTCGTCCTCGTCGACGACCAGCTCCAGCACGATGTCCAGGCGGGTCTCCCACTCGGCGAGGATCTTCTTCAGTGTCTCCGCCTGGGGGACGTTGCGCGGGAAGCCGTCCAGCAGGAAGCCGTCGGCCGCGTCGTCCTGGGCGAGCCGGTCGCGCACCATCGCGATCGTGATCTCGTCGGGGACGAGGTCACCGCGGTCCATGAACTGCTTGGCCTGCCGGCCGAGCTCGGTCCCGCCGCTCACGTTGGCGCGGAAGATGTCACCTGTCGAGATCTTCGGGACCGACAGATGAGATGCGATGAACTGGGCCTGCGTCCCCTTGCCCGCTCCAGGGGGGCCCACCAGCACGATACGCACTACCGGAGGAAGCCCTCGTAGTTACGCTGCTGCAGCTGACTCTCGATCTGCTTCACGGTATCCAGTCCGACGCCGACGACGATGAGGATGCTCGTGCCGCCGAACGGGAAGTCCTGGCTGGCTCCCAGGATCGCAAGGGCCACCATGGGGATCAGGGACACGAGCCCCAGGTACACCGCACCGGGTGTGGTGATCCTGGTCAGCACGAAGTCGAGGTATTCGGCGGTCGGCCGACCAGGACGGATACCTGGGATGAATCCACCATACTTCTTCATGTTGTCGGCGACTTCAGTGGGGTTGAAGGTGATCGCCACGTAGAAGTACGTGAAGAAGATGATGAAGGCGAAGAAGATCACCATGTGCCAGGCGTTGTCCTGCTGCAGGTACGGCTGGACCTTCTGCAGCCACTTGGCGTTGGGCCACAGCTGGGTGGCCAGAACCGGCAGGTAGAGCAGCGAGGACGCGAAGATGATCGGGATGATGCCGGCCTGGTTCACCTTCAGCGGGATGTAGGTCGACGTCCCGCCGTACATGCGCCGGCCCACCATCCGCTTGGCGTACTGGACGGGGATGCGCCGCTGCGCCTGCTCGACGAACACGACCCCCGCCATGATCGCCAGACCCACCAGGACCACGATCGTGAAGACGAAGCCGTTCTTGCTCTTGTAGATGGCCCAGAACTGGGACGGGAAGACCGCCACCACCTGGGTGAAGATCAGGATCGACATGCCGTTGCCGACGCCGCGGTCGGTCACCAGCTCGCCGAGCCACATGATGACGGTCGTGCCCGCCACCATGCAGATCACCATCGTGATGATCGGGAAGATGCCCTTGTCGTACAGGATGTCTCCGCTGCCGGACACGCCCTGGAACAGCTGCCCGGTGCTCGCCATCGCCACGATGCCGGTCCCCTGGAGGATCGCCAGCCCGACCGTCAGGTACCGGGTGTACTGGGTGATCTTCGTGGTACCGGCCTGGCCCTCCTTCTTCAGGGCCTCCAGGCGCGGGATCACCACCGTCAGCAGTTGCAGGATGATGCTGGCCGTGATGTAGGGCATGATGCCCAGCGCGAAGACCGAGAGCTTCAGCAGCGCGCCGCCGCTGAACAGATCAACGAGCCCGTAGAGGCTGGTGTTGCTCTGCTTGGCCGCATTGGCGGTGTCCTTCAGCACCTTCACGTTCACGTTCGGTGTCGGCAGGATCGACCCCACCCGGAACACCAGGATCATGAAGAGCGTGAAAAGGATTTTTTTACGCAGGTCAGGCGTACGGAAAGCCCGAGCGAACGCGGTCAGCACCATTCCTCCTGAGGACCTGCATCTATTGCGGCAGTACCGTCCTGGTTGATCCCATAGCGAGCGGGTACATGGCCCGCCGGTGCACACTGTATCCGCCGTCCTGACCGAAGCCGCAACGGCGAAGGGAAAACAGCCCGCCACAGTGTAGCGACTCCGCGGACCGTCACGAACCCCCTCGCTCGCACCCGAAGTCCGTGGGGAACGGGCGGGCAAAGGAAGAAGGCCATGGCCGTCTCCTCCAGGAGGAGACGGCCATGGCCTTCTTGGAAAAACCTACAGCTCGTCGGTGGTACCACCGGCGGCGGCGATCTTCTCCTTGGCGGCGCCGGAGAAGGCGTGCGCCTTCACCTGGACCGCGACGGAGATGTCGCCGGTGCCGAGGATCTTGACCGGACGGCCGCGGCGCACCGCGCCCTTGGCCGCCAGGTCCTCCGCCGTGACCTCGCCGCCCTCGGGGTAGAGCGCGGCGAGCTTGTCCAGGTTCACCACCTGGAACTCGACCCGGTTCGGGTTCTTGAAGCCCTTCAGCTTCGGCACCCGGCGGATCAGCGGCATCTGGCCGCCCTCGAAACCGACGGGGACGGTGCTGCGGGCCTTGGTGCCCTTGGTGCCGCGGCCGGCGGTCTTGCCCTTGGACGCCTCGCCGCGGCCCTTGCGGGTCTTGGCCTTGTTGGCGCCGGGGGCCGGACGCAGGTCGTGCACCCTGAGCGGAGTTCCCTCGGTCGTGTCCTTACCGAGATCAGCCGCCATGTCAGTCGACCTCCTCGACGGTGACAAGGTGTGCCACCGTCCGGATCATGCCGCGCACCTCGGGGCGGTCCGCGCGGACCACGCTCTGCCCGATCTTCTTCAGGCCGAGGGTGCGCAGCGTGTCACGCTGGTTCTGCTTCTCGCTGATCACGGACTTGGTCTGCGTGATCTTCAGGTTGCTCATGAGGTCGCGACCTCCGGCCTCGGTTCGGTGCCGGCCGCACGAGCCCGCAGCATGGCCGCCGGGGCGACGTCCTCGATCGGCAGGCCGCGCTTGGCCGCGATCTCCTCCGGACGCTTCAGCGCCTTCAGCCCCGCGATCGTCGCGTGCACGATGTTGATCGCGTTCTCGCTGCCCAGCGACTTGCTCAGCACGTCCTGGATACCGGCCGCCTCCAGCACGGCGCGCACCGGGCCACCGGCGATCACGCCGGTACCGGGGCTGGCCGGACGCAGCAGGACCTCGCCCGCCGCGGCCCGCGCCTGCACCAGGTGCGGAATCGTGCCCTGGATCCGCGGCACCTTGAAGAAGTGCTTCTTGGCCTCTTCGACACCCTTGGCGATCGCCGCGGGCACCTCCTTGGCCTTGCCGTAGCCGACGCCGACGGTCCCGTTGCCGTCACCGACGATCACCAGGGCGGTGAAGCTGAAGCGACGCCCGCCCTTGACGACCTTGGCGACACGGTTGATCGCCACGACCTTCTCGATGTACGACTGGCCCTTGTCGGCGCCACCGCGGCGGTCGTCGCGGCGGTCGCGACGGTCGCCACCCTGACCGCCACCACGCCTCTGCGCTGCCATCAGTGGTTCCTCTCGTTCACCTTGTACAGGGCCATTAGAGCTTAAGGCCCCCCTCGCGCGCACCGTCCGCGACAGCGGCGATGCGGCCGTGGTACTTGTTGCCGCCGCGGTCGAACACGACCGCGGACACGCCGGCCTCCCTGGCCCGCCGGGCGACGAGCTCGCCGACCCTGCGGGACTTGGCCGTCTTGTCGCCGGAGTCGGCGCGCAGGTCCGCCTCCATCGTCGACGCGTAGGCCAGCGTGTGGCCCTTGTCGTCGTCGATGACCTGGACGAACACGTGCCGGGTGGAGCGGGTCACGACCAGGCGAGGCCGCGCGGCGGTGCCCACGACCTTCTTCCGGACCCGCAGGTGCCGGCGCTTGCGGGACTTGGCCCGCGCCGACGTGGCCTTCGCGGCCAGGGTCTTCGTGCCTGCCATGACTACTTACCAGCCTTTCCGACCTTGCGGCGGATCTGCTCGCCCTCGTAGCGCACACCCTTGCCCTTGTACGGGTCGGGCTTGCGCAGCTTGCGGATGCGCGCGGCGATCTCACCGACGAGCTGCTTGTCGATGCCCTCGACGACGAGCTGCGTCGGCTTCTCCACCTTGAAGGTGATGCCTTCCGGCGCCTCGAAGGGGATCGGGTGGCTGTAGCCGAGCGAGAACTCCACATTCTTGCCCTTGGCCACCACCCGGTAACCGACGCCCTGGATGACCAGGGTCTTCTTGTAGCCGTCGGTGACCCCGACGACCATGTTGTTGATCAGCGTCCGGGTGAGCCCGTGCAGGCCGCGCACCTTGTTGACGTCGTTCGGCCGGGTGACGACGATCTTGCCGTCCTCCTGGCTGACCTCAATGGGTTCGACGACGGTGTGCGACAGCGTGCCCTTCGGCCCCTTGACGGTGACCTCCCGGCCGTCGAGGGTGATCTCGACACCGCTGGGCACGGTGATGGGAAGACGTCCGATACGAGACATTGGTCAGTACCTCCCCTCACCAGACGTAGGCGAGGACTTCCCCGCCCACGCCACGCTTGCCCGCCTGCCGGTCGGTCATCAGGCCGGAGGACGTCGAGATGATCGCGACGCCCAGTCCGCCCAGGACCTTCGGCAGATTGTCCTTCTTCGCGTACACGCGCAGACCCGGCTTCGAGACGCGCTTGATGCCGGCGATCGAACGCTCGCGGGTCGGGCCGAACTTCAGCTCGATCACGAGCTCCTTGCCGACCTTGGCGTCCTGCACGGTCCAGCCCGAGATGTAGCCCTCCTGCTGGAGGATCTCGGCGATGTGCGCCTTGATCTTCGAGTACGGCATCGCCACGGAGTCGTGGTACGCCGAATTCGCGTTCCGCAGACGCGTCAGCATGTCTGCGATCGGGTCGGTCATCGTCATGGCCTGCTGGCCCTCCCTCGCCACGGTTTCCTCGGGTCGATGCGTCCCGTGGACCTTTGGCGCGGTCGTGGACGCCCTCTCAGGCGCCCGGTTGGTCATTCATTACAGGCCGGTGTCCGCCCCCCGGGGCCGCCCCCGGGGGATGCGGTCACCAGCTGGACTTCGTGATGCCGGGCAGCTCGCCGCGGTGGGCCATCTCCCGGAAGCACACGCGGCACAGGCCGAACTTCCGGTAGACGGAACGCGGACGCCCGCAGCGCGAGCATCGAGTGTACGCGCGCACACCGAACTTCGGCTTGCGCGCCGCCTTGGCGATCAGCGACTTCTTCGCCATGCTCTTTTCCTCGCTCAGCTTTCCTTGAAGGGGAAGCCCAGGAGCTTGAGCAGCGCCCGGCCCTCGTCGTCGGTCTTCGCGGTCGTCACGACCGTGATGTCCATGCCCCGCGTCCGGTCGATCTTGTCCGGGTCGACCTCGTGGAACATGACCTGCTCGGTCAGCCCGAAGGTGTAGTTCCCGTTGCCGTCGAACTGCTTCGGCGACAGGCCGCGGAAGTCACGGATGCGGGGCAGCGCCGTCGACAGCAGCCGGTCCAGGAACTCCCACATGCGGTCGCCGCGCAGCGTGGCGTGCGCGCCGATCGGCATCCCCTCGCGCAGCTTGAACTGCGCGATGGACTTGCGGGCCCGGTTCACCGCCGGCTTCTGGCCGGTGATCACCGAAAGGTCGCGGATCGCACCCTCGATCAGCTTGGCGTCCTTCGCCGCGTCGCCGACGCCCATGTTGACCACGATCTTGGTCAGCGTGGGGATCTGCATGACGTTGGGGTAGCCGAACTGCTCGCGCATCTGCCCCGCGATCTCCTCGCGGTAGCGGACCTTGAGCCGCGGCTTCGGGACGGGGCGCTCGGTAACGGTCTCGGTCATCGGTCTCAGATCTCCTTACCGCTACGGCGCGAGATCCGAACCTTCGTGCCGTCCTCGTTGGTGCGGTAACCGACCCGTACCGGCTTGCCGTCCTCGACGATCGCGACGTTGCTGACGTGCAGCGGCGCCTCGACCGTGACGCGACCGCTCTCCTTGCCGGCACGCTGCTGGTCGGCCTTGATGTTCTTGGTGATGAGGTTGACGCCCTCGACGACCACCCGCTCTTCACGCGGGATGACGCGCAGGACCTTGCCCGTCGCGCCCTTGTCCTTGCCGGCGAGGACGATCACCTCGTCGCCCTTGCGGATCTTCATCAGAGCACCTCCGGCGCGAGCGAGATGATGCGCATGAACTTCTTCTCGCGCAGTTCGCGGCCCACCGGGCCGAAGATACGGGTGCCGCGGGGGTCGCCGCCGTCCTTGATCAGCACGGCGGCGTTCTCGTCGAAGCGGATGTAGGAGCCGTCCGGGCGCCGGCGCTCCTTGCGGGTGCGCACGACGACCGCCTTGACGACGTCACCCTTCTTCACGCCCGCGCCGGGAAGGGCGTCCTTCACCGTCGCGACGATGATGTCGCCGACTCCCGCGTAGCGCCGACCCGAGCCGCCGAGAACCCGGATGCAAAGGATCTCCTTCGCACCCGTGTTGTCGGCGACCTTGAGTCGCGACTCCTGCTGGATCACGTCAACTCCTGTTCGTCACACCGGTTCTGCCGCGTCACCCGCGGCAGCCTGGTGGAACCAGTAATTACTTGGCCTTCTCAAGGATCTCCACCACGCGCCAGCGCTTGGTGGCCGACAGCGGGCGGGTCTCCATGAGGCGGACGCGGTCGCCGACGCCACACTCGTTGGCCTCGTCGTGCGCCTTGTAGTTCTTCGTGCGGCGGATCACCTTGTGGTACTTGGCGTGCTTCACGCGGTCCTCGACGGACACGACCACGGTCTTGTCCATCTTGTCGCTGACCACGAGCCCCTCAAGGATCTTGCGGCTGCTCCGCTGCTCGGTCTGCTGCTCGGTCATTCGTTGCCCTCCGCGGCGTCCTCGACCGTGGTGATGCCGAGCTTGCGCTCCTGCATCACGGTGTAGATGCGAGCGATCTCGCGCTTCACGGTGCGCAGCCGCCCGTGGCTCTCAAGCTGGCCGGTGGCGGCCTGGAAGCGGAGGTTGAACAGCTCCTCCTTGGCCTCCTTGAGCTTGGTGACCAGGACGTCCTCGGGTTCGGTCCGCAGGTCGTCGGCGGTAAGACCCTTGGCCATCAGGACTCACCCACCTCTCGCTTGACGATCTTGCAGGTCAGTGAGCACAGCATGGGGAGCTTGTGACGCTTGAACATCAGGACTCACCCACCTCTCGCTTCACGATCTTGCACTTCATGGGCAGCTTGTGGATCGCGCGGGTGAGCGCCTCCCGAGCGATCTGCTCGTTCGGGTAGGAGATCTCGAACAGCACGCGGCCCGGCTTCACGTTGGCCACCCACCACTCGACCGAACCCTTACCGGAACCCATGCGGGTCTCGGCGGGCTTCTTGGTCAGCGGACGGTCCGGGAAGATGTTGATCCAGACCTTGCCGCCACGCTTGATGTGGCGGGTCATCGCGATACGCGCGGCCTCGATCTGCCGGTTCGTCACATACGCGGCCTCGACGGCCTGGATGCCGTACTCGCCGAACGTCACCTTCGTGCCGCCCTTGGCCATGCCGCGGCGCTTCGGGTGGTGCTGCTTGCGGTGCTTGACCTTACGAGGGATCAGCATCGGTTACTCAGCTCCCCTCACCCTGCGGAGCAGCCTCGGCGGACTGCGCCGGCTGCTCGGAACCCTGCTGCTGCTGCTTCTGCTCGGCGCCGCCGCGTCCGCCGCGCTCGCCGCCGCGTCCGCCCCGGCC